>NZ_CP130610.1:2125311-2428926 GCF_030544485.1 Halomonas sp. HAL1
AGCGGCCAAAGCGATGGCAGCGGCCAAAGATGTGAGAGGAAGGAAAAGCTTCATACAGCACTCCTAGTTGTAATCCAGCAATAACGCTGTGCGTATTGTCGTTGTAGTCGGTCAGTTGCTTCATACGGGCCTCAGCCATGATTCTGCAATGCTGCTCAAGCCCAATTGAAGTTATAGAAGAGAATGCATACGTATGCAACAATGTTGGATATATGCCTTTAAAATCTAGTTGTATCTAACTGATTAAAAAGAAATATACTTTAGTATTATCCGTGAATACGTAGTCATATATGTTTAGCAAATACGTGGTCCATTATTAATATAAGCTGAGTGAAGTAAGACGAAAGCTTCCCTAGATTACTTTTAAAGGTAATCAAGAGCTTACAAACAAAACGTTGAATGAAGGCAGAGACTCTGCCCTCAATACAATGCACCCCACTGATCGAGACAAAATCTGCCAGGTCTGCCTAAAGAACAGCAACTCATTTCACTGGGATGCATAGTGCGGTGCTCTAAGATTTCTCTGAGTTGTTGCGCCAGCAGTTTATGGGGTTTCGGTAACACCGAGTTAGAATGTCAGCTTAGAACGGTAGCACCAATACAGGAATTTCCTGTTTCGGCCGAGGCTGTGTGAAAACACCCGAACGTTACAGAATATAGTTGCCGTACGCGAAAACTAGAGAAGTTTTATAATGGAGAAGCCTCAGGATGAGCGAGAGAGCACCATTTTTGATCACTTTTTGGCTGGCTCGGGACTCATCTAACGTTTTCACACAGCCTCGGCCAGGAGCGGTCTTTTAGGAACCATTGATATAGCGCTTTAACGCCGCGCTCTGCGGCAATTTTGGAGCGGCGCGGAAAAATTGTTCGGCAGCAGCGCCTGGTTATACGAAGATGGCCGCATAAAACCCAGCCAGCAGAGCACCAAAAATCGTAAACCCTGACCCAAGATGGATAATATACCTAGATATTCGGAACTTAAAAATCGCTGACCAAATATCAAAAAGACATTCATAAGCCATGTACTCATCTGACGGAGAAAGACCTGTTTCTTCGCTTTTTTCATCATTTTTCTTTCTCCCCAAGACGGTGTGCGCAGAACTTCGAAACCTTAATAGCGGCCAGAAATTAGCCAGCAATGGCAGGTCAAAATAGTCTTCCATTACCGTGGGGAGATGAATACGAATAACGTGTGTCCCGACATCTAACGTCACTTCTGGGTTGCTTAAAGTCACCTGATGCAGATCTCCATTAAGGAGACGCCTTTTAGCGGATCGAGGAAGAAAAGGCCACCTTCTCCACGGACTCTCCTGTTCCAAGATATCTCTATAGAGAATATCAACGTTTTGGCGGACTCGTTCATGCAAATCAGTCTGCTAAATTAGCCCGATTGCTCCTATGGCAGAGCCAAAGGTTGCAAGTATTGCTCCTGAAGAGAGCAGCGCAACTAGGCTGGATTGGCTTTCAGGCCTAGATAGAATGGCATATGCGATAAAAGCACCCATGCCATAGATGAAAGTGATAACGAGATAGTGAATCCTCAAGTGATGGTGAGTATTGTTTTTCGTAGGCTGTTTCTTATCGTTCGCGTTCTCTTCATTCACGCTTCACCATCTACCTTTTTTCGTATAACGCTAGGGCTCAGGGGCGACGGCGCGTTAACTCTGGTGTCCGGAACCCTTTGTTAGCCGCTCTTGCAGCATTGGTTCAAGGATGTCAGCTCGAGTGGCTGCACTTTCAAGAGTAATCTGACCGCTTGCATACAACTCCCACAGCTCCCGCATTTCGGGCTGTAAATCCTCTATCCGCATGATTGCGGTATTTCCGTTGGTGAGGGTGTCCCAAACATACTTAGCAGCCCGAGATACTGTGTCGACGCCAGAATTAAACCATTCATCGGATTGAACCGTTGTATCAAGGCCCCCAGACCAATGAAGGTATTTCGATACTTTCCCGCTGTGTTCAATCAGGCGGGAATTGTCCCACTTCGATATTGGTATACCCTGTGGCGCCAAGGCGACCGTGAAATCTACCAACTTCTCGTATTGTGGAATCAGCCGTTTCAAAATCTGATCAAGAAGCTTTGCGTTCCCCTTGCATCTTTTATATTCCTTTTGCTCTAGTTCTGAACCAACCCCGACCACCAGTTGCTCAAAAAGAAGTTGCTCGACTCCCAACCGAGTTTCCAGCGCAGCATATTCGAGTGCACTAATATTGTTAGTCCGTTTGGCGTAATCAAGCCATGACAGCGCTTTGTAAATTCGTCCTGACGATTCGAAATAGTTACTGTCGGTAATGATCTGTTCTGGTTCGCGATTTTCAAAACTTGGAATCATCGTCTTCTCGGCTAACGCCCGCAATAAACGGCGCGAGGAGCGAGCGTCCAGCGACCGTAGGGAGCGAGTTTAATTGCTTTGTTACGTAACATCACTTCGGGCCGGGAAATGGGTGATTCTGAACCAAACCCCATTTTCCATCTGCTTTTTCAGACCCTCTAGCTCCGGCTAAGAAGAGCAACCGTTTCGTCTCTTCATCAGGAGTACCTACAACGGCGCTCAAGACGGATAGATGTCGCCACTTTTCAGGAAACCTATCGTCATCCAGCATTTCTTTGAGCATAGCCACTCGGCTTTTATCTAACTCATTCTTTGGCTTCTCTCTGAGCCAATGAAGGACTATATTTCCGAAGATCGTCAAAAGGGAGCCAATAACTACGCCTATCAACCCTATGACTGCAATCCAGAACTGAGTTTCCGAAATAACTTTGCTCGCAATTTCCGAAGCCAACAGTGACTCATCCATAGCTCGACCTCGTTACGTAACGCCGTGATATGCGGCGAGCCGCGCTCAGCGTGAGCCGTCCGGTGGATCCCCAAAGGGGCGGAACAAATATAATCACTTTGTTATACAATTCTCACAAAATGTTGGTTTGGGCTTCAATTTTTGTACGCGACCTTGTAAAGTCCAAGATGCCATTTTCGCTTGCTCTCGATTAAATTTATCAACGCTATTTTGATATGAATTGACATGAGCTTTATCTGGAGACTCGATGAGATCCTCAATAATAAGAGCCATTAAAAAAAATGATTTTTTGTATCTTGTAAGAACAACTATGTCTAGATCTCTAATTTTCTCTGTGACTGCTTCATTTTCTTGAGTGTTGTATGAATTTAATGCGACTACCCACTGTCCGTGCGCCATCCGGTTTCTAACTTCGTTAGGCTTTTTTATATAAGTATTTAATAAGTTTTTGACCTCGTAAATAACTTGATCTTTGTGCGCTTGATCTTTCGCGGTTATCTTGTTGACAACAAGCTTAAGGCATTCAACCCATCCTAAATAAGAGTTTTGCTTGAACTTGCCTTTTAACAAGTCAATTTCTTGTTGATTTAGAGCACTTGGAGTATGAATAAGCTTAGAGAAAATTGCTTCAGTATAAGCAGAAAAAAGCAAAGCCATTAACTTAGTTTGGATAGATATAGATGCTTGATCACTAGATCTAAGGGATTCATTTACAAGGCGATTGCCTTGCTCCCAAGCTTTTTCAAGCTCTCTAACGTTCTCTGTCTGAATTGAGAAAATACTTCGAGGTATGGAAGATGTATTACTGTTGTCAGTAGGCACGAAATTCTCCGAATATACTAGGCAAAATACACTTTAACTATTAAATGCACTTTGCCTAGCTGGACTCGAACCAGCGACCTCACATTAGTACAAGCCTAATGTGCGCTCTCACCCTTCTGAGCTATAGACGCAATGCAATACTACCATTCTTTCGAACGAGCGCAACTATAATGCATAACAGCGTTTTAGACGGCGCCTTCTATGATTGAATGAACGTGCTGGCATTTTTTTCCGGCAAATGCAGCCTACCAAATTCACCCAAGCCTATGATTATTTGGAATGTTCATTCCCATTAGGCCGTATAGCCAAAATTCGCGCTCCTGCTGCATTTCCAAGAATGGCTGCTCTGGGTCGATATTTGCCATTACGTTAATTCACCTTAGCACAAGGCGTGTGTAAATAGAGCTAAACCGGATCACCTATTCGATGGAGTTTGTTCCATGTACTTTCCCCCCCCATCTCATTACACCTAGGATTTAGGAAAGTTGTTTTGAGAATAAGAATCGCATCAGCCTAGAGATATCAGGACCAAACCCTTGTACTTCAACCAACGATTGAATCGCTCTGGGGATGGAGGCATAACACTCTGCTGGCGTATGCTGTTGTTGCATTAACAGTGACGACTAACAGTCTTGGGGAACGTGCATGCCTTCATCCGTGGAAAAAGTCTCGCCGACGGCGCCCTCCAACGAGAGGCCGGATGGTAAGGGCCAGAAGCTTAGCGATCGGGTTTACGGTGATATCGTCGACCGAATTATTCAGCGTGAATTCGGTGAAGGTGAACGATTGCCATCAGAGGAGCAATTGGCATCTCATTACGGCGTGTCTCGTCCTATCGTGCGCGAAGCATTGGCTAGACTGCGCGATGATGCACTGATTCGCTCGCAACGTGGCGCAGGAAGTTTCGTACAGCGGCGCCCCGATCGTGCCATGCTGGAGTTCGCTCCGCTGGAAAGCCTAGCCGATATCCAACGCTGCTTTGAGTTTCGCATCGCCGTGGAAACCGAGGCCGCACGACTCGCGGCCATCAAGGCAACAGAAGAGGAGCGCGTGGCACTGACCCAAGCACTGGCATTGCTTGAACAGCGTATCCGCGACAATGCGCTGGGGGTAGATGCCGATTTCAACTTCCATCTATCCATCGCTCACGCCACGCACAACCGGTTTTTCTCCGATACCCTGTTGTCCCTTAAGTCAGCCATCACATATGGCCAGAACATGGCGCGCGGTCTTGGCTTGCGACGCCCTGAGCGCCATGTCCCCGAAGTACAAGTCGAACACCGTGATATCCATGATGCCATCCTCGCTGAAGATGCCGAACGTGCCGCTTTTTGTATGCAGCATCACTTGAGTAGTTCGCGTCGACGCGTCTTTGAGGGATAGGAATTTGACAACTTTTACAACTCGACTAGCTTGAACAGTAAGGTTGTTCACGCTGGAAAATAGTGGTGTGTAACGATCTGGTAGGACGCAAGCCGAGTACGATAAAAACAATAACCACGGCTATCATTGGCGCAACTACCGATAACGACGAAGAAACGTACATAAAACAATACAACTAAGTCGGAGCATTCCATGACGTTTACCTACAAGACACTTGCGTTGTCCGTAACGGCTATCAGTGCCCTCAGTGTTGCTGGCTTGGCCCAGGCCGAGTACCCGGAAGACGACATCACCTACATCATTCCCTTCGATCCAGGCGGTGAATCCGATGTAACAGCACGTTTTCAGGAACCCGTACTTGAAGACGTCCTTGGCGTTTCGGTCAATGTGACGCATCGACCAGGCGGCGGCGGTGCCGTGGCGTGGAGCGAGTTCCAGAATAACGCCGAGCCCGATGGCTACGAGATCATCGGCGTGAACATTCCCCATATCATCGGCCAGCCAATACAGCGTAATGATGCTGGTTACACGACTGACGACTGGCGAATCGTGACGTTTTTCCACTCAACGCCCAATGCGTTGATCGTTTCTGACGATAGCCCCTATGACACCTTGGACGACCTGATTGAGGACGCTAAGGAAAACCCCGAAGCCATCACACTGGGGGGCAGTGGCACCTATAGTGCCAACCATCTGGACATGCTGCGCTTCGAACAAGAAGCCGATATAAACCTAACCTACATCCCCTTCTCAGGTACTGGGCCGCTTAAAGGTGCGCTTGAAGGCGGTCATGTCGCCGGGATCTTTAATTACACCATGCTCGGTACTGAAATGGCCGATAGCGTTAAGGTGTTGGCCGTAGCCGCCGAGGAACGTGTTAAGGCACTGCCTGATGCGCCCACCTTCAAGGAACAGGGCTACGATATCGTCGGAGGTGCCTACCGCGGTGTCGCGGTGCCGAAGGACACACCCGATGACGTGGTGGCTACCCTAGAAGAAGCCTTCGCTGAAGCCAATCGTCAAATCACTGAAAGGCAGGAGCCGTTGGGCTTCGTGATGGAGTACATCACCGGTGACGAAGTTGATGAAGTAATGGCCATGCTACGCGAGGCCTACGGTCCGATCCTCGAAGAAGCCGAGTAACACTCCTCCCTCCGCGGGGGCCTTGATGGGCCCCCTATTTTCTTTTCACCATGCTGGCAACGTTCGCGTTGCCACCAGGAGGGTGACCCATGGATATGTTACTGGAGGCGCTGACCTCCCTTCTGACTTTTGAGAGCATGTTGACCGTCCTGATCGGAGTGTCGGCGGGACTTTTCATCGGTGCCATGCCCGGGCTCACGGCGACGATGGCACTTGCCATGTTGCTGCCCTTCACGTTCTCGATGGAGGCCTTGCAGGGGTTGATCGCTTTAGGTGCAGTCTACATGGGCTCTATCTATGGCGGGGCGTTCACCGCCATTCTGATCAATACCCCCGGTACCCCCTCGTCCATTGCCACGACTTTCGATGGCTACCCCATGGCACGTCAGGGCCGTGCCTATGAGGCTCTGGCAGCGGCCACCATCGCCTCGGTGGTGGGCGGTATTGTCGGGGTCATATTCCTATTGATCCTCGCGCCGCCGCTTGCGCGGCTGGCAGTCGCCTTCGGACCATCGGAGATGTTCTGGGTGGCGATGTTGGGGCTAACACTAGTCGCCAGCCTGTCAAGCGACTCCCTACTTAAAGGCCTGCTGGGAGGTTGTATCGGCATCCTGCTGAGCACGATCGGGGTATCGCCAGTCGGCGGTGAGAGTCGCTTCACTTTTGGCTACCCGCCATTACAAGGCGGCATCGAGCTGATTGTAGCGCTGATCGGGCTTTTCGTGATCCCCGAGTTGCTGACCATGTCGGCGGAGGGACGCGGCGCCCTGCCCGACGGAGGCGAACTGCGTAAGAAAGAGGTCTCCATCGGCAAGATTGCGAAGCATATCTTCCGCAAACCGGCCAATCTTATCCGCTCGTGTTTGATCGGCCAGGTCATCGCTATCATCCCCGGCGCCGGGGGCAATGTCACCAGCCTAGTGGCCTATAACGAAGCGCGGCGTTTCTCTAAGGACCCTAAAAGTTTTGGCAAGGGCAACGTCGATGGCGTGGTGGCGTCGGAATCGAGTAATAACGTGATGGTCGCCGGCAGCATGGTACCACTACTGACGTTGGGCATTCCCGGCGCGCCGCCTGATGCCATCATCCTCGGGGTATTGCTGATGCATGGCCTGCGTCCAGGACTCGATCTCTTCACTCAGTCGGGTGTGCTGACCAATGGCTTCATACTCTCGATGGGGCTGGCCGCGTTAATGCTATTACCTGTCGGGCTATTGGGGGGACGTGTAATTCACCGCGTGGTGATTCGCACACCTTACTACTTCCTGGTACCGAGCATCGCCATGGTGACCATTCTCGGTACCTTTGCTCTGCGTAATAGCATGCTCGATGTCGGGATTATGCTGATCCTTGGCACGGCCGGGTATTTCCTGCGGTTGATCGGCATCCAGGCCGCGCCCATCGTGCTTGGTTTGATACTCGGCGGGATAGCCGAGCAAGGCTATGTCCAAACGCTGATGGCGGCAGTCGTCGATCCGATTCCTTGGCTAAGGTTGGTGAGCAACCCACTCTCTATGGTACTTGCGGGTCTAGTCGTGCTAGGCGCGGCGACTGCGCTGGTGCCCATGTGGCTGGCACGCAAGGGGCTATTGGATAAGGTTGATGCTAATGACAGTGGAGGCTCGTCATGATTCTGCGTCTGAATACCGATATCGCCTCAGGTGCTCTCGGTCTGGTGTTTGGCGCCGTATTGTGGTTCCCGCGGGGTGATATTGGGCGGCTGAGTATCATCTTTCCACGCGCCATTCTGTTGGTCCTCGCGTTGATCTCGATCGCCTTGATCGTCAAAGGGTTTATCAAGCCGAGTGGCCGCCAGATCGAGATTACCGGCAGTCCGCGGCGACTGATCACCGTCATGATTGGCTTTTTTGTGTGGTGGGGCGTGGTCGAGATCCTGGGTTTCCTGCTAACGACGGTGATCGCCTTCTTTACGCTCACCTGGTATCTGGCCAGTGTGGAGACAGCGGTTACCTGGCAACGCATGTTGAAGTGGACCCCGGTGATCCTAGTACTGGTCGGTGTCTTTTACCTGACCTTTACGGAGGTGCTCAATGTGCGCCTGCCGACGGGACTGTTCTTATAATAGGAGTGATACATGAAAATCACTGATATTCGAGAGGCGCGAGTGTCGATCGCTTCGGACATTGCCAACGCCTACATCTCCTTCGCCAAGATGGATGTGTCGGTGCTAGCGATCTATACCGATGTCTGGGTCGATGGCCGTCAGGTGGTGGGTTACGGCTTTAATTCCAATGGCCGCTATGCGCAAAGCGGGCTACTACGCGAGCGCTTCCTTCCCCGCCTTCGTGAAGCCGACCCACAAGCTCTGCTCGATGATAGCGGCACTAACCTAGACCCTTTCCGTGTATGGGACGTGTTGATGGCCAACGAGAAGCCGGGTGGGCACGGTGAGCGCTCGGTGGCGGTGGGCATCATCGACATGGCTGTGTGGGACATCGTCGCCAAGGCGGAGAACAAGTCCCTGGCGCAACTTCTGGCCGAGCGTCATGGGGATGGGACGGCCGATGCGAAAGTAGCGGTTTATGCAGCAGGCGGTTACTACTATCCAGGTAAGCAGGTCAGTGCCCTCAAGGACGAGATGCGTGATTATCTCGACCTTGGCTACACCTGCACCAAGATGAAGATCGGCGGTATCCCCTTAGCCGAGGACCTTGAACGGGTCGAGGCGGCGATCGAGGTCGTCGGTGACGCTTCGCGCCTTGCCGTCGATGCCAATGGCCGCTTCGATCTCAAGACCGCGCTGGCCTTCGCCGAGGGCCTGGCCCCCTATGGGGTTCGTTGGTATGAGGAGGCGGGTGACCCACTCGATTACGCCTTGCAGCAGCAGTTGGGTGAGCACTATGCGCCCCCCATGGCCACCGGCGAGAACTTATTTTCTCATCAGGATGCTCGCAACCTGCTGCGTTATGGCGGCATGCGCGCCGATCGCGACATTCTGCAGATGGACCCGGTTCTTAGCTACGGCCTAGTGGAATACCTGCGCATGCTCAAGGTGTTGAAGCAACACGGCTGGTCACCGAGACAATGTATTCCGCACGGTGGCCATCAGTTCGCTCTCAACATTGCTTCCGGCCTCAAGCTGGGAGGAAACGAGTCCTACCCGAGGGTCTTCGCGCCATTCGGCGGCTTCGCCGACTCGACCCCCATCGAGAGAGGATATGTTGCCATCCCGGCAATGCCCGGCATTGGTTTTGAGGACAAACGTGAACTTATGAAAGTCTTCGATAAGCATCTTCGTTGAGCGGTGCGGTTAACTCCCTCTCCGCTCAGCCACAACAATTTACAACAAAGTAATCCATAAAAGCAGGAGTTTAAGATATGCGCAATCATCGTGTCGCCGTTATCCCAGGTGATGGAATAGGCCTTGAAGTTATTGAGGCGGGTAAGCAGGTATTGGAAACGTTGTCGCAAAAAAGTGACGATTTTCAGTTTGAATTCGAAGATTTTGATTGGAGTTCTCAGCGCTACCTTGAGACAGGTGAATACATCCCCGAGGGTGGACTGGAAAAGCTCTCAACATTTGATGCTATCTACTTCGGTGCGGTGGGCAGCCAAGAGGTTCCCGACCATATATCGCTGTGGGAGCTTAGGCTCGCTATCTGTCAGGGATTTGATCAATACGCCAATGTACGCCCTGCCCGTGTGCTCCCTGGTGTTAATAGCCGCTTAAAAGGGGCTGAGAAAATTGATTGGGTGATCGTTAGAGAAAATAGTGAAGGTGAATATGCGGGCAACGGTGGCCGTGCTCATCGTGGGCACCCCGAGGAGGTCGGCACGGAGGTGGCGATATTTACCCGAAAAGGGATAGAACGCATTCACCGTTTCGCCTTTAAGCTCGCCCAAGGTCGCCCCCGGAAAAAGCTAACCTTGGTCACCAAGTCCAACGCCCAGCGATACGGCATGGTGCTGTGGGATGAAGTGTTCTACGAGGTTGCAAAAGACTTTCCTGACGTAACGTTTGATAAAGAACTTGTTGATGCCGCAACCACTCGCATGGTGCTTAAGCCGGAGACAATGGATGTCATTGTTGCGACTAATCTGCATGCCGATATTTTGTCTGACTTGGCCGCCGCTCTTTCAGGCAGTTTAGGCATTGCGCCCACCGCCAACCTAAATCCAGAAAGAGCTTTTCCCTCCATGTTTGAGCCGATTCATGGTTCGGCGTTTGATATCGCCGGACAAGGCATTGCCAACCCCGTGGGCGCCTTCTGGACGGCTGCCATGATGCTGGAACACTTAGGGGAAACGACGGCAGCTGAGCGACTTATGGCAGCCATAGAGCGATTGACCGCCTCCGGCCTACAAACAAAGGATCTGGGTGGCACTGCGACCACGCAGGATGCGACCCGAGCCATCTGTTCCGACATCGAACAACAGTAAGTACCTTGCAACTGCTTCAAGGATGGCACCCTTGAAGCAGCTTAAAGAAAACTTTCATAAGCATTGCTTAATGGATCATTTTTATTCGAATGAATACAGCATTTTAGATCGCATGACGAGGTAAAAAAGCCTAAAGCGACCTCCCTCTGCTTTACCGATCAAGGTGAAACAGAAGGATGTTTTCATAACGAAAAAATGATCTTTACACTGCTTAGTAGTGAATGGCTACATCAGTCAGTAATATTTCTAAGGGAGGCAAGAATCGGCCAAGATCGGTCCTTTAGTCGAATCTGCTATAACGCTTTGCTCATCGGCAAATTGCGAGCGTACCGAGTAATTTATCCGCGTGCAGCAACTTGTTAAATGCACTTTTCAAATTTTGTTTGAAATTGCCCCCATTTTTCCCACAAATATGGCCATCTGTCTTTTAAAGATTCTGTAAATGCCTTTTGTTCAAAATAATTGACAAGGAATTCTAACTGAACAAAGCTTTCTTTTGATTCACGTTTAATAATATCAAGTAATGATATCTTGACCTCCTCAATAGATGGTCTATCGGCGGCTTCAACTGAGAGCATGTCATGAATAAGTAATTGGACCTCAGGCTCTATTGGAGGAATACCCTCAAAAGTTATACTTGCAGTCGTAGCCCATTTTTTCCAAGCATCAGCCTTAGTCCACTTTTTACTATTACCCTCAACAGGTCGAGGCCAATAATCATTTAGCTTTATGCCAACCGGATGGAAGCCACCACTCATAAGCTCATAGAGAATGACCCCCAGCGCAAATATATCCGTTTTATGTGAAAGCTCAGATTCACTCCACTGTTCTGGAGCCATATAAGGCCGTGAACCACCAAAGACGGAAGAGTCTCGAAAAGCATTTGCTAGACCGAAATCAGCGATTAGCGCCAAGTTATAGATATCCAGATCAGGTAAACCACGAAATTCGTTTTTTACGTCCCTCAGAAAAATATTGGCAGGCTTCAAATCTTGATGTGCTATTAGACCGCTCTCATAGCAGTGGCTCAAGCCACTGCTAACATAAACCATTATTGAAAGCTTTTCGGTCACGCTAGAAATTTCAGACTTTCGTATCGCCTTCTCAAGGTCTCCTCCCCAATAACGAAATAGTGCCACAGGGTTTCCAAGAACCTCAGTGAAATCAAACGCCCAATGAACAAACATCTGGTGGTTATATGAAAGCTGATTCTTTAGTTCATTAACAAACCTTTTATTCGTTTCCTGAATGGAAGCGTTTGTAAGAGGTATCGGTATTTTTGCACATACATATCGAGGTGATACATTTTCACCTTGATCAAAAACATAAATCTCTCCGCACATACCTCCAGAAACTGAAACACACGTCCCTTTGTTACCCAAAGCAACCTCTAACATAAATTTCTTCTGAGCATCATCGAGGGCATGAAAATCTATTTGTTCCATGGAGCTGAGATTCCTTTGCATTTAACAACGTGCTCTGGGGCAAACCGAAGCGTATCGTAGGTTTGTACCTAGCAGCACTTTATTAGGGCCTGCCTGATGCAATTGTATAAAAGCGTGCAGCAATGTTTTCCGCCTTATCTTCGACCATAACATCATGCACAAATTTTCGTTTAGAAACTAACCTGATACACTTAAGACCAGATTCATCATATGTATCCAACTTCACAAGATATTCGTCACCAAAATCAATATATACTGGATTTTTTGCATCTAACCAAGTCTTTCTTGGCCTGACCCAATCGTATTGGTGGTAGCCGTTGTAGGAGTTTTTTACTTCTTCCTCAATGTTATATATTCCATGAATCCAGCCGCCGCGTAATGTAGCTTTTGTAACAGTAGGGTCTTCTTCAAGTGCTTCAGATAGCCGAAAAAATAGCCCTGCATTAGCGCCATTCATATGTCTTTTAGCTTTACTCCAAACCAAGTCCTGGGCTAATTCTGAGTTTGGATCTGGCAACATATGATAGATGTCAAAATTATCTTGAAATACTGTTCCATCAATTATCCAGACTAAGTTTTGGTAAAATTCTTCGCGGGATATCCTCTCTGCATCCGTCATAGCGGAATGTTGAATTTCGATCACTATACCTGTTGGGGTTTTAACATCAGCTCTGTGTATCTCTCCATCTTCTGCCACATGTGAAACCTCTCGACATTCTAATGGAAACTTGTTTTTCCATTCCCGGTGCCATGCAGTTTCATTTTCCCACCAGGGATCACAATTTCTGAGTCTGTGGTGAGCCCAGTGATGCATTATTCGTGGCCCACATTTGGCGATAGTCTCAGCACCACAAATGGGGCAATTTCCTCTGCCGCCTGAAAATGCCTCTACTTTTTCATCATTTACTAATGCCGATTGCATATTTACATACTCAAATCTTCGACTGCCCTAACACCCGCGTAATAGGCGCGAGCTTGCGAGCGTCCTAATTGACGCATTTGTTATAACCATGATGGATTTCGCTTCGCGTTCAATGTCGAAAACCGGGAAGATAAAGATCTTTGAAGTTCGGCAAGACCTTCGGAATTGTTCAAATATTTGATGTATCGATGGTGTTGTAGATCAAATGGTATGTCTTGCTCTGATTGCGTAATGGGGATTACATGCTTACCAAGTGTATGAGCAATGCCAGCCTCATAGAATACGTTTGGATTTTTCCCTGTAAAATCGCAAACAACAATAAACGAGCGAAATATCAGTGAAAATATATCCTGAATTATCGTTGAATGATCCCATATATCGTCCGCTTTCATGCACATCAATCCCTGTAGTTGAGCCGCTGATTGAATCGAGTCATACACAGGTCTCAAAGAAGGTGAAAACGGCATCATTACAGAAACCAGATTCGGGTCTACGCCCTCAGCTGGGAGATTGAAGATATTTGGAGAGAATACTACCTTTCTTTCGGCACTCGCCTCACTTGAAATATCCTCACCTGATATAGTGCATTTCTTTGAGATATAGTCTTGGACGATACCAAGATTTTCATCGTTTGGGCCAATCATCTTCCTTAGAAACGTTAAGTCAAGGCCATCATAGTCTTCATCGCCCCAGCTAAGGCTCCTTAACAATCTAGAATGGCTTTCAACTTGATCTAATGTATTTGTGAGCGCACCTAGCTCCCTCCAATTAGAGGCATCGAAATCCTCAACTACCGAGTTTTTCAGGTTTACCAATTGAGTGCCAGATAATTTTGAATTCATATATGCTCTAAGTTTTGGTGAAAGTTATAACAGTTTTATTCATGCGAATGCGCGTTTTTCTGGGAAGCCTCACCTTGCCAAAAGGTCCCTAATCTACTGATAGAAAAAAGTGCATACTTTTTTGCTCGTAAGGGCTCGCTAGAAAAATGCTCATGCGCGTTAACTTTATGACCATTTTTTCAGGATGGCGCATAAGCATACAACGCCTTTTTATAAACCATTGTTTTACTAACGACTCACAGCATACTTTTCCAGAAATATGCGCACTTATATTACA
The DNA here is from genome assembly GCF_030544485.1 of Halomonas sp. HAL1. Lineage (NCBI taxonomy): Bacteria > Pseudomonadati > Pseudomonadota > Gammaproteobacteria > Oceanospirillales > Halomonadaceae > Halomonas > Halomonas sp. HAL1. The sequence continues at coordinate 2,139,349 of NZ_CP130610.1, forward strand.
ACCGTCACCAGAAAAACGAGCAGTGTTAGCTAAAACTCCAGCAAATTACGGTTTCAGAGAACGTCCGCTGAGGGTCGATATCGGACAATCGAGATTTCTCATAATTCTTAAGAAGACAGTATCTTAATGAAAAGAGAGTGGCGGTCTCAATGACCAAGTGCAACACCTAACCTATCAGGTAGGGTATTGCCATGACTCACTGTTATCGCCATCTTTCTGCCGAAGACCGAGCCGCCATCATGCTGATGCGGGCTAACCACTCGATTCGCGCTATCGCCCGTCAGTTAGGGCGTTCGCCCAGTACTATTTCACGAGAACTGGTGCGTCATACTGTTAGCCCTAACAGAGCGTATGACGCCAGCCTCGCTGGACATCGCGCCCGACTGACCCGCTGTCGGCCTCGCCGTAGCTTGAAGCTTCCTCTCGACGGTGAGCTGTTCGAACTGGTGGTCTACCTGCTGCGCAAGTACTGGTCACCAGAGCAAATAGCCCGCACACTAAAGCGTATGTTTCCTGATAATACTGACCGCCACGTCTCGCACGAAGCCATCTACAATGCGCTCTATCTCATGCCGCGCGGCTCGCTCAAGAAAGAGCTGATTGCCTGTTTGCGCCAGGGTAAAGGTAAACGACGCCCTCGCAGCCGTGGCAAGGATAGGCGACAACAGATTCCAGACTTGGTGAGCATCCATCTGCGGCCGCCTGAAATCGAAGATCGCCTGATGCCCGGCCACTGGGAAGGGGATCTCATCATGGGCGCTAACAATCGCTCTGCCGTTGGTACATTGGTGGAGCGCACGACGCGTTTAGTGATTCTGGCGAAAGTGGATGGCACCACGGCCACAGCGGCGGCTGTCGGCTTCAGCGACAAGCTCAATGAGGTGCCGCGCTCCCTGCGCCTGTCCATGACCTATGACCAGGGCAAAGAGATGGTGAAACATGCCGAGATCACTCAGAAGACGGGGACAGCGATCTACTTTGCCGACCCGCATAGCCCATGGCAGCGGGGTTCCAATGAGAACACCAACGGGCTGTTGAGACAGTACTTGCCAAAGGGCACGGATCTGTCGGTCTACAGCCAGGAAGAACTCGACGAGATCGCCGACTCACTCAATACACGGCCGCGCAAGACACTGGATTGGCGCTCGCCACTGGAAGTCTACGCCGAGGTGCTCAAGAAATCCGTCGCCGGCCCGAGCACTCTTCAATAGTGTTGCACTTGGAACTTGAGGCCGCCAGTGTCACCTCTCACGAGCGTGCACGCATACAGCTTTTAATGAATTATGGTTCGAGGGTAAGTAACAAAGAATCAGCAGTAAGGGAGTCAGCGTCCAAAACAGTTCAGTTTTGCCCAATGAGAGCCAAAACCAAAGTATGGGCTGGGGTATGGGCCGGTTAAATTACAGACACAAAAAAGCCGCTGAAATCAGCGGCTTATTCGTAATACTTGGCGGAGGGACAGGGATTCGAACCCTGGGTAGGTTATTAGCCTACGCCGGTTTTCAAGACCGGTGCATTCAACCGCTCTGCCATCCCTCCGGCTTATGGGTGCGTATAATAACAGCTTTTCCTTGGAAGTCAACGCCTTTAGTACAAACGTAACCCGACACGGGTAATTTTTCCGCCTTCCATATCGCTGACTACCCAATGAATACCGTGCCAGTCTACGTCATCCCCGACTACCGGGTGCCCACCCACGCGTAGGGCAATAAACTCAGCCAGGGTCATGTTTTGCTCACCGGGGCTTAGCGTTAAGCCATAGGCCTGGGCGATATCCTGCATTTGTGCGCTGCCATCCAGGGTAAACGTGCCGAAGAAGGCACGCTCCTGCTTGAGCTTGGCATCGCCATTAAACAGCCGGTTAAGGGAGTACAGGTCTTCTGAGCGGCCGATAACGCAAATCACGTCCCCAAGTTTTAAGCGCGTGCTGCCCTTGGGGTGAAGCATGGTGTGGTTGCGAAACAGCGCGGAAATCAGCGCCCCGGATGGGAAGCGGAGAAGCCGGATAGGCACGTCTTCCAAATCCTGGTTCTCTACGCCGTAAACAAATAGCTCAAAATCGTTTTCTGGCAAAATGCCCAGCGGGCCGCGTCGGTTAGGCACGGTGCCTACCGGCACTTCTACCTTCAACCACTTGGCCATCAGCGTTAGCGAGCCGCCTTGAATCAGTAGCGACATCAATACCACGGCAAACGCGACGTTAAAGTAAAGTGAAGCGTTTTCAACCCCACCAATCACCGGAAAGATAGCCAGCACGATGGGCACCGCCCCTCTTAAACCGACCCAGGCAATAAAGAAGGTTTCCCGCCAGCGGAACTTAAAGAACGGCTTGATAGTGATCAGCACGGCCAAGGGGCGCGCAATAAAGATAAGCGCCAGCGCCACTAACCCAGCGGGCAGTGCCACATCCCACAGCTCACTCGGCGTCACCAGCAGGCCAAGCACCAGGAACAGACCAATCTGGCTAAGCCATGCGAGGCCATCGTGAACAGGGAGGATAAAGTTGAGGTGGCGCCCCGGCTGATTACCAATCATCAAACCGGCCAAGTAGATGGCCAGGAAGCCGCTCCCTCCCAGTACACTGGTTAGGCCAAATACACTGAAGCCAAGCGCTAATGCCAACATCGCATATAGACCGGGTGCCAAGTCTAGCCAGCGCAGCAGTTTAGCGCTCAGCCAGCCGCCACCCAGGCCGACAATTAAACCAATGCCGAACTGGGCAATAAAAAACAGCAGCGTTTCGGTGGGGCCACCAATATCGCCAACTAACAGTTCTACCAGCATCAAGGTTAGGAAAATCGCCATCGGGTCGTTGGTACCCGATTCAATTTCAAGCGTGGCCCCTACCCGCTCGTTAAGATTGACCCCGCGACCACTGAGCATTGAGAACACCGCGGCGGCATCGGTAGACCCGACAATGGCACCGACCAACAGGCCCTGCACGATGGTGAGATCAAAAATCCACATCGCGATCACGCCAACAATGGCGCTGGTGATAAAGACCCCAAAGGTCGCGAGAGAAAGTGCGGGCTTAAAACCTACCCGGAAGGTTTTGAGGCGAGTACGTAAGCCACCGTCTAACAAGATCATGGCGAGCGCGAGATGGCCGATTGCAAAAGCCATGGAGTAGTCATCAAACACAACACCCAGCACGCCTTCTTCACCCGCTAGCATGCCTAGCCCAAGGAAGATCAGCAGTAGTGGCACACCCATCATTGACGATAAGCGGCTGGCCAAGATACTGAGCGCCATCAGCGAGCCGCCTACCAAAAAGAACATATAAATTGCGTCCATGACTCTCCGTCTCTACATCAATACAGCGCTATTATTACATGTAACCGTTGAATTTACTGTGTCTTCTCCGCGCGCCCTTGTGGTTAAAGGGCTAGTCAGAAGCTTTCCTGGGCGGCTACACTTCGCCGTTACAACATTTGGAGTTACTGACTATGTTGCGCTGCCTGTCACGCTATTGGCACCCTGTTCTGTTGAGCCTCATCTTTACGTTATTATTTTTTAATTCAGCTAGTTACGCAAATGAAGAGAGTGGAGAAAGCAGTCAAGAAACCGCCCCCCTAACGTTGGATGCCGACGTTGAGGTGCCGGATGGCCTATGGCGACCCGTTGAAAGTGATACCGAAGCAGCGCCCACTATGGCACTTGCCCCGGCCCCGCCTCTTGAGCCACCGCCGGTTAAACACCTGACGCTGATGCTGGATTGGTACCTAAGCCCACAGCACGCTGCCTTGGTGATTGCGAAAGAACGAGGCCTGTATATTAATCAAGGGCTTGAGGTAGAGATTCAGTCACCGGCCGACCCTTCCATCGCCATCAAGCTGCTAACCGCAGGCGAGGTTGATCTAGCGTTAACGCGCCAGCCGCTGCTTCATCTACAAGCCCATAACGGCGCACCGATTATCCGGATTGCGACACTGATTGAAACGTCGCTTACGGCGGTCATTGTGACGGGGGAAGAACAAGCGGAAACTGAAAATACCTTGGCAGGGTTACATTACGGTTATACCACTGGCGAAGGCCGCGACCTGAGTATTCCTCGGTTACTACCCCGCTCAGTTCAGCAAACCGATGATTTCGCAGCACCGGTCAACCTACACTTCGACCCAATTCGAGCAATGCGAGAAGGCCAAATCGACGCGGTCTCGGATGGTTTTTATCACTACCTTCCTCAGCAGCTAGCAACGGAAGGGATTAACACCCACATCATTCGTTTCGATGAGCTGGATATTCCCCGTAGTGACGGCTTAGTAGTGCTGGCCAATAGCGATACCCTTGCCCGCCGCGCCGATACGTGGTCTCGCTTTGTGCTTGCCCTTGAGCAGGCGAGTCACTGGATCGTCGACAATCCTGATGCTGCCTGGGAGCTGCTCATTAGTACCCACCCGGTGCTCGATAATGACATTAATGCTGGAGCCTGGGAGGACATCCTGCGACGCATGGCGCTTAACCCAGCAGCACTAGATAGCCGACGGTATGCCGCCTTTGAAACTTTCTTGCAGCAAACGGGCATTACCAGCGAGGTATTGCCAGTATCGCGTTTAGCGGTAGATCCGCACACGTTATAATCACATACCGCTTATCATCACATACCGAAAGCTCTCTCACTACGTTGGCGACGCATGAGCGAAACAGCATTAATCTTTGTCGATGTTGAGACCACCGGCACCCGGGCAACCCGCGACCGAATTACCGAAATCGCCGCCCTGAAAGTCGTTAACGGTGAGCTGGTCGATCGCTGGTCGAGCTTGGTATACCCAGAATGCAAACTGTCCGCGCAAATCACTCAGCTCACAGGGATTCGTGACGATATGCTGAGGGAGGCGCCACGGTTTACCCACATCGCCGAATCACTGCGTGAGTGGCTGGGCGACGGGCAACTGGTTGCTCACAATGCGCGCTTTGACTACAGCTTTTTGCGCAATGAGTTTAAGCGCGCGGGGCAGGATTTTCGCGCCTCGTTGATATGCACGCTGCGTTTATCGCGGCGTATAGCGCCTCAGGAGCAGCAGCACAATCTGAAAGCGCTACTTAACCGCTACGGCATTTCACCTATCCGCCACCACCGGGCTGGTGATGATGTGGATGCCCTGTGGTCACTCTGGCAAACGTGGCAAGTTGAGCACAGTGAAGAAGCATGGCAGAACCTTCTGGGTGATGAGCGCCGCCACCGAACACTGCCCGCCCATTTAGACAGCGCTCAGCTTGAAGGGCTGCCCACCTGCCCTGGTGTGTACCTGTTTTACGGTCACAATCGGCTGCCGTTGTATGTGGGCAAAAGCGTCAATCTACGCAGCCGCGTACTAGGCCACTTTCAGCGTGATCACCAGGACGATAAAGAGATGCGCCTAGCTCAGCAGGTGCAACATATCGAATGGGAAGAAACCGCTGGCGACTTAGGCGCCCAGTTGCGTGAGGCGCAACTGGTGAAAACGTTAATGCCGATTATGAACCGGCAGCTACGCAAGCAGCGCAAGCTAACCACCTGGCTTTGGAAGGCAGAAGCCGACTACCCTGAACTCCTTAGCGGAAGCGCCATGAGCCTGCCAATCAGTGGCGCACTGTACGGTTTGTTCCGCAATGCACGAGAGGCTAAGAACACATTAAGAGCTGTTGCCGAAGAACAAAAGCTCTGCCCGCGAGTACTGGGGCTTGAAAAAGGTAAGGGCCGCTGTTTTGCCAATCAGGTGGGGAAGTGCCTCGGCGCTTGTAATGGCCAGGAGTCGATTGCACAGCACACTCAGCGAGCCAAGGCGGCGCTCATGCAGCTACAGGTTAATGTGTGGCCTTGGCCAGGCAGTATTGCCATTGAAGAGCAAACAGCGAATAGCACAGCGCCTGCTTGGCACGTGATTCGCCAATGGTGCTACCTGGGCAGCGCGGCAAGCCTTAAAAAGGCCAAAACCCTGGCCGATGCCTCCGCAAGCTTTGATGTAGATAGCTACCGTATATTGAACCGTTTTTTGCGCTCCCCGGAACAATATGGCCTAACGGTCATCCCGCTCGGTTAAGACTGCCCTATTGAGCGTCAATGAACGCCATGACGGCTTGCTGGAACGCTTCTGGCTGGTCAGCATGTAGCCAGTGGCCGGCGTTTTTGAGCGTTACCACGCGGGCACGGGGCAACACGTCGCGCAACGCAGGTAGCATATCGTCTGCCACGTAGTGGGAATCGCCACCCCGCAACACCAGCGTTGGGCCTTCGTAGGGCTGCTCGCCATCCGGCACGCCAATAATGTCACTATACCCCTGCTTGATATGATCCAGCCCAACGCGTAGCGCCATCACGTTGTCTTCATTGCGTATCAGGTTAGTGGCTAAAAACAAGCGTGTTGGTCGGGAATCGACATGTTCGCCCAGCAGGTTATCGGCTTCACGACGGTTTTTGGGCTGCCCTTGGCGCACGTTATCCAGCGCGGCAAACACATCATCGTGACCGTGCTCGTAAGCCACGGGAGCGATATCGGCCACCATTAATGATGCCACTCGCTCAGGCGCCAAGCGCGCCAAACTGATCGCCACCTTGCCGCCCATGGAGTGGCCAAGCACATGCGCGCGCTCAATCGAGAGCTTATCCATTAGCGCAAGCACATCATCCACCATAGTGGCGTAACGCATTCCCTCGGCATGGGGGGAGCGACCATGGTTGCGTAGGTCAAGCGCAATCACTCGGCGGCTACGCTGCCATACTTTTAAATGCGAACGCCAGTTATCAGCACTCCCCAGCAAGCCATGTATCACGACTAGCGGCGCGGCATCCGTCGCGGCATCGTCGGCGGGCATATCGATAAAGTGCAAATCAACAGTGGCAACGTTCATCTGCTTGCTCCTAAGCCTTGGCGATTATGGTGGACTTTATACGATTAGGCCGTATGGGGTGCAGTATCCACTTGACCTGTCCAGACCACTAAACGGCGCGTCAGCCAGGCTAGCAACAAACCATACAGCGGCAGGAAGAACAGCAGACTAATGGCGAGTTTGATCGCATAGTCCACGGCGGCAATTTCCATCCAATTGGCGGCCATAAACGGGTCTGGGCTGTTATAGAACGCCGCCGAGAAGAATGCAAAGGTATCCGCCAGATTACCCAGCACCGTCGAACAAACAGGCGCCACCCACCAGGCCCACTGGCGCAAGCGGTCAAACACCTGAACATCCAGTAATTGACCAATCACATACGCCAAGAAGCTGGCGAGCGCAATGCGGGCGACAAACAGGTTCCACTCCGAAAGCGCTTCAACCCCGGCAAAACTGCCGCGGGGAAACACTACCGACACCACATAGGAGACCAGCAGCGCAGGTAGCATAACGCGCAGAATAATCGATCGAGCCGGCCCTTTACCAAACAGGCGAACCGTTAGGTCGGTGGCTAAAAAGATAAACGGGAAGCTAAACGCGCCCCAGGTGGTATGAAAGCCAAACAGCGTAAACGGCAGCTGAACAAGATAGTTACTGGCGGCAATAATGCCAATATGAAAAGCCACCATTACCAGTAGGCAACGGCGGTGCTGAGTCTCACTCAATGCAAACATGCGGATCGACCTTTTTTTAACAGATAAGAGGGGTTAGGGAACCCTCGAGGTAGTAAGCACATCGCTAAATCAGTTTTAACTAGCGAACGCTATTCTGGGGAGCGCATTATACGGCTTCTGCAGGGTATTAAAAGTCAGGCTATTAAAAGTTAGAGCATAAAAAAGCCGAAAGATGAAAGCCGCCCTCACTATCGGGCGACTTGTGCTTTCGATTCGTTAATCCAGCGGCGTGGCTTTGTCTGCAGCGCCTATTGAGCGTTCGCGCATGGCGGCATGAACATCCGCTAGGCTAGTGGGGTCATCAATAGTGGAAGGAATACTAAACTCTTTACCATCGGCAATCGTGCGCAACAGCTTGCGTAAAATCTTGCCCGAGCGGGTTTTGGGCAAGCGGTCGACCACTAACACCTGCTTGAAGCAGGCAATCGGACCAATATGCTCGCGAACCCGCGCAATCAGTTCAGCCTCCAGCGTCGCTTCATCGCCATCAAAACCATCTTTAGGAATCACTAGGCCGATCGGCAGCTGCCCTTTCAGGTCATCATGAATCCCAATGACCGCGCATTCGGCAACGGCAGGATGCGCACCGACTACTTCTTCCATTTCACCGGTCGAGAGTCTATGCCCTGCCACGTTAATGACATCATCGGTGCGGCCCATAATGAAGAGATAGCCCTGCTCATCAAAATAACCGCCATCCCCGGTTAAATAGTAGCCGGGGAACGCCGCCATATAAGCGCAATGGAAGCGCTTCTCGTCGCGCCACACGCCGGTCAGGCAACCGGGCGGCATGGGCTGCTTGATGACCACACTGCCCTGCTCCATGGGTTTAGCCTGCTCACCATCACGGTTGAGCACCTGAACATTGAAGCCTGGAACGGGGAACGTCGCCGATCCCGCTTTGGTCGGCATCGGTTCGATACCTGGCAAGTTAGCCGCGATGGGCCAGCCGGTTTCGGTCTGCCACCAGTGGTCGATCACCGGCACGTCAAGAAGATCATCCAACCAATGAAATGTAGGTGGGTCGAGCCGCTCACCGGCCACATACAGATGTTTAAGGCTGCTAATGTCGTAGTTCTGCAGTAGTTTGGCATCAGGATCCTCTTTCTTAATCGCGCGAAACGCCGTGGGCGCGGTAAAGAAACTCTTCACCCGATACTCCTCTATCAAGCGCCAGAAGCTGCCCGCATCGGGTGTTTTGACCGGTTTGCCTTCGTATACCACGCTGGTGCAGCCCAGCAACAAGGGGGCGTAAACAATATAAGAGTGCCCGACTACCCAACCCACATCAGACGCGGTGAAGAACACCTCGCCTGGTTCCATGGCGTAGATCGCTTGCATTGAGTAAGCCAATGCCACCGCATAACCACCCGTGTCGCGCATAACACCTTTGGGCTTACCGGTGGTGCCAGAGGTGTAGAGAATATACAGCGGGTCGGTGCCCTTCACGGGCACGCAGTCGGCAAACGGCGCCTTAGCGACCAGTGTTTCCCAATCATGATCGTTTGCCCCCAGCGCTGCATGGTGCGCTTCACGCTGATAAACCACACAGGCATCCGGTTTATGGGCGCTTAACGCAATGGCTTGATCCACCATCGGTTTATACGGCAGCACTTTGCCTAGTTCGATGCCACAAGACGCAGCCACCACCACTTTGGGCTCGGCGTCTTCAATGCGTGCTGCCAGTTCGTGAGGCGCAAAACCACCAAACACCACCGAGTGGATGGCCCCTAGCCGGGCACAGGCGTACATAGCCACCAGCGCTTCGGGGATCATTGGCATGTAAATCACCACACGATCACCCTTCTCCACCCCTAACTGCGTCAACGCCCCCGCAAAGTAAGCCACTTTGTCGCGCATATCCCGGTAGCTAATGGTGAGCTTGGCCTGGGCGGCGGGCGAATCCCAGAAAATCGCAGCCTGATCACCGCGGCCATTTTCAACGTGGTAATCAAGTGCAGCGTAGCAAAGGTTCATTTCACCATCGCTAAACCATCGCGCATGCTGCTGCTCATCGTAGCTGAGGATGGTTTGAGGTGGCGTATACCAAGGAATTCGTTTGGCTTGCTCGGCCCAGAACGTTTCTGGATGTTCTATCGACTGCTGAAAGGTATGTTGGTAGTGGCTCATGGTGTCTCTGTCTTTATTGTAATGACGATACAAGATAATTGTTGACACTGTACAAAGTAAATCGCCGTCTCACCCTGATACTATGGGCTAAAAAGCGACTAAAGTAGCAACCCGACCAATAGCATTGTCGACAAGAAAGTAGCTTCCTGCCTACCATTGATTAATCGTTAAACAACGGCTTGGACAAAACTCACTAAATTAATGATCATTGAACAACTTGATCCTCGCGACGCGATGATGCCAATACAACGTATAACAATGCTCATAAAAACGCTGAAGTAACAGTGTAGGCAAGGAGATCATTATGTCTGCTTCTACAAGCGCCGCTACACGTCTGCTTGAACATAACTGTCGCGCTATTGAGGCAGGGACTAACCTGCTAAAAGCGCTGGCCAATGAAAAACGCCTGCAAATACTCTGCCTACTTGCCGAAAAAGAGTTGTCAGTGACGCAGATTAACCAACAACTTGCATTAAGCCAGTCGGCGCTTTCACAACACTTAGCCATTTTGAGACGTGATGAACTCGTCGATACCCGGCGGGAGTCACAAACTATCTATTACTCGCTGAGCAGTGAGAGCGCCAAGGCAGTGATTGCTACCTTGGCACACCACTACGCAGCATAAGGCGCTTTATACTTTTCAACATCGCTAATAGTGATACAAGAACCATAGCTATTAACCACAGCTATTAACCACAGCTCAGAACGATGCTCAGCGCCGTTGCCAACCAGCGGCGTCGATCAAGCCAAGCGCTTTGAGGGCTGCTTTTTCAACGCCTTCCGAAACTGCCAAACCAAGTTTACGAGTCACTGTTTTAGGGGGCTTGACTGTAAAGACACGCGCCTCGGCCATACGCTCAACCAGATAAGCTTCGCTGGTACCCACACTGTCAACAAGCAGCTGGGGCAAGGCCTCGCTGCCGTACCAAATCTCACCTGTCGCAATCGTTTCAATGTCCATGGCGGGACGCCGCTCAGCCACATAGCTTTTGAATAAGTGGTGAGTATTCTCTAAATCTTCGAGGAACTTTGCTTTTCCCTCTTCGGTATTTTCACCCAACACGGTCAAGGTTCGTTTGTATTTACCGGCGGTCAGGAGCTCCACGTCAATATCGTGGCGTTTTAGCAAGCGATGAATATTAGGCACTTGCGCTACCACGCCAATAGAGCCGATCACAGCGAAGGGGGCTGCCTTAATATGCTGGGCGGTACAGGCCATCAGGTAGCCACCGCTCGCTGCCACCTTATCAATACATACGGTGGTAGTGAGCCCTGCCGTACGCAAGCGGTCTAACTGTGCGGCTGCCAACCCATAAGCGTGTACCAGGCCACCGGCAGATTCGAGGCGAATCACCACCTCGTCATTTTCGGCGGCGACATCAATAATAGCGGATACTTCCTGACCAAAGCGCTCAGTTTGCGATGCCTTCAGGTCACCGTGGAAATCGAGCACCCAAACCCGTGGTTCATGGGTAGTATCATGGTTAGCTTTTTGCGCTTTATGGCGTTTTTTATCTTCGTTGCGGAACGCCTTTAGCAGCTTTTTGCGGGCACCTGGTAACGTGGACGTCAACCGCAGACGACGACCGCGCCGGCGACGCTGCTCATTCAGGGGCTCAATGTGAAGTTTTAAGTCGCTCTCTTTGTCTTGTTTCGTTCGCGCCATCAAAAGCAAACCAATGCCTATCAGCAACATAACGATGGTGGTTTGCACGACAAACGTACCTATTTCCGCTATCCATTCATTCATTGACGTTCTCCATTGGTAAGCTTGAGTCTTTTAGGGTGGGCGCTCTGCGCCGATAAGATGTTGCGGGGTTTGACCACGACGCTTGATTGAAACGCGTGTATGAAATAATCTCGCTCGCCATCACGATTGTTTCTTTGGGCTATTATCGCTAGCCTGAGTCTGATTTACCTAATTGAGAGAAATGTTATGTCTAACAACACCCTTGAGAAGTTGAAAGCGCGCTTTAATCCTGAAGCGGCAAAGGGCATGAACGAAGTGTTCCAGTTCCACTTCTCTGACGCGGGTAGCTACTACTTAAATATCCAAGATGGCACGCTGGATGTGCAAGAGGGTGAACACAATGATCCTTCCGTTAGCTTAAGCCTAACGACTGACACGCTAAAAGGCATCATGAGTGGCGATATCAATGGCATGACGGCATTTATGACCGGCAAGCTAAAAGCAACCGGCAATGTCATGCTGGCCACCAAGCTGACCAGCCTATTCCCTAGCGAGTAATGACATATCGGCACGCGGCGCCGTCTAGCGCCAGCGTGCCAAATGAGTTTCGATTAGTTCGCGTGAAATTGAGTAAGGTGGCGGTAGCGATGGTAGCTGGCGAGGTGAAAACCATGCAGCATCGCTGATCTCTACCCCGTCAATGCGAATACGCCGGGTTGTCGCTTCAGCGAAGTAGCCAAACATCAGCGAATGGGGAAACGGCCAAGCCTGGCTCTGGTGGTAACGCAGTTGGTCAATATGCACGCCCACTTCCTCAAACACCTCCCGGTGAACGGCCTCTTCGGCGGACTCGCCCGGCTCAATAAATCCGGCCAAGGTTGAATAACGGCCTGGCGGAAAACGCGGGCTACGCGCCAGCAGCATCGCCTCACCGCTAGTCACCAGCGTAATAATGCAGGGCGAAATACGCGGATAATTGCGGTGCCCGCAGGCATCGCAATGCATTGCAAATTCGGCGGTAAGCTTGGTAGCGGGAGCGCCACAGCGCCCACAGAAACGGTGATTCTCCAACCAGGCACCCACCTGCAACGCCGTTGAAAGCAGGCTGAACCAGGCGGTAGAAAGCTCGCTCATCCACTGCCGACCATCGATCCAGCCACTTTCCGCCCGGGACTCAACCAACAGTGCGACCGGCTCATCATCCCAATAACACAGCGGCTGCATCTGTTCTGTCCAGGGCTGAAAGGGTTGTAGCGGAGTCAGCTCCTCGCTACCACTTAGCGGTGCAGGCGCCAGCATGCTGCGCGACAAACGAATAACCCGCCCGGCCTGTTCATGATGGGGAATTTCTCGCCTAAGCATCGCTTGCCATACCTTCAAACCAATTCAACTGATGCGCTTCACACTTGGCTTTATGGGCCACCTGCTCCTCGTCGGTTGGGCGCACGACGCGCAACTGACCTGGAGTAAGCGTCATACGTTGAATCGACAGACCTTCACTGGAGGTATCCGCCTGCTCCTGTTCTGCTGCAGAGGCCGCGTCTAACGTCAGTGCGGTTTGCCCGCCGGTCATCGCCAAATAAACTTCAGCGAGAATTTCAGAGTCTAATAGCGCGCCGTGCAGTACGCGGTGGCCATTATCGATATCATAACGTTTGCATAATGCATCAAGACTATTGCGCTGGCCGGGGTGCATGGCCCGAGCCATCGTCAGGGTATCTAATACCGCGCAGTGATCGCGCACCGGCCCCAATGCGGGAGCTTTACGCTGCTGATTAAGCATACCCAGTTCGTGGTCGATAAAGCCCACATCGAAGGGGGCGTTATGAATCACCAGCTCGGCGCCTTCAATAAAGGCCCAAAATTCGTCGGCTATTTTCGCGAACACCGGCTCATTGGCGACTCTAGCGTCATCAATCCCGTGGACGGCAACGACTTCTGCATCGATATGGCGTTCAGGGTTGATGTACTGATGGTAGGTGCGGCCAGTAAAACGGCGGTTGACCATCTCAATCGCGCCAATTTCTACTAAGCGATGACCATCTTTTGGGTCGATACCCGTGGTTTCAGTATCTAGGATCACCTGGCGCATCATGCTCTCCTCTTGTGATGCTCATCAATGGCTTCATTGGCTAACGCGTCAGCGCGCTCATTCCCGGGATGGCCGCTGTGCCCTTTCACCCAGTGCCATTCTATGGTGTGTCGCTGGGTCTCTTCGTGCAGGGTTTTCCACAACTCAGCATTTTTGACGGGTTGCTTGGCGGCGGTTTTCCAGCCGCGCTTTAACCAGTTATGAATCCACTGGGTTATGCCCTGTCGGACATATTGTGAATCGGTCCATAGCGCGACTTCACAGGGCGTGTTTAGCGTTCGCAGGGCCATGATCGCAGCCATCAACTCCATACGGTTATTAGTGGTATCTGATTCATAGCCTTTCAAGGTTTTCTCATGCTGGCCGCTCGCCAGCACCACACCCCATCCGCCGGGGCCTGGGTTGCCCCGACAAGCCCCATCGGTATACACCGTTACCCGAGGCAGTTGCCCGGCAGCCTCTTTAGTCAATTTCTTGATCCTTTGGTTGATGCGTCTGAGCTTGTATTGGGAGCTCTTGATAGGATTGATAGTGAGCCGATGAACCTGAGCGGGTAACGCCTAATGAAGCGGGAGACGTAGGCGCTTTTAAACCAAACTTCAGGCGTTGCACTGGCGCTTGGCGTTGACGCCTTCGGGCTTGAATCATATAGCTCTCGCCTAGCGGTAGGTTATGCCTACGCCCCAGCGACTCCCAATATTCACCGCATTTAGCACTCGTCCGTCCACGAAAACAGCAATAGTCTACGCGCTCCACCTCGAAGTCGACAAACGCCAACCAGTCGCGCAGGCGGCTAACAGAGCGCCAAGTGCCATCCCAGGGGAACTGCTGTTGGCGTTTTCGCCATTGGCGGGCAAGGCCTCCGACACCGATCGGATTAAAACCAAACAGTACCAATATCCCATTGTCGGCGGTGACCCGCGCGGCTTCCTGAAGCGCGAAATGGGCGTCGGTTAAATACTCCAGCCAGTGATGAATAACCATGACATCTAAGCAGCGATCCGGCAGCGCTAACTGATCCGGCGGGCATATCAAGGTGCTCTCGTTCTCAGCCATTGGCCTTGTGGGTGACCAGCGAATGGAATGAGGGATCGCCGACATGGTCATTAAAGCTGGCCCCATGCTCAATTCCAAACTGTGGCCGCCCACGCGCGATTCCACCACGGGACCTAAACAGGCACGTTGTGTTTCCCATAGCGAGCGCCCGGCCTCTGATTGCCAATACGGTTGGCAACTTATTAAGCGCTTGGCGAGTGTCGTGGCCGTTGTCGAATTTGACATGAACAGCGCTTCCCTCCACAGTAACGGCTTTTCAACGCCTTGGTTACACCGATTTAGCGCCACTTTTTAATTAAGTTAAGAAGCGCAATGTTTTGCGTGTTTACGCATGTTGGTTACTGAATTCTGTATTTTCGCAATTTAAAGGATCTCGCCGATGATGAGCGTGACACCGATCCCAGCTCTAAGCGACAACTATATTTGGCTATTAAGACAAGATACCAGCCAAAGCGTTTGCGTGGTGGATCCAGGTGAAGCGGCCCCTGTGATCGAGTTTCTTGAGCGTGAGTCGTTAACGCTAAAATCCATCCTTATTACGCATCACCACCATGATCATACGGGTGGTTTAGCTGAATTAATTAAACGCTACTCCCCTCACGTTATCGGCCCAGCCAACCCCAACATTGAAGGGATTGACGAGACCGTTGGCGACGGCGATGAAGTCCGCATTATGGGCCGTTTATTCGACGTAATAGCGACACCGGGCCATACACTGGATCATATCAGCTACTTCACAGCGGGTATCCCTGCCCTTCTGTTTTGCGGTGACACTCTTTTTTGCGCTGGTTGTGGCCGTTTATTTGAAGGCACCCCAGAGCAAATGTTTGCCGCGTTGAACAAATTTGCGGAACTACCTGAAGATACACTGGTCTTTGCAGCCCATGAGTATACGCAAGCGAACCTGACGTTTGCTCGTGCTGCGGACCCTGAAAACGAAGACGTTAAACACGCCTTGCAGGAGTGTGAAAAGGCGCGGGCATTGGATCGCCCCACCTTACCCAGCACGATAGGACGCGAGCTGAAAATTAATCCCTACTTGCGCGTGGGCACAGATAGCGTGCGCCAAGCAGCAGGTACTCAGGGTGTTAATGATACTGATCTCGCTACGTTTACCACTCTGCGCGAGTGGAAGAACCGTTTTTAAGAACGCTATCGAAACCAAACGAATGCAACTATGACCTATCGAACGATTCGCCAGCGCTTGATGCTGAGCGCTGGCAGTACCGTAATTATGGGCCTAATGTTAGCCGCTGCGGCAAGCTCACAAGCCTCTGCTCCAGCCTATGAAACCACCGCAAGTGCGACAACAGCCTTACCTAACGGTGTTACCAGTACGTCGCCAACCGATACAAAGCCCTATCCTACGCCTTTCCAAACCCATTTTTGGGAGGCGCTAGAGCTTGAACCCCAGAATGCCTGGACGACTCTGCGTAAAAGCTTCCAGTGGCAAGAGAAAACATTGCCAGTAGAAGCTCAAGCTCGAGTGGATGAATGGATTGAGCACTACCGTTCCAGCCCTGAAAACATTGCCACGATCACCGAACGCGCCACCCCCTGGCTTGCCTGGATTACTCAGCAAGTCAGTGAGCGCGGCCTACCTGGTGAAATCGCGTTAATTCCGTTTGTCGAAAGCTCTTTCGACCCAGGTGCACGAAGTCACCGCGGGGCGGCAGGTCTTTGGCAATTTATGCCTGGGACCGGCGACGCATTGGGGTTAGTGCGTAATGGTAATTACGATGGTCGTCTGGATGTTCTAGCCTCTACCGAGGCCGCGCTGGACTATCTGGAAATGCAGGCCGACCAGTGGTACGAGGGCGACCTCATGCTTTCTCTGGCCGCTTATAATGCAGGCGCTGGCACCGTCAATCGCGCCCAGCGTCAGATACAGAGTCAAGGGTTAAGTGGAGACTATTGGGACCTGTCCCTGCCCTACGAAACCATGCAGTACGTTCCCAAGTTGAAGGCAATCGCTACGATCATTAACGATCCTGAAAAATACGGTGTGAGCTTGCCTGAGATTCACATCGACCCCGCCTTCGCAAAAGTTCAGTTGGCCCACGCAGTGAGTCTGTCTGAAGCCTCGCAAATGCTGGATGTCAGCAAAATGGCACTGGCTGAGTTGAATCCGGGTTTACTGAATGGCAGCATCGATCCACGCAGCGCACAGACACTGCTGGTACCCGAAGAAGTGGATAAACAAGTGCTGGCTCAATTATCACAGGGCAATAGTCAGGCACAGGGCAATAGCCAAGCGCTTGCGCAAAATAACAGCGCAGATACGCACCGCGTTGAAAGGGGCGATAGCCTCTCAGCGATTGCGGCCCGCTATAATATTGATCAACAAGACCTGATACGCTGGAATTCGATTGACCGCCCCAGCGCTTTACAACCGGGGCAGTTACTGACACTTTCAGGGCGTTGAATCCGGGTTTACTAGTTGGCTTTGTTCACATGGGATGTCACCAATGCCGCGAGGTCTGTTTTTTGCGAAAGCATTTCTACTTATCAGTGGCTTGCTAATAAATGTATCGATACTGGCGTCAGAAGCAACGCCCCCTATCGATTCTTCCCAACGACCTGCCGGCAACAACGTGGTGGGCGATTTAAATACGGATGCCAACAACGTAGTGCCGGTTAAAACAGTTCACGGGTTATCACTTTACGATAGCCCCGAGCTACCGGCAGACTTCCCCTACTTCCCCCATGTAAACCCAAAAGCCCCCAAAGGCGGCACCATTACCTATACCGCCGTGGGGGGCAGCTTCGATTCAACGAATCCGTTTATTATTCGTGGCACACCGGCCACCGGCGTTTCGCAAATTTATGACACCTTGATGGCCAGCAATCCCAATGAGCCCTTTAGCCTGTATGGTTTATTGGCTGAAGGCGTGCGCCTGGACCCCGACCGGGAATGGATTGAGTTTGACCTTCGCCCTGAAGCACGCTTTCAGGACGGCGAACCCGTCACCGCCTACGATGTGGTGTTCTCACTTAACCTCCTCCGGGAAGAGGGCAATCCGTTTTATGCCAGCTATTATGCGGGTGTGAGCGAAGTGATCGCCCTCAACGAACATCAAGTGCGCTTTACCTTCAGCGATACCGATTCCCGAGAACTGCCGCTAATCGTTGCTCAACTGCCTATTCTCCCACGCCACTACTGGGAGCCACGCGAGTTCACATCGCCTACCCTGGCGGCTCACCCCGGCTCCGGCCCCTACCTCATCAGTGAGGTTGACCCAGGCAGGCGAATTGTTTACCAGCGGGATGAGGATTATTGGGGAAAAAACTTGCCGGTGAATGTTGGCCGCTACAACATTGACCGCATCGTTTACGACTACTATCGTGACCGCGATATCGCCTGGGAAGCCTTCAAAGCGGGCCTGACAGATTTTCGTACGGATGCCCGCGCGGCCACCTGGGCGATTGGCTACGACTTTCCTGCCTATGAAGAGGGCTTGGTGAAGCGGCTGACGGTACCTGACGTCAACCCATCCATGATGCAGGCCTTTGTACTCAACCTCCGCAAAGAGAAGTTTCAAGACCCACGGGTACGCGAAGCGTTAAGCCTTACCTTCGATTTTCCTTGGCTCAACACCAATATTTTCTACGATACCTACCGGCGTACCGAAAGCTTTTTCCAGAACTCGGAGATGGAGGCCACCGGACTACCTTCGGAAGAAGAGCTGGCGCTACTCGAACCGTTTAGGGAAGTGTTAATCGCTTCCCATGGGTCTGACCGCCTGTTCACCGAACCGCTGCCCATTGACCAACCCCTCAACCTGCGTGAGCGTCTACGCAAGGCACTGGCGCTTTTGCGCGACGCGGGCTATCGCGTTGAAGAGGGAGTACTGGTCAACCAAGCCACCGGTCAGCCACTCAGCCTTGAAGTGCTGCTCTACGATTCGGGTCTTGAGCGAGTGGTTCAACCCATGCTGCGTAACATGGCCCGCCTAGGGGTGCAGACCTCGCTGCGCATCGTTGATATCAATCAATATTTAAACCGGCAGCGCAATTACGACTATGACATAGTAATTAGCCATTTCCCCCAGTCGAACAACCCGGGTAATGAGCAGCGCGACTTCTGGACCAGCGACGCCGCCGAGGCGCCGCAAAGCCGCAACCGGATGGCGCTCGCCCACCCAGCGGTCGATGCGCTGGTGGAAGCGATCATTAGTGCCGATGGTCGTGAGGAACTGGATACCGCCACGCGGGCGCTGGATCGGGTGCTGCGCTGGGGGTTTTACGTCATTCCTCACTACCACTCCGGCGAAACCCGCATTGCGATCTGGGACAAGTTTGGCTATCCCGAGCCCTTTCCGGAGTATGCGATGGATCTGGATGCATGGTGGGTGGATACCGAGCGTGAAGCAGAACTGCAGCGCCAGCGCCGCTGAGACTGGCTTTATTACAGCGACTTATTCGCAACGGCTTATCCTCAACGGTTTCATCGTTATAAACCTCGGAGTGCTCTGTGGCCCGCTACACCCTACGCCGACTGCTGCTAATGATTCCGACCCTTTTTGGGATCATGCTACTCAATTTTATTATTGTTCAGGCGGCGCCGGGCGGGCCGATTGATCAGATGCTGGCACGTTTTGAGGGCGCCGACGCCATGGCCAGCACTCGTTTGGATATGGGCGGTGCCGATGTGCAGGTAAGTGACGATTCTCGTGGCGCTCGGGGCATCGACCCACGCTTTATCGAACAGCTAGAACAGCAGTTTGGTTTTGATAAACCCGCCCACGAGCGCTTTATCGGCATGATGGCGGATTACCTCACGCTCGATTTCGGCACCAGTTTTTTCCGCGACCGGCCGGTGACTGAGCTGATGATTGAGCGGTTGCCGGTGTCCATTTCGCTGGGGCTATGGACCACGCTGCTGGTCTACCTGATCTCGATCCCCTTAGGTATCAAAAAAGCGCTACGCCACGGCTCCCGATTCGATGTCTGGTCTTCCGGGTTAGTGATTGTCGGCTACGCCATTCCGGGCTTTTTGTTTGCGATATTGCTGATCGTGCTATTTGCTGGCGGCACCTACTGGGACGTGTTTCCCCTCCGCGGCCTGACCTCGCCCAACTTCGACCAGCTTTCGGCCTGGGGCAAGGTCAAAGATTACTTCTGGCATATCACCCTGCCGGTTATCGCCGCGGCAATTGGCAGCTTTGCCACACTCACCATGCTGACCAAAAACAGCTTCCTGGATGAAATTCACAAACAGTATGTGATTACCGCACGCGCCAAGGGCGCCGATGAACGGCGGGTGCTCTATGGTCATGTTTTCCGGAACGCCATGTTGATTATTATCGCCGGTCTACCTGCCGCCATGATCGGAATTTTCTTTACCGGTGCGCTATTGATAGAAGTGATCTTCTCCCTGGATGGCCTCGGCCTGCTCGGCTTTGAGGCGGTGATGCAGCGGGATTACCCGGTTATTTTCGGTACGCTGTTTTTGTATACCGTGATCGGTCTGATCCTTAAGCTGATTTCCGATTTGACCTACGTGTGGGTAGACCCACGTATCGACTTTTCGACCCGGGAGTCATGATCATGGCCTCTCTTTCTTCTTATTTTTCGCCCATTACCCGCCGACGGCTGGCGGCCTTTAAAGCCAACCGGCGTGCCCGCGTATCGCTTTGGCTATTTACGGCGCTGTTTGTGTTTAGCCTGTTTGCCGAGCTGATCGCCAACGACAAGCCCATCATTATGCAGTACGACGGCCAGTGGTACGTGCCGCTGCTGGTGGATTACCCCGAAACCGAGTTTGACGGGTTTCTTCCCACGCGTACCGATTATCTGGATCCGTTTATTCAGCAACAGATTAAAGAGCACGGCTGGGCGCTGTGGCCAGCCATCCCGTATTCCTACCAAACCCTGGACATGAACATGACCCGCCCTTCCCCGGCACCGCCGGATAGCCGCCACTGGCTGGGTACCGATGATCAGGGCCGTGATGTATTGGCGCGGGTCATTTATGGCTTTCGCCTCTCGGTTGCTTTTGCACTAGTGCTCACTGCGGGCTCGTTGGTCATCGGCGTTGTGGTTGGTGGTGTGCAGGGCTACTTTGGTGGCAAGATTGATTTGATCGGTCAGCGAGTGACTGAAATATGGTCGGGCCTTCCGGTGCTGTTCCTGCTCATCATTTTAGCCAGCTTTGTTCAGCCGGGGTTCTGGTGGTTGCTGGGGATCATGCTGCTCTTTTCATGGCTTGGCCTGGTCGATATCGTGCGTGCCGAGTTTCTGCGTGCGCGTAACCTGGAGTACGTGCGTGCCGCCAAGTCGATGGGATTGCCCTCGCGCCTGATCATGTGGCGCCACGTGCTGCCCAATGCCATGGTCGCGACGCTAACCTTTATTCCGTTTCTGTTTACCGGTGCCATCGGCACCCTGACCGCACTGGATTTTCTCGGTTTCGGCCTGCCCCCCGGCGCGCCCTCGCTGGGCGAACTGGCAGCGCAGGGCAAGAACAACTTACATGCCCCCTGGCTGGGCATCACGGCGTTCATGACCCTGGCAATCATGCTTTCGCTACTAGTGTTCATTGGCGAAGGCTTGCGCGACGCCTTCGACCCCCGTCACGTACAACAGCGCCAGGCTGGCCCTGCCCAGGAGACACAAAATGCCTAACCCGCTCCTGCGCATCGAGAATCTCAACATTGCCTTCGATGATACGCCCGTGGTGCATGCGCTATCGCTCACCCTCAATGCGGGTGAAACCCTGGCGATTGTCGGGGAGTCCGGGTCGGGCAAATCAGTCTCTGCGCTCGGGATGATTAACCTCTTGCCCAGCAATGCGACTATCAAGGGCGAGCGTTGGCTGGGTGATACCGATCTGTCGACATTGACCCAGGACCAGTGGAACGACGTGCGCGGTAATCGTGTCGGTTTTATTTTCCAGGAGCCGATGACGTCGCTTAACCCGCTCCATCGAGTTGGCAAGCAGATTGGCGAAGCATTGCGTCTGCATCAGGGCTTGCGCGGCCAGGCGGCCCGCCAACGCTGCAAAGCGCTACTCGAACAAGTGAAACTGCCGCGCCCGGAAGAGCTGCTGGATGCTTGGCCTCATCAGCTTTCAGGCGGACAGCGCCAGCGGGTGATGATTGCCATGGCGATTGCCAATAATCCCTCACTGCTGATTGCCGATGAGCCCACCACCGCCCTGGACGTGACGGTGCAGCAGGAGATACTTGCCCTGCTGCGTGAACTGCGCGACCACCACGCCATGGGCATGCTGTTTATCAGTCATGACTTGAACCTGGTGCGCCGTCACGCGGATCGCATCTGCGTCATGCATCAGGGGCGGATACAGGAAATCGGGCCGGTTGAGCAGGTCTTTCAACATCCGCAAAGTGATTACACCAAAGCGCTGCTCGCCGCCGAGCCGGAAGGCAGACCCCAGGCCATTAAGCAAGCGCCACCGCTGTTAACGGCTCGTCAGTTGAGCGTAAGCTTCAAGCGCCCCAAGACCGGCCTGTTCAAACGCCAGCCGCCTGCGTTTGTGGCAGTTCAGCCCACCGATTTTCAGATCACGCCGGGCGAGACCCTGGGCATTGTAGGGGAGTCAGGGTCGGGCAAAACCACGCTGGCGTCGGCAGTCATGCGGCTGGTCACTAGCCAAGGCGATGTTACCCTTGGCAACGATAAACTAAGCTCCCTGTCCGGTGATGATTTGCGACGCCAGCGCCACCGTTTTCAGATGGTGTTTCAGGACCCATATGGTGCCCTTTCGCCACGCATGCCGGTTTTCGATATTGTCAGTGAGGGGCTGCGCTTTCATTACCCGCACTTGACTGACAAAGAAGTCACACAGCGGGTTAACCAAACCCTTCATGAAGTGGGTTTGCCCGAGAGCTGCGCTGCGCGCTACCCCCATGAGTTTTCTGGTGGTCAACGCCAGCGCATTGCCGTGGCCCGAGCGATCATTCTGGAGCCAGAACTGTTAGTGCTTGATGAACCCACTTCTGCGTTAGACCGTACAGTACAGAAGCAGCTTGTTACCCTGCTGCGCGACCTTCAGGCCCGCAGGCAGTTAAGTTATCTGTTCATTAGTCACGATCTCGCCGTTATTCGCGCCATGGCCCATCGCATTATGGTGCTCAAAGATGGCGAAGTGGTCGAACAAGGCCCCTGCCTGGACGTGCTTTCTGCGCCCAAACACGCCTATACTCAAGCGCTGATTGCCGCTGCTCACCTAGCCCCTTAAATTTAAGCTCCTTAATACTTATCATCTTAGTGCTTAGCAACGGCTAACCGCTATTGGCGGTGGTCGTTCTAGCTTGCGACCTCTCTTTCTGATTGGCACAAGAATTTGGGATTTACTGAAGCTGAATTTACAAGATAACGGTATAAATATTCAATTAAAATAAAGCCGCTCACCCTTTCAGGCAGCGGCTAAAGAATACTTACTAAGTATTCAGAACAGCGCAATTTCGTCGTCAGTCAACTCACGCCACTCGCCGGGCGCAAGGTTAGCATCCAAGGCTAAATCACCGATGGAGCTGCGGTGCAGAGAGTTCACATGATTTCCTAAGGCGGCAAACATACGCTTTACCTGGTGATAGCGCCCTTCGGTAATCGTCAGCTCCGCCTGGGTGGGCGATAGCAGCCGCAGCGTCGCGGGCTGAGTCAGCGTCTCTTCGCCATCTAGCATCAGGCCATCCGCCACCTGGCCAATCGCCCACTCTGCCGCCGCACCCTCCATGGGTTCAGCAAGCTCTGCGATATAGACCTTGGCGCAGCGATGGCGCGGCGAGGTCACACGGTGCGACCACTGGCCGTCATCGGTTAGCAGCAGCAGTCCTGTGGTATCCACATCCAAGCGCCCCACCGGCTGTAAGCGTTCGGCTTTGGGCAGATCAATCAGGTCGATCGCGCGCTGGTAGAGGCCACGGCGGGCATTACACTCAACGTCAACGGGCTTGTGCAGCATAATGTAGCGCACCCCTACCAGCGCCAGCCGCTCGCCATTAAGGACAACCACATCGTTATCAGTATCGATTTGGGTAGCCGACTGTTTGATCGGCTCACCATTGAGGGTGACTTCGCCGTTCTTCAGTGCTCGCTTGGCGAGGCTACGGGTTAACGGTGAGGTTTCACTTAAAAAGCGATCAAGGCGCATCATTAACCCACTCCTGGCAGCAGCTTAAAATGGTCGGCATCTTGCCAGGCAGGAAATTTTTCACGAAAAGCATCAAGGGCAGTTTTATCCAGCGTGCCCGTCTCTATAAACGGGGTATGGGCAGGTTTATCAATTAACGGTTCGCCTTTGAAGTCGACCAGTAAGGAGTCGCCGCTATAGGCCAGCCCTTTGGCATCCTCTCCAACGCGATTAACGCCAATCACATAGCTTAGGTTCTCTACCGCACGGGCCTGTAGCAGCGTACGCCAGGGGTGACGACGCGGTGCTGGCCAATTGGCGATACACAGCAGCGCATCATACTCGAAATGCTCACCTTCTGCTGGCTGCTGGCGCATCCACACCGGAAAACGCAGGTCATAGCAAACGCTCAACAGCAGCTTAAAGCCATTGAGCTCCACCACTTTGCGTTCACTACCCATGCCGTAGCGCTCATGCTCGCCGGCCATACGGAATAAGTGACGCTTGTCGTAGTGGGTTAAGTCGCCCTCAGGCGTTGCCCATATCAAGCGGTTATAAAATTCGCCGTCCTCTTCGATCGCCACGCTGCCGGTCATCACGCAGTTACGGGCCTGCGCCTGAGTCTGCAGCCAAGTCACACTTTGGCTTTCGGCCATCGGCTGAGCCATTTCACGGGAATTCATGGTAAAGCCGGTGGCAAACATTTCAGGTAAAACAATAAGGTCGGTATCACGGCTATCCAGCTCACCGAGTAACTCCTCAAGATGAGCGTGGTTGGCTTGTGGGTCTTCCCAGCGCAGATCGCACTGCACCAAGCTGGATCTAAGTTTAGTCATTAAACACCTCCGTTCCGCCAGTGTTATTGCAATGTTTATGCTAGATTAGCATCTTTAAATAATGAGGCTGCTATGCTTCCTACTCCAACACGCGATCCCGACGCAGTCAAAGGCGTTATGTTTGGGCTAACGGCCTATACGATGTGGGGCTGCTTTCCGCTCTTTTTTGCCCTGTTTGACGGTGTTCCTGCCTTTGAAATATTGATTCACCGCATTATCTGGGCCTGCCTTTTTTTGGTGGGCCTGATTACCCTGTTACGCCGCTGGCCTCCCGTTGTTGCAGCCTTGGGCGAACCAAAAAAGCTTGGACGTGTACTGGCCTGTGCGTTATTGATCGCGTTCAACTGGGGTATCTATATCTATGCGGTGGAATCCAAGCAGGTCTTGCAGGCAAGTTTGGGCTATTTCCTGACGCCGTTGGTGAACGTCGCGCTCGGCATGCTGGTGTTGCGAGAAGTGATGGCAAAGCTGCAACTGGTGGCGCTGGGGCTAGCAAGTATTGCGATTGCCACCCAGTTTGTAATGCTTGGTGAACTGCCCTGGATCAGCTTGCTGCTGGCGTTAAGCTTCGGTAGTTACGGCCTGTTTCGTAAGCAGGTGCCGCTAGACGGCCTATCAGGACTGTTTGTGGAAACCCTTTTGCTATTCCCCCTCGCCCTGATCGCCTTGACCTGGTTAAGCTGGAACGACACCTCACATTTTTTACAGAACACTTCAACGACCAGTTTACTGGTCGCCAGTGGGGCTTTAACCGCGCTGCCGCTAATGGCCTTTGCTGGCGCGGCCCGCCGGTTGCGTTTGGCGACCCTGGGCTTTTTGATGTATATCAACCCGAGTATTCAATTCCTGATCGCGTTAACCGTTTTCGGTGAGCCCCTTGGGCTTATCCAGTTGGCGACCTTTGTGCTTATCTGGATCGGGCTTGCGCTCTACTCCTGGTCAGCGTGGCAGTCACGCCCGCGCTACGCGGCGGCTAGTTAGAGCAAGTGGTGGTGAGTTGGCGTCTGCGGCGCCTTTCAGCATAGGCGCCGATGCCGTGACCCGTTCCGGCTGATAACCCACCCGGAAGCCACCCCAATGCTTGCCCTGCACATACACTGGCACTGAAAGGTCGTGCATGATTTCTCCGGTATCCCGCTTGTAGGTCTGCAGCAACAGCGGCTTTTCATGGGCGCCACAGCGGCTACCAGTCGGGTCATCGAAGATCCGCTTACTACGGCAGTATTTGAGATCGTGAGCGTAGTCACCCGTAGGCTCGCAGCTTACAGCTGCATTGTGGGCAGGTGCTTGCACTGACCTGCATAATAGCCGCATTAATGGCCGTCATGCTAGTGGAAGCCTCTCGGACCATGGTCTCTTGCTGGGTCAGGCGCTGGTCCATTAGGTCGGCGTAGTGGGACACTTCCGCCGAAGCAATCGCGGTACTGCTGGCGCGATTCATCAATCGGTAGGCCATGGCGCGCAGCGAACGGTAATCACGCAGAGATTTGAAGCCACGCTGGTACTGCTCAAGGCGCCGCTGATCGGCGCGATATACACGCTCAAAAGCCGTTAACAGCATTGCACCGCCCCCCAATGCGGCACATAACAGAGCGACATGAATCCAAACGCCGCCTAGAGCGGCAAGACCAACCGACAACGCCATCATCAGCACTGGAACCAGCAATAGCAGTACACTCATGAGCAGTACTCTTTTATTGATGTTGTTGAGTATCAAACAGCATTAGTAAGGAGGTTTAACTCTCCTTTGTGCTTAATCTTAACGGGTTATGCTAATGAAAGAAGTAGCACTTTGGGGGAAGACGGAAAGCGCATAAGCCCTTGGCCATCATTGGATTAGCGCCGTGCAAATGAATATAAGCACTGCAATGAATGAGAATATCCCTTACTCTCTTTATCCTGACACTCCTACACCCTATGGAATCCATGCTAAAGCGCTATTTACCCATTTTGATGTGGCTCCCCCACTATCATAAACGACTGTTAGGGGCCGACCTCTTGGCAGGACTGATCGTCACGGTGATGGTCATCCCTCAGTCGCTTGCCTATGCGCTGTTGGCAGGGCTACCTGCGGTAGTTGGGCTGTACGCCAGCATTCTGCCGCAAGTGGTTTACACCCTGTTTGGGACGAGTAAAACACTGGCGGTGGGGCCAGTGGCAATAATCGCGCTTATGACTGGAGCTGCTCTCTCGTCGGTGGCACCGGCGGGTACCGACACCTATATACAGGCTGCACTAATACTGTCGCTACTCTCCGGGGGCATGCTGGTGGTAATGGGCCTGCTTAAAATGGGTTTTTTCAGTAACTTCCTAAGTCACCCGGTTATCTCCGGCTTCTTAACGGCATCGGGCATTTTGATCGCGGCTAGTCAACTTGGCAGCTTGCTGGGGATTGAAAGCAGTGGTTTCACTCTTGTGGAGCGCCTGATCACACTCGTGCCCAATTTATCTACCTACCACTTACCCACTTTACTGATTGGCGGCGGCACTCTCCTATTTTTGATTGTGCTACGACGCCACGGTAAAACCGCTCTGCACAAAGTAGGCTTTCCCCTTACTTTAGCGGACTTGGTTGCCAAAGCAGGGCCGGTATTCGCTGTCGTTATCACCACATTAATAACGTGGCACTGGCAATTAGCGGAATCCGGCGTTGCCGTAGTGGGCAATATCCCAAGTGGTTTGCCCGCGCTGAGTTTTCCCTGGGGAGACTATTCGCTCTGGCGGGCTTTATTGATTCCTGCGCTGCTGATTAGCCTGGTCGGCTTTGTGGAGTCGGTTTCCATGGGCCAAATGCTCGCCGCCAAACGGCGCCAGCGCATTTCACCGAACCAGGAGTTAGTGGGTCTGGGGGCCAGCAACCTTGCCGCTGGTTTATCAAGTGGCATGCCGGTAACCGGCGGCCTTTCTCGCACGGTGATTAACTACGACGCAGGTGCCCAAACCCCTGCCGCTGGCGCCTTTGCGGCTTTGGGTATTGCTCTGGTTACTATGTCATTTACCGGCTGGCTCTATTACCTACCCATTGCGACGCTAGCCGCGACGATCACCGTTTCCATCTTAACGCTCGTGGATATCCCCATGCTGCGTCAGACCTGGCGCTACTCCCGGAGCGATTTTGCTGCGATGGCGGTGACTATCGTGCTCACCCTGTGCGAAGGCGTCGAAGCGGGTATTATCAGCGGTGTTACTCTCTCAATTGCGCTATTTCTTTACCGTACCAGCCGCCCCCACAGCGCCTTGGTAGGCCGCGTCCCCGGCACTGAACACTTTAGAAACACGACCCGCCATGATGTGGAAACCGTCAATAACGTGGCGCTGCTACGAATAGATGAAAGCCTCTATTTTGCTAATGCCCGCTACTTGGAAGATACCGTATATAACCTCGTCGCCAGCCATCCAGAGCTCGAACACGTGGTGCTAATCTGCTCAGCGGTCAATCTGATCGATGCCTCTGCACTCGAGAGCCTGGATGCGATCAACGCACGTTTGAAAGACTCCGATGTGAAGCTGCATTTATCCGAAGTTAAAGGCCCGGTGATGGATCAGCTCAAAAAGAGTGACTTCCTGGATGCGCTAACTGGACGGGTATTTCTGAGTACTTACGCTGCTTGGCGAGAGTTTTCCTAGCGCGTTCATCAAACTATCACTTTAAAAGCCAGGCTATCGCCTGGCTTTTTTGTATCTATTCACTAACAACGTGAGTCGCTTCAGATAACGGCATTGACAGCTACCCAGCGGCTTCTCTACTATCAGCCGACCACTTTGCAAAACACAATACCGCATAGCAAAACAAAAAGTAACGGAACGTAACTACCAACGTCATCACAACCACAATAAAGGAGCATCATAATGCGTCCATTAGCTCACCACCTACTCGTTGTCGCCCTACCTCTCTCATTACTCGGGGCTTCAATTAGCCATGCAAGTGAGGTGGAACTACCCAGCACCATGGCCTGGACCGCCTACGGCACCAACTCTAGTGGCTACGCTCAAGCTGTCGCCATTGGCAACATGCTGCAAAATAAATACGACTCGTCGGTACGTATCCTGCCGGGTGATAACGACGTGTCACGTATGACACCGCTCAAGCAGGGGCGAGTTGATCTTTGCGCTTGCGGCATTGCCAGCTACTACGGCGCGGAAGGCGTGATGATGTTTGCTGACCGCGACTGGGGCCCTCAGCCGTTACGCGTTATCACTACATCGACAGCCTCATTTGGCCTATCACTTGCGGTCGCAGGTGACTTAGAAGTTGAAACGCCGGCTGATCTGGCAGGCAAACGTATCGCCTATATCCGCGGTGATGATGCCCTTAATAAAGGCACCGAGGCGTATCTCGCTTTTGGCGGTTTGACCTGGGACGACGTAGAGCGGGTTGATTATCCCGGCTACGGGCGCTCGTTCGACGGCATTATCGCCGGGGATGTAGACGCCTCGTTCACCACCACCGTGACACCACCCGCCCAGCAGCTTGCCAGCAGTCCGCGCGGCATTAGCTGGCCAGTGCTGGACCCGGAAGATGAAGCAGGCTGGGAGCGTATGGCGGCCGTTGCACCCTATTTCCGACCTCATGAAGTTACCGCAGGCGCAGGCGGTATTAGCGCTGAAAATCCAGTGCCCAGCGCCAGCTACCCTTACCCCATCGTAGTGGCCAATCAGGATCTGGAAGACAACGTCGCGTATGGTCTGATCAAAGCGATGCAGGAAAATTTTGACGACTATAAAGACAATGCTCCAGGCGCACTTGGCTATGCCCTAGAGCAACAAGATCTGCAGTGGGTAGTCCCGTTTCACGATGCAGTCGTGGAGTACTACAAAGAGGTCGATGTGTGGACTGATGAAATGCAGGCGCATCAAGACAATCTCGTTGAGCGTCAGAACGTGCTGTTAAGTGCTTGGGAAGACTTTATGCAAGATGCGCCCAGTGATGATGAAGCATTTACTGCCGACTGGATGGAAGCCCGTGCCACCGCATTAAACGATGCCGGCTTCGAACCGATCTTCGAGTAAGACTCCACGGGGCGGCGTTCGCCGCCCCTTGCTGATTGACGGATGTCCCAATGACCACAGAAACCGCACCTGCTAATACTCAGCAGGTTAAAGAAAAAATCAGCCAAATTCGTCAGCTACCCACCGCTCTGCGCTGGATTCCGGCCGCAGTCACCGTGGTCTTGATGCTGATGACCCTGGATTACCTGTTTAATATTGGCTGGCTTACTTTCGTGACTGGCCTGGAAACACAGTTCTACTATGCGGTCGTCGCTCTCTTACTACCGCTTGTTTTCCTGCTCTGGCCCATGCGTAACAGCCAGCAAGAGCAGCCTATTCCCTGGTACGACTATCTACTCAGTGCCGCTACGCTTATCGTCGGTGGCTACTTTGTTTATAACGCCGTGCCGATTCTTGAGCGCGGCTGGGCATTTGCTGCCCCGGATCTGGCAATTTACGCCAGTTACGCTTTCTGGCTATTGATCATTGAGGCGTCTCGCCGGGCAGGTGGTTTGCCGATTGCCATTATTGCCGGTGTGTTCTCACTCTATCCGCTGGTGGCCGATATAGTCCCCGGCCCTATTCAAGCGTTTCCTTCGACTCTTGAAGAAACGGCTATGTATCACACCATGAGCACCGAAAGCATCATGGGTGTGCCGCTACAGGCCTTTGCAGGTCTGGTAATAGGCTTTTTAGTCTTTGGTGTGGTGCTGCAAAA
The DNA here is from genome assembly GCF_030544485.1 of Halomonas sp. HAL1. Taxonomy (NCBI): domain Bacteria; kingdom Pseudomonadati; phylum Pseudomonadota; class Gammaproteobacteria; order Oceanospirillales; family Halomonadaceae; genus Halomonas; species Halomonas sp. HAL1. The sequence continues at coordinate 2,169,501 of NZ_CP130610.1, forward strand.
AAGTGGCGGCGGCAAATTTTTTATCAATCTAGCCTTTGCCCTTTTGGGTCATGTGCGCGGTGGTCCTGCTAAAGTCTCGATCTTCTCAAGCGGCCTAATGGGCTCGATGAGCGGCAGCGTGATCAGCAACGTGCTGACTACTGGTGTGCTATCAATCCCCGCCATGCGCCGTATCGGTATGAGCCGCTCCTTTGCAGGTGGTGTTGAAGCCTGCGCCTCAACCGGCGGTGTGTTAATGCCACCGGTGATGGGCGCCACCGCCTTTGTGATGGCAATGTTTTTGGATGTGCCCTACTCCACCATTGCACTCGCCGCAGTGATTCCTTCCATTCTCTATTTCTTGGGTCTGTTTATACAGATTGACGCTTACGCGGCACGCAATGACATAAAGGGCTTACCTGTCCATGAGCTCCCTTCAATCAAGCAGACACTGAAAGAGGGCTGGTACTTTATTTTCGTCTTCGCGCTACTGGTATGGATGCTATTGATTATGCAGCGCGAAGCCGTAGCTCCCTTTTACGCCACTGCACTGTTACTGGTACTCAATCAGCTCTCCAAGCACAACCGCTGGGGCTGGAAAGATGTAGCCGATACGCTTTCCTCAGCGGCCAAACTCTTCGCCGAGCTTATCGCGATTTTGGCTGGCGTGGGCATGCTGGTCGGTGCGCTCTCTATGACCGGGCTTTCCGGCACCATCGCCAACGACTTTATCAACATTGCTGGCGGTAGTGTGCCGCTATTGCTGCTGATGGGCGCCGTGACCAGTTTCGTACTGGGTATTGGCATGACCGTGACCGCCGCCTATATTTTCCTAGCGGTGGCGCTGGCACCTGCCTTGATCCAGGGCGGCGGACTGGACCCCATGGCCGTACATATGTTCATCCTTTACTGGGGCATGCTGAGCTTTATTACCCCACCAGTAGCACTGGGCGCCTTTGCGGCCGCTACCGTGGCTGGAGCTCGCCCAATGGCCACCGGTCTGCAGGCGATGCGGCTAGGCAGCGTTATCTACTTTATTCCCTTCCTGTTCGTGCTCAACCCTGCGCTGATTATGCAAGGTGAGCCGCTCGTCATTGTGGCTGTGTTTATCCAAGCAGTGATCGGCATCATCCTGTTCGCCTCCGCCATGCAGGGCTACCTGATGGGCGTTGGGCGCCTTGGCTACGGCGCACTGCAGGAGATCATTATTCGCGCCCTGGTACTAATCGCAGGCCTGCTACTGGCGCTACCCGGCGGCGGAATGGTACCGCTTAGCCAGTGGGAATTGATTGGTTTGGCGGCTGCAGCGCTGCTACCCGCGGTTGTCTTGGCTCGGTTGAGCCAGCGATATCATCAGCGTTCACTGGCCACCAGCGCCTAATTGTTAACCAACATAAGCAAAGAGGAGCCTTATGCGTATAAAAACAACATTCCCGCTCGCAATAAGCAGCTTGGCTGCAGGCGTAATGCTCGCTGGTCATGTAAATGCTATGCCAAACACGCTGAACTGGACCGCCTATGGGACGGGTACTAGCGGGCATGCGCAAATCATGGCAATTAGCCAACTGCTCCAGCAAGAGCACGGCACCCAGTCTCGCGTTATCCCTGGTGAAAACGACACCATGCGGATGACGCCGTTAAAAACCGGCCGTGTAGATCTATGCGCCTGCGGTATCGCCAGCTACTACGGTTCAGAGGGCGTAATGATGTTTGCCGGGCCCGACTGGGGCCCGCAGCCTATCCGCGTGATATCAACCTCCATGGCCACCTTTGGATTGGGCATGGCTGTCGCGGGTGACGTTGAGATTGATTCAATCGCTGATCTGGAAGGCAAGCGGCTGGCTTACCTGCGGGGCGACGATGCACTAAACAAAGCCGCCGAGGCATATCTAGCATTTGCCGGACTAACGTGGGATGACGTTGAGCGGGTGGACTTCCCCGGCTACAACGCCGCCTTTGATGGCATTATCAGCGGCCGAGCCGATGCCGCAATCACCACAACTGTTACACCAGCAGCACAACGCCTTTCGGCCAGCCCTCGAGGCCTTCAATGGCCTGAACTACCTTCGGAAGACGAAGCGGGCTGGCAACAAATGCTTGAGGTTGCACCCTACTTTCAGCCTCATAGCGTAACCTCAGGGGCAGGCATTGATGCCGAACAACCACTCGCCAGCGCCAGCTACCCGTACCCCGTTATGGTCAGCAATGCCGACCTTGCTCCTGAAACCGTTCAAGGCCTGATCACCACATTGGTCGAATCATTTGACGACTATAAAGACAACGCGCCAGGCGCCAGAGGCTATGCGCTGGAAAACCAGAATATGACCTGGGTAGTGCCTTTCCACGACGCAGTGGTGGAGTACTATCGGGATACCGGCGTCTGGACGGACGAAATGGACGAGCATCAAAACGCGCTGGTTGAGCGTCAAACCTTACTAATGGATACCTGGGAACGCTACAAGGAAGATGCACCTGAAGATGAAGAGGCGTTTATATCCGGCTGGATGTCTGAACGCCGTTCAGCTTTGGAAGCAGCCAATATGAACCCTATTTTTTAAAAGCATCCACTGAGCGTTGACGCAATTTCTTTCAACAATTGCTCTCAACGATGTAACTAAATGTGGCACTAACACAGTTCTGCAATGCGGAATATAGTTTTACTATATTGACTCATTGCAAGACTTTCGCCATGATCGTCCCATTCAAATATTTCATTTTACAATCATTAATTTCACCATGCGAAACACGGGAGCAGGCTATGTCCGTCCATTATCAGCGACACGGTGATATAGGCGTAATTCAGATCGCTAACCCACCGGTTAATGCCTTGGGTCACGCCGTGCGTAGCGGCTTAGTCAACGCACTTGAAGAAGGTATCGCCGATACGCAAGCGGAAGCGCTGGTGGTGTTAGCCGATGGCCGCACCTTTATTGCCGGGGCGGATATTCGTGAGTTTGGTAAACCTCCCCAAGCGCCTCTGCTCCCGGATGTGATTACACAACTGGAAGCCTGCCCGAAACCACTAATTGCCGCCCTTCATGGCACGGCCCTGGGCGGCGGTTTGGAAGTAGCGCTAGGCTGCCACTACCGAGTGGCATTGCCTGGCACCCGCGTTGGGCTTCCAGAAGTGAAGCTTGGTTTACTGCCAGGCGCAGGCGGCACACAGCGATTGCCTCGCTTGGTGGGGGTCGAGCGTGCCTTAGAGATGATAACCACCGGGCGCTTTGTCGACGCCGAAGAAGCGCTTGAGGCGGGTATTATTGACATCATTAGCGATGCCACGACGCCGCTTGAAGCGGGTTTAGCTGCAGCCCAAGAAGTACTTTCAAACAATAAAATGGCGCGTATTACCGGCCAGCTTCCAGCTCCGGCGGCCAATCCTCAAGCGATCACTGCTATGTTGGAACGGCTGAATCAAGACTCTCCCGAGCTTTTCTCGCCGTTTCGCATTGTCGAAGCGATTGAGGCCTGCGTGAATACTGATTCTTTTCAGGCCGGATTGCGCCGTGAGCGGGAACTGTTTTTAGCCTGTATGGACTCTCCTCAGCGCGCAGGACTTATTCATCTCTTTTTTGCCGCGCGCAGCCCCCATGTAGTGCCTAACATTGAGAACGCCGCTGCCTTTACCGACGTGGCGCTAATCGGTGAGCATCCGCTATTTGAACGCCTGCAAAAAGCCGCGCAACGGGCAGGAATTAACATAACCACCGCGCCAAACGCTACCACTGAACTTTGCCTACTGGTGCCGGATACACCCATGGATTTCCATGTGGATTGCCCTGTTGTTGCACTGGAAGAGATTGGCACCCGCAGCACCAGCGATACCGCGCTAAGCCTTATCACTGCTGAAAACAGCAGCATAGTAGAACTGGTTAATAAAAACGGCGAAGCGATGACGCAACAGCGAGCGGCGCTCACTCTTAAAGCGCTGCGGTTAAACGTCGTCGTCAGCCAACAGCAAAGCTTGCTGAACACTATGCATACTGCCATCCAACAAGCGCCAGCCAGTGAAAGACAGTCTGCGCTTGAACAGGCGAGTGTCAGCATTGCGGAACAGGGCTTCTGCTACCGCGAGAGTGATATTGATTTGCTCGCGGTGGAAGCGCTCGGCTACCCGCGCCATTTGGGTGGACCACACCGCCAAGCCAGTCTCTTAACTGCTAAGGATGTATAACCATGAACCTCACCTTTAGCTCCGAAGAGCAGACTTTTCGCGCAGAGGCTAGACGTTTTCTGGCCGAGGCGTTGCCAAGTGATATCAGCGAACGCGTTCGCTTGGGGCGCCACCTGCGTGCCGATGATCACCTGCGCTGGCAGAACATTCTCAGCGAACAGGGCTGGCTGGCCTCTAACTGGCCAAAGGAGCATGGCGGCCCAGGCTGGGGCCCAGTGCAACGTCATATATTTGATGAAGAGTGCGCCGCGGCCCACGCGCCAACAGTTGTGCCTTTCGGCGTCAACATGGTCGCCCCCGTCATTATGAAATTCGGCAACACCGAGCAAAAGCAGCGCTACCTGCCGCGCATTTTGAATAACCAGGATTGGTGGTGCCAAGGCTACTCAGAGCCGGGTGCTGGATCTGATTTGGCGGGTCTGAATACCCGCGCCGTGCGCGAAGGTGACCACTATATCGTCAATGGCCAGAAGACATGGACCACGTTGGGCCAGCACGCCAACATGCTGTTCTGTCTGGTGCGTACCGACCCGGACGCCAAAAAGCAGGCGGGGATTAGTTTTCTGCTGATCGATATGCAGACCCCAGGCATTACCGTGCGGCCAATTATTACGCTCGATGGTGCCCACGAAGTTAACGAAATATTTTTAGACAACGTTCGCGTACCCGTTGAGAACCGTGTCGGTGAAGAGGGCCAAGGCTGGACCTGCGCTAAGTTTCTGCTCACCCACGAACGCACGGGCATTGCAGGGCTTGGACACGCCAAGCAAGCCTTGCGTCATTTGAAGTCCCTGGCTAGCCGGATTCAACATCGCGGCAAACCGCTGCTAGAGCTGCCCAGCTTCCGCCAGCGGATAGTAAAAGCGGAACTTGAGCTAATGGCGCTGGAAGTGACCAACCTTCGCGTGATTGCCGCAGCCCGTGATGGCGGCGTGCCCGGGGCAGAGAGCTCGCTTCTTAAAGTGCGCGGTTCAGAGCTTCGCCAAGAGCTAAGCGAAATCACCCGCCGCGCTCTTGGCCCCGCCGCGCTACCGTTCTTTCCTGAGTTCCTGCATGGCGATGACAGCCTGGACGAAGAACGCGCCCAAAGCGCTGCTGCTAGCGCCCAGTACTTCAATCGCCGCAAGCTGTCGATTTATGGTGGCGCGAATGAAATACAAAAAAGCATCGTCGCTAAAACCATTTTAGGTATGTAAGGGGGTCACCATGGATTTTGCTTTAACTGACGAGCAGCGCATGCTCGAAGAGACGCTCACCCGCTTGGTGGCTGATCAGGTTTCCCCCGAGCAGCGCCGCGCTATGCTGGCCGCTACTCCAAACGGTGATTCTGCACTATGGCGCACCTTTGCCGAGCTGGGCTTGTTGCATATGCCCTTCAGCGAAGATGTAGGTGGTCTAGGCGGCGACGGTACCGACCTGATGATCATTATGCAGGCTCTAGGACACGGTCTGGTGCCAGAGGCCTACCTTGCAGGCCTGGTGCTACCCGGCCAACTGCTGGCACTCACCGCCAACGGCGTACAGCAAACGCGCTGGCTAACCCCCCTGCTTGAAGGCGAACATCAGTTAGCATTTGCCTGGCAGGAGCACAGCGCCCGTTACGATGCCTTTGCCATCTCTACTCAGGCCACCCAGCGAGACGGCCAGTGGCAGTTAAATGGCAGAAAAGATGTGGTACTGAACCTACAAGCCGCCGCTGCAACGCTGGTCACAGCTCGGTTAGATAACGGCAAACTAGGGCTATTCATTGTGCCCACAAATGCTCCTGGCATATCTACGCACCTCTATCGGACTATCGATGATCAGCCTGCCGGTGACCTCACCCTGGAAAACGTTACGCTAACGGTAGAAAACTGTCTGAGCGACGATGTCAGTGACGCACTGGCCGAGGTGCTGGCACTAGGCCGCGCTGCACTGTGTGCCCAAGCCCTCGGCGCAATGGAAGAGGCCTGCGACCAAACCCTCGCCTACCTAAAAGAGCGCAAGCAGTTTGGGCTGCCGCTCGCCACCTTCCAGGCACTCCAGCACCGTATGGTGGATATGCACCTGCACCTTGAGCAGTCCCGCTCGATGGCAATTCTTGCCGCCACCAGTCTTACACTGCCTGCCAGCGAGAGAGATTATAAAATCGCGGCGGCCAAGGCGTACTGCGGCGAGTCGGCGCGTTTTATTGCCGAGCAGGCAATTCAGCTTCATGGGGCGATGGGGATGACTGAAGAGTGCTATGTCGCTAATTACGCTAAGCATCTGGTCATGTTTGATCACTACCTGGGCGACAGCGACTACCATCTTGAAACGGTCAGCGATTTGTTACGCGTCGCCTAAAGAGGACTCAATGCCAGACCACTCCCGCGAATTAATACATGTCAGCGCAATTGATAATGGCATTGTAGAGGTAAGCATTACGCGCCCAGAGGTGCGTAATGCGCTAAATGAAGCTACCGCTCTGGCGCTCAATAAAGCGTTACAGGAAGTGGCCGCCAATAAACAGATACGCTGTGTCATTCTGCGCGGTGAAGGTAGTGCGTTTTGTGCTGGCGCTGACTTGGCGGAGTTTGAAAAGGCGACTTCCCAACCTGCCAGCGAGCGTTTAGAGACGCTTTTTCTACCCGCCCTGCGCAGTTTAATGACGATGAATAAGCCGGTGATTGCGGCGGTCAGCGGTGCTGCTGCCGGTATTGGTGTTTCCTACGTTCTCGCCAGTGATATGGTGATAATGGGCCACTCCGCCTATCTGAAACTTGCCTTTATTAACATAGGGCTCATCCCCGACGGCGGCGCCTGTTGGCATCTTGTGCGTAAGCTTGGACACGCACAGGCGTTTGAGATGGCGGCGCTAGCGACACCAATCACTTCCGAACGATGCGTGGCACTCAGTTTGGCTAACCGAGTCGTCGATGATAACCGGGTACTAGATGACGCTCGTTCGTTGGCGCAAACGCTAGTAACGCAATCCCCCCAGGCCATAAGCGCCACCAAACACGCTTTGCGTGAAGCGGCGCAACGCTCGCTAAATGACACGATGCAATTAGAGGGAAAGCTTCAAGATCAGTGCAAAGCGTCTGAAGACTTTCAAGCGCGGGTTGCGGCGTTTCGTCAAAGCCGACGCAAATGACCCAGTGCTTTCTGGTAATCTGCGTGTAGCGTGGTCACTTCTTCGGCCACGCTATTAAGCGAGGCAATACCCCCCACGCCCTGCCCTGCACCCCATATATCCCGCCAGGCTTTTGCCCTACTGCTACCACCTGAGCCATAGCGCATAGAGGCTTTATCGCCTTCAGGCAGCGCATCAGGGTCTAACCCCGCCTGCTCAATACTTTGCCGCAGATAGTTGCCGTGTACCCCGGTAAACAGATTGGTATAGACAATGTCCCCCGCCTTCGCGTCCAGCACCATCTGCTTATAAGCCGATTGGGCGTTTGCCTCTTTGGTGGCAATAAAGCGCGTGCCCATATATACCAGATCCACTCCTAACGCCTGGGCGGCAACGATTTGTTCACCTTTGGTGATCGCCCCCGCCAGCACCAGCGGGCCGTCGTAAAATCGGCGCACTTCAGCCACAAACGCAAAGGGGTTTAGCCGCCCGGCATGGCCACCTGCGCCATGGCACACCAATATCAAGCCATCCACTCCCGCATCGATCGCTTTCTTGGCATGTCGCAGCGTGGTGACATCATGGAAAACCAGCCCACCGTAGGCATGCACCTGCTCAACCACTCGATTAGGCGCATGCAGACTGGTAATCACCAGCGGCACCTTGAACTCGGCACATAGCGCGACATCGTGCTCCAGTCGATCGTTGGTGGGGTGAACAATTTGATTAACCGCAAAGGGCGCTGAGGGTTTATCCGGGTGCTGCTCGTCATAGTCGGCCAAGGTTTGGGTAATACGCTGTAGCCAATCACGGAGCGCTTCGGCGGGTCGAGCGTTTAATGCTGGAAACGCACCGATAATGCCTGCTTGGCACTGGGCAATCACCAGCTCAGGCCCGGAGACGATAAACATGGGGGAGCCGATCACCGGCAGGGTTAACGAGGCGGTTAGGCGCGTTAGCATGGGGCAACTCGCTGGTTGTTATTGTGATGAAATACCGCAAAAAGCCCCTTTCGGGGCCTTTTGTGAACTGCTTATCAATGTTTTTACAGTTTGCTCTCAAGCTCCGGCAGGATCTCGAACAGATCGCCTACCAAGCCATAATCGGCCACCTGAAAGATCGGCGCTTCGTCGTCTTTGTTGATCGCGACGATCACCTTGGAGTCTTTCATGCCCGCCAGGTGCTGGATGGCACCCGAGATACCCACGGCGATATACAGGTCCGGGGCGACGATCTTGCCGGTCTGGCCGACCTGCATGTCGTTGGGAACAAAACCTGCGTCGACGGCGGCGCGGGAGGCACCAATGGCGGCGCCCAGCTTGTCAGCAATGCCATCCAGCAGCTTAAAGTTCTCGCCGTTGCCCATGCCGCGGCCGCCGGAGATCACCACCTTGGCGCCGCCCAGTTCGGGGCGGTCAGACTTCGCCAGCTCTTCTTTGACAAAACTGGACTGGCTGTTGTCGGCGACAAAATCCACCGCTTCAATCGTGGCGCTGCCGCTTTCACCGACGGCATCAAAGCCGGTGGTACGAATGGTGATCACTTTCAGCGCATCATCACTTTTCACCGTTGCAATGGCGTTACCGGCGTAAATCGGGCGCAGGAAGGTATCGGCACTTTCGACACCCAACACGTCCGATAGCTGGCTGACGTCTTTTAGCGCGGCCAGGCGCGGTAGGACGTTTTTGCCGGTGGTGGAGGCGCTGGCGAGTACGTGGGTGTAGCCATCAGCCAGTTCGACCAGCAGCGCGCCCATGGGCTCGGCGAGTTGATGGGCGTAGACAGCGTTATCCGCGACGCGCACTTTGCTCACGCCGTCGAGTTTGGCGGCGGCGTCGGCCGCAGCTTGAACACTTTCACCGGCGACGAGAACGTCAATATCACCACCACTATATTTTTGAATCAGTTTCGCGGCCGCCACAACGTGGGCCGTGGCGCCGGCCAGGTGGCCTTCGTGTAAATCGGCAAGTACCAGAATGCTCATGGAATCAGCTCCTTTCAAAGCGCTTGTAGCAAAGTACTTGTCTTAAAGAACTTTGGCTTCGTTTTTGAGTTTATCGATCAGCTCATCGACCGAGGCGACTTTAATACCGCCCTTGCGCTCAGCGGGGGATTCCACTTTGAGCAGGCTGACCTTGGAGGCGACGTCGATGCCATAATCGGCGGGGGTTTTCACCTCCAGCGGTTTTTTCTTGGCCTTCATGATGTCGGGGAGCTTGGCGTAGCGGGGCTCATTCAAGCGCAGGTCGGTGGTCACAATCGCGGGCAGCGTCAGGGCGATGGTTTGCAGACCGCCGTCGATTTCCCGGGTAACGTTGAGCTTTTTATCACTTCCGTCGCCACTAATTGTGACTTCTGAGGCAAAGGTGCCTTGGGGCAGGCCAGTCAGCGCGGCGAGCATTTGGCCGGTCTGGTTGTTGTCGGTGTCGATGGCCTGCTTGCCCAGGATGACCAGGCCGGGCTGCTCTTCCTCGACCACTTTGGCCAGCAACTTGGCGACGGCCAGTGATTCGGCGCGTTCATCGGTTTCAATATGGAGGGCACGGTCGGCCCCCAGCGCCAGCGCAGTGCGCAACTGCTCCTGGGCGGCTTTGGGCCCCACGGTGACGACCACGACTTCCGTCGCCACGCCCTTCTCTTTCAGGCGCACCGCCTCTTCCACGGCAATTTCGCAGAAGGGGTTCATGGCCATTTTGACGTTGGTCAGATCGACGTCAGAATGATCCGCCTTAACGCGGATTTTGACGTTGTAGTCGATGACGCGTTTCACCGCGACGAGGATTTTCATAAGGCGTACTCCAATTGCGTAACTAGACAACTATCGATTCTATTGGATATATCGCTATTTATTCCGCATAGCAAAACATTATTTCACTTTATAAAAACACAATAGAAAAATGCTCGCTAAAGGTCAAGCGCTTACTCTCTCGCGGGGTCTTAAACAGGCGTCCACATAAACCACGCAGCCAATAGCGGAATCGAAGCTAACAAGAACCGGCCGTTCCAGCGGTAGCCAATGTGCGTCGCGGGTATACCGGTAAATCGGGATAAAATCAGCATTGATGCCGTCATGGGTGATGACATCAGCGCTAGCGCCCAGCCGACCATAAGCGACGAGCCAATGAGGGGTGGCGTTAGTCCCTCAATGGCTAACTGCGGCAACAGGCCGACTAGCAGCGTTACCGTCACGATAGGGTTAACGCCTACTTGGGCCAGCCCCACCACCATCAGCATGGCCAGCACGGCATTAAAGGCGCCCCACTGGTTTAACACAGTGAGTAGCGGTGCCAACTGCTGGGTATCGACTAACCCGACGCATAAATGTCCCAAGTAGCCCGCCGCCCCTAACACCACAATCTCATTGGCACTAGGCGACAGCAGCCACGGCAACTGACGATGTATCGCGTTAACCGCTGCGGGTAAACCCGCATATCCAAGCCTGCGCCGTTGCCAGGCCAGCCAAATCACCGCTCCCGTAGGTGCACCGAACAGCGCGGCAATAGGTAAGCGCAGTTCCAATAGCCAAGCAATACTAAACACCAGCGCCACAATTCCCATTAGCAGAACGCTAAACTGGGCCAATGGTCGTAACGAGGGTGTCATTGCCTGGGTTTTATTGGCTGGGGGGTGTGGCCCGGTGAGAAAATCAATGGCCCAACCCGCTAGAAAAATAAGTGCCGCTGCGCCCAAAATATACGGCGCAAGCTGTAGCCAGGAGACCTGAGGAAGGCTCGAAAGCACCACCGCCACCCCAATGCCCATGGGGGAAATCAGCGGTGCCAGAGAAAACCCGCGCAGCAGCGCCAGCATCATGCGCCTTTGGCGAGCCTCACGCACCCAAACGCGCCCTTGAGCTGCACCTAAGGTATTGCTTTTCTCAATCATGGCGGCAAACAGATTTAGCACGCCAATGTTGAGAATGATACCAAACAGCGCCGAGCCTAACGATAAAATAGGATAACGACGGCTGGGCGGCTGAAGCAGCATGCTTTTTCCGCAGCGGCGCACTAAACGTGAGCGATAGGCAGGTAAGCGCAGCATGCTCAGCGCGACCACGAAGGTAGCAAAAAACGCAAAACGGCCGCTGGCGTCAAACAGTAACTGGCCAGGGTTAGGCGAACGCCAAAGCGCGAGCAGCGATAGTATAAGGGCTACTAGCAGTAACCCTTTAGCCATCCGCGTTAGCTGGCCCGCCAACATTGATAAATAGAGCAGCAGCGCCGTAATGCCGACTGCCTGCCATAACAGACTACCGATCACCAGATGAAACAGCGTTGCCAGGGTGACCAGTAGTAACAAAGAGACCCGCAGGCGGGCTGGGTTCACTCAGCGGGCTCCCTTGGTTTGTTTTCCGGAAAGCCCTCAGCCGACTCACTACCACTGCGACGGCGAAAGGATCCCTCACCCATCGCGACTAAGTTGCCCTTGTCATCGACAATCTCACCGCTGGTCATATAGGTTTTCTGACCGCCACCGCGCAGCGTACCCGTTGCCCGCAGCACACCTTGCCTGGCAGGCCCAACAAAGGTAGTGGTTAGTGAGAGCGTCATCCCCCGGCGAATATTGCCCGGTACATCACAGTGCAGGCCTGCCAAGCTCAAGGCACTATCCAACATCGACGCCAATACGCCGCCGTGAACATTGCCGCTGCGGTTAAGGTGTTTTGACTCTATGGTGAGTTCAACCACGGCACGGTCTTGCTGCCACTCAACTACGTGCATACCCAGCAGCTCGTGATAGCCCATAAGCGCTTGTTGAGACGACTCCGATTGGCTCATGAAGCGCTCTCCTGCTGCGCCAAATCCCGCAGCCGCCCTTTTAGTATTTTGCCGCTGGCGGTGGATGGTAATGTGTCCATTAATACGATTTGGGTGGGCCGTTTGTAGGGCGCAAGCCGCTCAGCGATAAACGCTTTGAGCTCCGCCATATCAACCTCAACGCCAGGCTCGCACTGCACAAACGCCACTACTTCTTCATTTCCAGCGATTTGACGACCCACAACGGCGGTTAGCGTGACGGCAGGATGTTCATTAATCACCGCTTCCACATCAGGCGGATAGATATTGAATCCTGAGCGGATAATTAGCTCTTTACTGCGTCCGACGATATAAAGCTGATCATCGTGATCGAGCTTGGCGATATCGCCAGTATTAAGCCAGCCGTCTTCAGTTAGGGTGGCACGGGTCGCTTCCGGCTGGCGGAAGTAACCCTTCATAATATTAGGCCCCCGCACCCACAGCTCACCCACCTCGTCACCGGGCTGCACGGAAGTGCCGCTGTCACTAAGGGGCTCTAAGCGATACTCCAGCAGAGGCAACACGCGACCCACGGTACTGTTGGTGTGGCGGTCATCAATACGCGTTTGGCTGATGGTAGGGCTAGCCTCGGTTAAGCCGTAGCCGTTATGCAGCGTCAGGCCAAAGGCTGTCTCCACCCGAACCTTGGTATCGCTATCTAGCGGTGAACCACCTGCGGAGATATAAATCAGCTCAGGCGCTTCTAACGGCAGCTGTTCGCGCTTTAAAAACTCCAGCGCGCGGGCATACATCGCGGGCACGCCCTGGAGAACGGTAATTCGCTCTTGCTTGAGTGTTGCCAGCAGTTGGGCGGCATCAAAACGCGGCACGGTATATAGGCAGGCACCGTTGTATAGCGATCCCATACAGACAGATGAAAGACCAAACACATGGGACATTGGCAGCACGCCATACACCCGCTGCCCTTCACTCAAGTGGCGCATGCCACCTGAAATCGAAGCGATATAAAGAATCCCACGGTGGGTCAGCATTACCCCTTTAGGCGTGCCGGTAGTGCCTGAGGTGTAGATCATTGCCGCGACCTGTTCGGTACCGTTTGCGAACACTGGCTCGGGCTCACTCTCAAACAGCGGTGAAAGCGCCAGCCCACCCAACTGAGGATGCTGGTATCGGTCAGCGGCGTTACGCTCGGCGTGCTGACACGCCTCTGGTGAGGCATCGCAGGTATAGAACACGCGGCGAGGCAGGCAATTACCCTGAATCAGATCAACTTCCTGTGCTGAGAGGCGAGAATTGACAATCGCTACCCATACATCCAATTCGCTGGCAGCAAGCAGCAGGACAACCAGGGCACGGCAGTTTTCACTCACTGTCATAATGCGATCGCCTGGGCGAATACCCATTGCGCCTAACCACTCACAGGCGGCGGCTATTTCCTGGCCAAGCTCCGCATAGCTCCAGCGTACATTGCCATCCACAATGGCGGGCTGCTCAGCCAAACGTTTAGCATTTTCAAGCACACGGGTACTGAGCCGGTCAGGAAGTTCAGCCACCAGCTCACTGGCAAGGCGGCCAAAAATATTTTCGTCCGGTGCTTGGTAGGGAACCGACAAAGCCATTAGGACGCCTCCCGCACCATATTCCGGGCAATAACGATTTGCTGAATCTGGGTGGTGCCTTCGTAAATGCGGAATAGCCGCACATCACGATAAAACCGCTCAACCGCGTACTCGGACATGTATCCCGCACCGCCATGCACCTGTACCGCGCGGTCAGCCACACGGCCAACCATTTCAGCGCAGAACAGCTTGCAGCAAGAAGCCAGTGTTGAGACATTTTCACCGTCATCTTTGCGTCGTGCAGCATCCATCACCATGGTTTTGCCTGCATAGGCTTCAGTTTTACTATCCGCCAGCATGGCTTGAATCAATTGGTGCTCGGCAAGCGCGGCGCCAAACTGCTTACGCTCCATGGTGTAGCGCAGTGACTCTTCCACCAAGCGCTCGGCCACACCAACGCAGACCGCTGAAATATGTAGTCGCCCGCGATCTAGTACTTTCATTGCCGTTTTAAAGCCTTGGCCCTCTTTACCACCAATAATATTTTCAGCGGGCACTCGGCAGTTGTCGAAAATAATGTCACAGGTATGGGCGCCCTTCTGCCCCATCTTGTTATCCGCTGGCCCACGGATTAACCCAGGAGTATCGCCTTCCACAATAAAGGCTGAGATGCCGCCCGCGCCTTTATTAGCGGGGTCAGTGCGCGCCATTACGGTGAACAGGTCGGCTTCTGGGCCATTGGTGATGTAGCGTTTGGTACCATTCAAAATATAGTGATCGCCATCACGCACCGCCGTCGTACGCAGACTGGCAGCGTCGGAGCCTGAATCTGGCTCGGTGAGGCAAAACGAGCTAAGAATCTCACCTGTGGCCAAACGCGGCACATACTTGGCTTTCTGCTCGCAAGTACCATCAATCAAAATACCCTGGGCACCAATGCCGTTGTTGGTGCCAAACACTGAGCGAAAGGCGGGAGATGTTTTGCCAATCTCCATCGCCACCAGCGCTTCTTCTTCCATGGTCAGGCCTAGGCCGCCGTACTCCTCTGGAATCGATAGCCCGAAAAGTCCCATCTCTTTCATTTCCGCAAGAATTTCCGGGGGCACCGCATCCTCTTCGGCTAACCGTGCCTCATTGGGAATTAGGCGCTCACGGACAAAACGGGCGATGGTGTCGACAAGCTGGTTAATTAATTCGGGATCGCGAATCATGAAGGCTCCTGGTGGCAACAGTTTTTATCATTAGCGTTTTATCATTAGAAGTAGCGCTAAGCGTGGACAGTGCGCATATTTTGCATAGCAAAACTATTGTCCACTATTCTTGTCAGGCACTTTTGCATAGCCTAGGATGGCAGTCAATAATTGAAACACCATTTTGCAATGCAGAATTACAATGCATAAAGCCCCCCATTTGCAGAGAGGATTTAGCGTATGGCTAATGAACCAACACCTTCGCCTTTCACCACGCTTGGTATTGTCGGCACTGGCGCCATGGGTCGCGGTATCGCGCAGTTGGCCGCCCAAGCAGGCCTCGACGTCATGCTGTTCGATGTGAAGGAGGGTGCTGTACAAGAAGCCAAAACGTTTATAAATGGCCTATGGCAGCGAAGCGCTGAAAAGCAGCGCATCACTAACGAACAAGCACAGCACTATGGCCAGCGGTTGATTGAAGCAGGTGAGCTTAACTCCCTCGCCCCCTGCGATATTGTCGTCGAAGCGATTGTTGAGAAACTGGAGGCAAAGCAGGGGCTATTTAGCGATTTAGAAGCCATCGTCAGCCAGCAGACCGTATTGGCGACCAATACCTCTTCCCTCTCAGTCACGGCCATTGCCGCTACCTGCCAGCATCCGGAGCGGGTGATCGGCTTTCACTTTTTCAACCCCGTGCCGCTGATGAAAATTGCCGAGGTTATTCCTGGCCTGCGCACGGCAGAGGACGTTACCCAACGGGTTAATGCCTTAGGCGGAGCCATGGGCCACTTTACTGCCCAGACCACCGACACACCTGGGTTTCTGGTTAACCATGCCGGGCGTGCCTTCGGTACCGAAGCGCTGCGCATTTTAGGGGAAAGCGTTACCGACCCAGCCACCATTGACCGAATCATGGTCGATCAAGGCGGGTTCCGAATGGGACCCTTTACGCTGCTCGATCTGACCGGGTTGGATGTTTCCCACGCGGTAATGGAGTCGGTTTATCACCAGTATTATGAGGAGGCGCGCTTTCGCCCTTCACCGTTAACGCGGCAACGCCTGGCCGCAGGCTTGCTCGGTCGCAAAACCGGCGAAGGCTTTTACCGCTATATAGAAGGCAAGCAACAGATACCGGATGAACCTGCCATCGCTTCTGCTTCACCTTGCCCAATATGGATCAGCCAGGACGCCCCTGAAAGCGCCAACGCGTTAGCCGCGCTAGTGAACGCGGCTGGCTGGCCGTTAGAGATCGACGCGCAGCCTACTGAACAAGCCCTCTGCCTGCTTACTCCCTTTGGAGAAGATGCTACTAGCTGCGCACTCCGCCAGGGGCTAGACGCCAAGCAGTGCGTGGCGGTGGATATGCTGGCTGGGCTTGATAAACGTCGCAGCCTAATGGCCACACCGGTGACTCAATCAACTTTCATTCAGGCAGCGCAAAGCCTGCTCAATCACGATGGTACGCCGGTGAGCACGCTTCAAGACAGTAACGGCTTCGTTCTGCAGCGCGTTATTGCCTGCATCGTTAACGTCGGTGCCGACATTGCCCAGCAGGGTGTCGCCGCTCCCGCCACTATTGACCGGGCGGTTGAGCTTGGCTTGGGCTACCCTTTCGGTCCTCTGCGCATGGGCGACCATTACGGCGCCACACGCATTATGACAATACTGACCAACCTACTTGATGCCACAGGCGACCCACGCTATCGGCCAAGCCCCTGGTTGCGCCGCCGTGCCGCACTGCAAATGCCGCTAACCGCTGCTTAACGCCCACCAATAACAAGGAGCACCACCATGCAAGACGCCTATATTTACGACGGTTTACGCACCCCGTTTGGTCGCCACGGCGGCAGTTTAGCGGCTATTCGACCTGATGAACTACTTGGCTTAACGCTTAAAGCACTGGTAGCCCGTAATCCCTTTGCGCCAGAAAGCTATGAAGAGGTGTTGGCGGGGTGTACTAACCAGGCAGGTGAAGATTCCCGTAACGTGGCTCGCCATGGTGCGCTTTTGGCTGGCCTCCCTATCGAAGTAGCGGGACAAACCGTGAACAGACTTTGCGGTAGTGGCTTAGCAGCGATGATGGATGCCGCTCGGGCAACGCGGCTGGGCGAAGGCGAGCTATTTCTCGCGGGTGGTGTGGAGTCCATGTCCCGTGCGCCCTATGTATTGGGCAAAGCGGACTCCCCTTACGCTCGCAATCAGCCGATGTACGATACAGTGATTGGCTCACGCTTTCCCAACCCCTGGATTGCCAAAGAGTACGGCAGCCACAGCATGCCGGAAACCGCCGACAACATAGCCCACGACCTCAACATTGACCGTGAGGCCAGCGATGCTTTTGCCGCCCGCTCCCAAGCCCGCTATGCCCAAGCGCTGGCCGCCGGTTTTTACGGCGATGAGATGTTTGGCGTTGAGGTTCCCCAAGGACGCAAGCAGCCGCCACTATTGGTAGATAAAGATGAACACCCACGCCCCCAAAGCACCCAAGACAAGCTGGCCCAACTGGGTGCCCTGTTTGAAGGCGGTGTCGTCACCGCCGGTAATGCCTCAGGCCTGAATGACGGCGCCGCGGCGCTGATTGTTGGCACCCAGGCTGCTGGCGAGCGTGTGGGCTTAACGCCCCGCGCGCGCATTGTCGCCAGCGCCGTTGCCGGAGTTGCGCCACGCGTGATGGGCTTGGGACCGGTTCCTGCTTCGCAAAAAGCACTTGCACGTGCGGGCCTTACCCTTGAGCAAATGGACGTTATCGAAATTAATGAAGCCTTTGCTGTTCAGGTGCTTGGCTGCGTGCAGCAGTTGGGGCTTTCTGTCGATGACCCACGCCTGAACGCCAATGGTGGTGCAATCGCCATCGGCCATCCGCTGGGTGCTTCAGGGGCACGCCTGGCCCTAACGGCACTGCGTCAGCTTGAAGCCACCGGCGGCCGCTACGCATTAGTCACTATGTGCATTGGTGTGGGTCAGGGTATCGCCACCATTATTGAGCGCCTGGACGGCTGAGTTAATTTCAAACCGCCACCTTTTCGTTGATGGGCATAACAGCTGCGCCTAAGTAGATATGCGATACTGGGCGCGATAAGCCACCAATTGTTGGGACACTGAATGCACCCCACTGACACTGATGCTGACGACCCACAGCTGCCAGGAAAAGATCGTAACTTTGTGACCGCGCTCGCGCGCGGTTTAGAGTTGCTGCGCGCCTTTGGCGCTGGTGAAGAGTATCTAGGCAATGCCGAACTCTCCAACCGAACGAATATCCCCCGCCCCACGGTTTCAAGGTTAACCTATACCCTTACCCAGCTCGGCTATTTGCAGCACAACACCCATCTGGAAAAATACCGCCTTGGACCAGGTGTCTTAGCCTTGGGGTATCGTTTTCTCGCCAACATGGGCATTCGTGAAATTGCCCGCCCGCATCTGCAGAAATTCGCCGATGCCACCGACTGCAACGTTAGCCTGGGCGGCGCCGACCGCAGCGATATGGTGTATTTGGAAACCTGCCACGGCCATGGCCCTCTGATCATTCGTTTAGATGCTGGCTCACGCTTGCCCATTGCCACCTCAGCAATTGGACGTGCTTGGCTTTGCGGCTTATCTGACGAACGCCGCCAACAGGTACTCAATGAACTGGCTGGCGTATATGGAAAGGAGTGGCCGCAATATGAAAAAGGTATCAAACAAAGCTTGCTCGACTATGCGCAATACGGCTTTTGTCTTTCAGAGCAAGACTGGCAGCGCGATATCAGCGCCGTAGCGATGCCACTGATACTGGAGGACGGTGCGGAAGTGATGGCGATAAATTGCGGTGGATCGAGCCTTCGTTTGGATCACGACCGGTTGGTGAATAACCTCGGCCCGCGTCTCAAAGAAGTTGCCAATCAGATAAAGCAGGAATTGGCGCCCAGATATCGATCTACAAGGTAGGCACCACCTTAGGAAAGCTTTAACTAACGCTCGTTTGAATGCATCATACTCCTCTAAACCAGCGCATTAATATTATTAGCGCCAAGGAGTGGGGATGCCAAGCGAGTGGATTGCGCGCCATGATCAAACGTTAGCGCTAAAAGGCGAGTGGACGCTTGCCAATTATCGCGATATTAAAGCCCAAACCGAGGCTCAACGTGAGTCTGATAAGGCGGCGCATGAAACGGTCTCCTTAGCCGCGATTACGCGCCTTGATACCGCCGGTGCCGTGCTTATTATTGAGCTTATCGGCGTTGCAAAAGCGCAAAAAGTGGCTGAATGGGCGAGTGAGCTGCCAACAGAGCAACAGGCTCTGCTTGTGCGTATTGCCGAGGCAATGGAAGCGCCGCTTGAAGTTGAAACGCCCTCTTATTCACGCATCAGCCAAGCGGTTGCCACCGTAGGCAAACAAATGGTGGGGCTTTGGTCCCAGCAGTGCCAGCTACTGGCCTTTATTGGTCTGGTCATTGCTACCCTATTCCAACTGATTTTACGGCCAAGCCGTTGGCGAGTGACCGCCACGGTGGCCCATGTTCAACAGAGCGGTCTTAATGCGGTACCCATCGTCGCCCTGCTGACGTTTATGGTGGGTGCCGTGGTGGCTTTTTTAGGCGCTACCGTGTTGCAGGACTTTGGAGCCACGGTGTATACCATCGACCTTGTGGCGTTCTCTTTTCTACGTGAATTCGGCGTTCTTCTTGCCGCCATACTGTTAGCTGGCCGAACCGCCAGCGCCTTTACAGCCCAGATTGGTGCCATGAAATCCAACGAAGAGATCGATGCTCTTCAAGCGCAAGGGCTAGACCCTATCGAGCTTTTGGTGCTGCCTCGGGTAATGGCGATGTTAATTAGCCTCCCCATGCTGGCATTTGTAGGAATGCTCAGCGGTTTGGCAGGCGGTGCCATGGTCGCCACCTTATCGTTAGATATTTCCATTGCCCAGTTTATGAACACGCTGCAAAAAGACGTATCGGTGACACACTTTTTAGTAGGCCTTAGCAAAGCCCCGGTGTTTGCATTTGTGATTGCCGTTATTGGCTGCCTGGAAGGCTTTAAGGTTAGCGGCAGCGCCCAATCCGTGGGCGCTCATACAACCTCTAGCGTCGTACAGTCGATTTTTATGGTGATTCTGATTGATGCTCTCGCCGCACTATTCTTCATGGAGATGGGCTGGTGATGCATTCAGATAAATCCATAGAGTCAAACAACCAACCCGTTATTAAGGTACGGGGATTGGTCAACAGCTTCGGCACCCATGTCGTTCACGAAGACTTGGATCTGACCCTTGAGCGCGGCGAAATTCTGGGCGTCGTGGGCGGTTCAGGTACCGGTAAATCGGTGCTTTTGCGCAGTATTGTCGGCTTAAAACGCCCCAATGGCGGCACGGTAGAAGTCCTTGGCACCACGCTTAACGAGCTCAGCGAAAAAGAGCGTAGTCATATTGAGCGCCGCTTTGGTGTGTTATTCCAACGGGGTGCGCTATTTAGCTCATTGAGCTTACAAGAGAATATTGCTCTTCCGCTAATTGAGCACGCCAAGCTACCCCGTGAAGACGCCGAGCATCTTGCCAGGGTGAAACTTTCACTGGTCGGCCTCCCTCCTCAAGCAGCACTGCAATTTCCCGAGTCACTGTCTGGGGGCATGGTCAAACGAGCAGCCTTGGCTCGCGCCTTAGCGCTTGATCCTGACATTCTTTTTCTCGATGAGCCTACCGCTGGGCTTGACCCTATCGGCGCTGCGGCCTTCGATCAATTACTGGTAACCCTGCGCAATGCACTGGGGTTCAGCGTTTTCCTGGTGACCCATGACCTGGATACGCTCTACGCCGCCTGTGATCGGGTTGCCGTGCTCTCGCAGAAACGCGTATTAGTCGTAGATACCATTGATAAAGTGGCGGACACCGACGACGAGTGGGTTCAAGACTACTTTCACGGGCCGCGCGGTCGAGCCGCTCAGCGTGCTCATACCGCCTCTTCAACGAATGCTTACACTCAGGAGTGAGGGTCGATGGAAACCCGCGCGCATCACGTTTTGATAGGTCTGTTCACACTGGGAACCGCCGTCGCGGCGCTACTGTTTGCACTATGGATGAGCTACGCAGCCGGTGAACGTAGCTACCAGCCTTACCGTATTCTTTTTGAGCGCAGCGTCAGCGGCTTATCGGTCGGCAGCCGAGTGCAATATAACGGTATTGAGGTGGGGGACGTTACCGAGCTGAACCTCAATCCTGATGACCCACGGCAGGTGATTGCCCATATCCGGGTGTATGACGACGCGCCAGTCAAAACGGATACACGTGCAAAACTCGCCTTCGCAAGCATCACCGGCAGCATGTCGGTTCAGTTACACGGGGGAACCCCGGAAAGCCCACGATTGGTCGATCAAACCCGTGACGAGGCCCCTTTTATCCAAGCAGACCCTTCACCCATCGCAACGCTGTTTGACGAAGGTGAGGATATGATTGAGAACATCAACTCGATTTTACAGAGCGTTAACAAGCTGTTTGATGATAACAATCGCGAGCAGGCTGGGAGTATTTTAACTAACATCGCCCAAATTACTGAGATGATTGCCACTCAGCAGCAAGCACTGGATGAGAACATGGCGCTCTTTGGCAACGCTTCCCGTCAGGCAACCACCACCCTTGCCAGCATTGATGCACTCAGCCAAGAAGCAACCCTACTGCTACGCGAGGACGGGAGGATAGTGATGCAGAGTGCCGCCGATGCAAGTCGCGATGTGGCGCGTGCGGCCCAGCGAATTGAACAGTTAGTGGAAACTAACGCTGGTGCTATTGAGGGCAGCTTGCAGGGTGCACAAAATATTGCGCCAGCGCTCTCTTCACTGCGCTCTACGCTGAGTACGCTAGACCGTATTACCCGCCAGTTAGAGGAGAGCCCGACGGATTTCTTCCTGGGCCGTGACCAGGTCGAGGAGTTCCGCCCATGAAATTACGTATCACCGCCATAGTTCTCATCAGTGCTGCGCTAGTATTCAATGCGGGCTGCTCCATTCTGCCTGAAAGCGAACCTGCGACGCTTTACCGTTTGCCTGCGAGTGATTTGTCGTCTACAGCTGTTTCATCCAATACGGCTAGCCTACGTCTTGGTATTGCCGATCCAGAAGCGGGCCATTTAATCAGCAGCAACCGAATTGTGGTCTACCCAGAGAGGAATGTGGTCAATGTGTATGAGGGTGCCCGCTGGCATGAAGATGCAACTGACTTACTCCAGGCGAGGTTGATTATGGGCTTACAGCAGAGCCAACTATTTGCCGGTGTAGGTAGTGACCGCTTACCGCATGACCTGCTGCTACTCAGTGAATTGCGCCACTTTCAAAGCAATTATGTGACCACCCCTCCCACGGTAGAGATACAACTCGATGTACAGCTGGTAGGCACTCAGAACCAAACACCTCTTGCCGCCAAGAATTTCAGCACTCGCGCGCAAGCGAGCAGCGTCGATATTGCCGATGTGGTTGATGCCTTTGGTCTTGCCAGCGATGAACTGACTGAACAACTGGCAGTCTGGTTAGCGCAGCAGGCTGATATGGCTCACAGACCAAATCGCTAATCAACCGAGTCCTGACTGGTTTGATATTTTCTCACATACTCTCGCGGGTCGCGGGGGTAGTAGCGCTCAGGCTGCTTTTCCATGTGGGGGAAGTAGCGCGTATCCTTGTAGGGCATCTTCATGAAGCCGGACACCCCTAACCCTTCAATTTGATTAACCGACGCAAGAATACTCGCCAGCAGCGTGCGAAACTCATGCTCCTTGGCAGGATCCAGCAATCGGTAGTAGCTATGGATTTTGAGGTGCTGTGGTAACGCTTCAAAAATAATCATGCCGGTGTGGTGAATATCGTTAAGTTGTTGAAGCACATGCATTATCGATTCAGGAAGCACAAGTAGCTCTTCTGGATCGGGGCCATCTTCAAAATAACTGTGCTGACGGGTGCGATCCTCAAGCTCTGGCACTGAGCTTAGTTCATAGCTAATCGCCATACTTGGCTCGCTGATAAAAGCATGGTCGGCTGATACGCGCTCTAAGTGTAGCGTCTGGCGAGCGTTAAATAGGCAGCTTTTAAATACTCCTTGGCGATGAATGGCCCTCGCCAAGTGCACCATGTTATTTACTGCTTCTATAAAGGCAGGCTTGAGTGCGGGGTCGTGTAGATTTAGCGAAGAGTCGATATATACCCCTTCCCGCTCCCAGCGCACCGCCAAACCGCCCACCACGGGATATTTACCTAAACGGCTTACCGAGGCCAAAAATGCCTTTTCGGTCTCGCCCATGCCTTGCATAAACTGCTTGTAATAACGATCCAGCTGCACATCGTTAACGTCATTAAGGGTTTCCTGCACATTCGCTTCGCGAAGAAACGCTTTGCGTGAGCTATACACAACGGTGTCAATTTCCTGCTGAGCCGGGCGGCCCCATACAGGTACCAGCGGTACATCAAGAGATGCGGGGAGGTCAATCATCACGACTCTGGCCATTCGTGCCATATGGTGTAAAAAATAGTCGCCCGCTTTGCGCCGAACGTAAGCGTCTGGGTCGAGCATACCGTCCAATGTGCGCGCAAACTCCATCGGCAAGCCCAGCGAGCTGGCAGGAATAGCCCGGTGCCCAAATCGGCAGGACTGGGCAGAAGCAAGAGCATACAGAGTGCCCGCAACGCCCTGCTCATCAAACCTTGGCGAAGAGAGCGCGCCGTTCAACTGCTCCTCTCCGATAAAGTAAACATCCCCTAAGCGGGCATTGGTTTGCTGCAGATTATCCGACATCAGCTCCATCACGTTGGCGCCCACAAATTGTAGCTGAGCATCTAGCTGAGCAAATACCGATGAGCCCCAGTCGATTAGCGCGATAGACTCCTGCTCGGCGTCATACACCAAGTTGGATGGTTTGATATCGCCATGCACTACTGGCCGTGCTTGTGGCCCCGTCTCCCGGCGCAAGGCAATCAGGATATCGGCCAACTGCGCGGCAATGCGCACGATCAGACGGGGAGAGAGGCGCCCCTGCTTAAGCGACACCTGCTCTAGATTCCAGCCGGGGGCACGCTCCATCACCAATATTGATTGGCCCCGGGAGCGCTGATAGGTGATCAAACCGGGGATACGTGGATGTGAAACTTGATCGAGCATAAACGCCTCTTCTTCGAGGCGCTCTTGCAGATGGGTGGGTAGAGTGATGCGCGAGAACTTAAATACGTAGTTTGGGTTTGCTCCCGCGCCAACATTGGGCAAGCTGCCAGCAAATACAAAGCCGTAAGCCCCCTTACCGATTAACTCGATGCCTTGATAGCCCAACTGGGTGAGCTGCGCCTGGCACAGCGCCACCCAATCTTTAAGTTTGCGGGCATCGTGATGGCTCAGCAGATATACCGACTGCTCTTCGGGTATATAAAACTGCTGAAGCGGCGCCTGGGGCATGGTGTGGCCTATTAGCCCAAGTGAAGAAGCATCGTTTCCGGGGCTTCCAGAAAGCCTTTCCAGGCATTACAGAAGCGCGCAATGGTACCGCCATCAATAAAGCGATGATCACCCGCCCAGGTAATCGTCACGATCGCGCGGCGCTGCACTTCGCCCTGCTCATCAAACCGAGGCAACCACTGGGTTTTACCAATCGCCACGATCGCAGCTTCCGGCGCGTTAATGATAGGTGCCGCGTAGGTACCGCCGAGCGCTCCGATATTAGAAATGCTAATCGTGCCGCCCTTTAGATCGGTCTGATCAACCCGTCCCTCCCGCGCGGCCGTTGTTAAGCGGCCCACTTCACGAGCAATCTCCAATAGCGTCAATCTTTCAACGTTCTTAATATTGGGTACCATTAGCCCCGCTTTGCTATCCACCGCCATACCGATATTGCACTGGGAGAAGTAGTGCAGCTCATTCCCCGCCGCGTTTAACTGAGCATTAACGATGGGCTCTTCGGCTACCGCCAGTGCCATGGCTTTCATAAAGAATGGCATTAGGGTCAAACGCTCGCCCTTAGCCTCTGCCAATGGCTTTAAGCGTTCTCGTAGGGATAGCAGTGAAGTCACATCGACCTCTTCACCATAGTGAAAATGCGGAATCGTGCTGGCCGCTTCGACCATGCGCTTGGCCATCACCGCTCGAACGCCACGCAGTGGTTCCACCCTGGGCGCTTCCTCTACACCACTAGATGAAACGGCCTGAGACGATGCCATGGCTGCTCCAGCTGGCTGTTCAAGATGCGCCAATACGTCTTCCTTGAGTACCCGGCCATCTTTACCACTACCTGCGATATCCGTCAGGTTGAGGTGATGTTCCCGCACCAACCTTCGGACCGCTGGGCTGGCGGGGACTTTTCCGTGCGCTCCTATCATCGACACGTTTGACGACGCAATTGGCTCCATTGGGCGGTCGGCGCTGGGTGATGGCGTGGGTTGGGAAGTGTCCGAGTCATCCTCTACCGTGCTGGCTTCGCTGGGTGCTTCACCTTCGGCCTGGTAGGCGTATAAGGGGGCATGCACCTTGGCAATCTGCCCCTGGGCCACATAAAGCTTGGTCACGACACCGGCTTCTGGGGCGGTAATTTCCACCAGCGCCTTATCGGTCATGACTTCAACGATGGGCTGGTCTTCTTCAATTTGGTCACCTTCAGCGACGCGCCATTCGACCACTTCGCACTCGACAATGCCTTCGCCAATATCCGGCAGTAAAAAATCGCTCATTATTGTTCTCCCCATGCGTACTTAGGCATTAATAGCCGCTAAAAGTTGACGCTTTCGCGAATCGCTTCAAAAATCTTCAGGTGGTCGGGCAGATACTCTTTTTCCAGTACCAGCGGAAAAGGCGTATCCAGCCCTGTGACCCGGGCAATGGGCGATTCAAGGTAGAGAAAACAACGCTCTTGGATGGTGGCGGCAATTTCACCGGCAAAACCACCGGTTAGGGGTGCTTCATGGCTTACCACGAGCCGACCGGTTTTTAGCACCGATTCCGCCACCGTATCCGCATCCCAGGGCAGCAGTGAGCGCAGGTCGATCACTTCACAGGCGATACCCTGCTCCTCGGCTAGTTCAACCGCCTTGCTGATGACTTCCATCTGCGCGCCCCAACCAACCACGGTAATATCGGTGCCCTCCTTGGTGATCTCGGCCTCACCAATTGGCAGTTGATAATCCTCTTCGGGCACTTCGCCTACCGATGCGCGGTAAAGCCGCTTGGGCTCCAGAAACAATACCGGGTCCGGATCCCGAATGGCGGCAAGCAGCAGTCCCTTGGCTTGATAGGGGTTACGCGGCACGACCACTTTCAAACCGGGGGTATGGGTGAAATAGGCTTCCGGGGATTGAGAGTGGTAGAGCCCGCCGGCGATGCCGCCGCCGTATGGGGTACGTATGGTCAGCCCACCCACATTAAACAGATCCCCCGAGCGATAGCGGAACTTGGCCGTTTCGTTAACGATCTGGTCGAACGCAGGAAAGATATAGTCAGCAAACTGGATTTCCGCGACTGGTACCGAGCCTTGGGCCGCCAAACCATTGGCAAAGCCGATGATGCCCTGTTCGACCAGCGGTGTGTTGAAGCAGCGAGCCTTGCCGTACTTCTCCTGCAAATGGCTTGTTGCTCGGAAGACGCCGCCGAAAATCCCCACGTCTTCACCAAAGCAAATGACTTTTTCATCCTCTGCCATGGCGATATCCAGGGCGTTATTGATCGCCTGGAGCATATTCATAGTGGCCATGTTACGCCTCTCCCTGCGGATCAGTGTCTGTGCCAACGTCTAAGTCCAACGATTGCGCACCTCGTGGGTAAGCTTCTGGATACCGGCGGATATGGCGCTTCAACTGGTCAAACTGACGCTGTAGCGCAGGTGTGATGTCGGCATAGACATCGCTGATCAAGCTCTCAAGCGGGGGCGATGCGCGCTTCTCGGCACGTTTTAATGTCTCGAGCACTTCCCGGCGCAGGGCTTCTTGCTGGCTACTCTCCTCTTCCTCACTCCACCACTGCTTTTTCAACAGCCATTTTTTTAGCCGCAGCACGGGGTCTTTGGCGCGCCATATCTCTTCTTCATCCTTTGAACGATAGCCTGATGGGTCATCCGAGGAGGAATGGGCAGCCAGACGATAGCTCATGGCCTCAATCAAGACAGGCTGGTTGCGCTCAACGGCAATCTTGCGCGCCTGACGAGTGGCCTCATAGACCGCCAACACGTCATTGCCGTCCACGCGTATCACGTGCATATGGTAACCAAATGCTCGTGGGGCAA
Organism: Halomonas sp. HAL1; assembly: GCF_030544485.1. Classification (NCBI taxonomy): domain Bacteria; kingdom Pseudomonadati; phylum Pseudomonadota; class Gammaproteobacteria; order Oceanospirillales; family Halomonadaceae; genus Halomonas; species Halomonas sp. HAL1. The sequence continues at coordinate 2,196,463 of NZ_CP130610.1, forward strand.
TACCATCAGCGGCGAACTGCTCTACGGCAGGCGTGGAAATGGCATAGCCGTTGTTACGGCAGAAGAAAATCACTGGCACCTGATGTACCGAGGCCATATTGAGTGCGGCGTGGAAATCGCCTTCGGAAGCAGCACCTTCGCCAAAGAAGGTCAGCGTACAGTGGCCATCACCAGCAAGTTTTTGCCCATAGGCGTAGCCCGTGGCCTGTGGAATTTGCGTAGCCAGGGGGGAGGAGATGGTCATGTAGTGCAGCTTGCGGGATCCATAGTGGATCGGCATTTGACGGCCTTTGCCGTAGTCCAACTCGTTGCCAAACAGCTGGTTCATAAATTCATCGATTGAGAAGCCGCGATACATCAGAGCGCCCTGCTCGCGGTACTGGGCCATGATCATGTCGGCATCATCAAGCGCGGCAGTTGCGCCCACTACGGCGGCCTCTTCCCCCGTACACTGCATATAGAAACTAAGCCGCCCCTGACGCTGGGCTGCCATCATTCGTTCGTCGAGAATACGCGTGGCCAGCATTGCCTGGTAAATGCGCCGGGCATGATCACGCTCAAGCGCCGGTTCAATGGCGCCGTCATGTAGCTCGCCTTCCGGACAGAGCAGGCTAAAGGTGGGAATCGAAAATTCGTCGCCGGTCATGAAGTCCGGCTGGTGCACGTACTCAGTCATCATTATTGTCCTTGTTTTACCCCTTTTGAGGGCAGTGTTGTTGGTATTGACCATTTTTGCCAGTGGATTTATCTGGCATGAGTCAAATACAACTACTGCGACAGTAACGCAGCACAAGAACTTTAGGGATACAACTTAAGCCGCAGAGAGCCGAGAACGCAGTGGTTGTTGCAGCACTTCAAATAGGCTGTCGACCGTCAATGCCAATAGCGCAATGGTCAACGCCCCCTGAACTACATAGGCCATATTGCCGTTAACGATGCCGGAGATAATCGGGTCGCCAAGGTTACTGGCCCCAACAGTCGCCCCCAGAGCAGCCGTGGCGATATTAATGGTGACAGAGGTACGAATGCCCGCCAGGATGACCGGGGCCGCCAGCGGCAGCTCGACATACCGCAATGTCTGAGTCGGCGTCATGCCCATGGCGTGTGCGGCGGTCTTTATGTCGATATCAACCTCTTGCAGTCCGGCAAGCGTATTACGCACGATGGGCAGCATGCCATACAGCATCAAGGCGACAATGATGGGCAAAGTACCAAATCCGAGCACAGGTACCGCCAGCGCCAGCACGGCCACCGGCGGAAAGGTTTGTCCCAGCGAGGCCAACTGGCCGACCAGCGGCAAAAAATCGCTGCCACGCTCGCGAGTCACCACAATGCCAGCTGAAACGCCTACAACAACGGTCACAAGCGCCGCTATGCCCACCACAAGGAGGTGGCGGCCCAGCAGTACATAGAAATCAGCACGGTCATAAATCACCTGCCTGGCATCAGGTTCTATCCAGCGAAAAAGTGGCTCGGCAGCAGACATGGCCACAACGCTGAGCAGCAGCAGTGTTCCCCACATCAGTGGCCAAAGCCACAGCGGGGCTCTTTTACGTGGCTGCGCGATACTCAGCGAATTACTCACGCGCACTTCCTTTATCCAGTTGTGCTTCCTTGATGATCCTGCGCAGCGATAGCTCGCCAATGGGGACATCGTGCTGATCGACAACTGTAAGCCTATCGCTATGGTCGCGTAGCATCATGGAAAGCGCCTGACGTAGTGAGAAATCTGCAGGAATCCGTGATTGGGCGGGCAGAGTCGGCCCCATGGAGGTCATGTGGTCTTTAACGCGGGTTAAAGCAGCCTGTTTGAGCCCCCGTTCAAGCCCCCCTAGCAATGACTCGACAAACGAGTCGGCTGGCTGTTGCAACAGCGCCAGCGGAGAACCCTGCTGCACTATTCGCCCTTCGCGCATCACCACCAAATGATCTGCTAGCTTGAGGGCTTCATCCATGTCATGGGTCACGAAGACCACCGTTTTGTGCAGCCGCGCCTGTAGTTTGGCCAGCTCATCCTGAAGCTTTTCACGGGTAATCGGATCAAGGGCGCCGAAAGGTTCGTCCATCAGCAAAATATCGGGGTCGGCGGCCAATGCCCTTGCCACCCCGACTCGTTGCGCCTGCCCACCTGAAAGCTGGTGAGGATATTTATGCGCAAACTCCCCGACAGGCAAGCCTAGCAAGTCCATCAACTCTTCAACCCGCCCTTGGACATCGGCGGCTGACCACTTCAATAACCGTGGTACCAGACCAATATTGCGCGCCACGTTCCAGTGAGGGAACAAACCGGTGTGCTGAATGACATAACCAATCCGGCGGCGTAGCTTGACCGGGTCATACACCTCAATGGCCTGGCCATCCAGAGTAATGTCACCCTCGCTATGCTCGATTAAACGATTGATCATGCGCAGCGTGGTCGATTTACCACAGCCGGAGGTACCTACCAACGCACAAAATTTGCCCTTAGGCACCCGCAGCGAAATATCATCCACCGCGGTTTCTTCACCAAATCGCTTTGAGACATGGGAAAGCTCAATCATCGTGTTCCTCCGGGGCGCAGTGCTTCTGCCAGGGCGCCCAAGCCCGCATCCACGACCAGAGCCAGCATTAAAATGGGCAGTGCGCCGAGCAGAACCATGTCCATGGCTGCTTGACCCAAACCCTGAAAAATAAAGGTGCCGAGCCCACCCGCCCCGATCAAAGCGGCAACGGCGGTGAGACCAATGGCCTGAACCGTGGTAATACGCACCCCCTCAAGTAGCACCGGCAGCGCCAGCGGTAGCCGCACCTGCCAAAAACGCTGGCCAGCACGCATTCCCATCCCCTTGGCGGCTTCCAGGGTATCGGGGCTTACTTCTTCAAGAGCGATATAGGTGTTACGCACCATGGGGAGCAGGCTATAGGCAATCAGTGCGATCAAGGCAGGCGTCGTACCGATCCCGCTGACGCCAAGCCGGCCTAGCAATGGTACGTTGGCAGCAAGCCAAGCAAGCGGCGCCAGTAGCAGGCCAAACAAGGCAAGACTGGGAATGGTTTGTAGAAAATTGAGTACTGCGAAAGCGCCTTTCTGCAGCCGTGCATAGCGGCGCATCAGCATCGCTAGTACTAAGCCAACCACCACGCTAATACTGACGGCAGCCCCAACCAGCGTCACGTGCTGACCAATAGCTCTCAGAAACTGCCGATCACGCGTCTTAAACTCCTGCACCAGGGCAAGGCTATCCAGCCACAAAGTTGCACACAGCCACCACACCAACGCCACGCCACATAACAGCAGCGTGGGCCAGAGACGAGTGAGCTTTAAGCGTAAGCGTATTTCAATTAAGCACAGTAGTAATACAAACAGCACTACCCAATACGCTGCCCCCAGGCCCAAACGCGCCTGGGGCAGTTCAGGATTAATCAGTAAATAGCTGCTGGCAATTAACCCCACGGGCATGAGTGCCATCAAGGTCATTACTGCCGCTAACAGAGCGCGATAGTGCCGGTAACTCGGTTGCCACGCTAATATGCCAATGAAACTGAGCAGTAATGTGGCTAATAGCGCGCCGGGCCAGCCTAAGGCCTCAAGCGCGCCGTAGCTCGTTCCCTGAACAATCCGATTGGGGGCCATGCTAACCACGTCCAAACCCCAGAATGCGGCCAGCATGATAAGACTGAGGCTAACAAGCACAGTGTTAGGGTGCCGCCCATCCCAGCGAAGCCGAGGGGTGGGCAATGCATCCAATAACGACATTAATTAGTTATCCCAGGCATAAACACATTAATCAGCTAGCGCATCCAGATAGTCGCTGGCCACTTGGGTCGGTGACAGCCCGTTAACAGCAACATCTGCATTTAGCGTTTGCAGAGTGACCAGGTCAAGGGTGGCAAAGACCTCGTTGAGCAGCGCTTCCATTTCGGGGTACGTTTCCAGCACGCTTTCACGCACCACGGGGGCAGGCTGGTATACGGGCTGCACGCCTTTAGTATCTTCCAGTACGACCAGACCCAGTGCACTTAAGCCACCGTCGGTGCCATAAGTCATGGCGGCGTTAACGCCACTGGTTTGCTGGGCGGCGGCACGCATGGTGGCAGCAGTATTGCCACCCGACAGCACCAGCAGTTGCTCATCGCTCAATTCAAAACCGTAGGCTTCCTGAAACGCAGGTAACGCCTGTGCGGATTCCACAAATTCCGCGCTGGCGGCGAATTTGAACTCCCCCCCTTCCGCCAGATAGGCCGCGAGGTCTTCTAAACTGACCAATTCATTTTCAGTGGCTACGTCTTCGCGGACACTCATTGCCCAGGTGTTGTTAGCGCTAGCTGGCTGCAGCCAGACCAAGTCTTGTTCCGCGTCACGCTCTTTAACGGTTTCAAACGCTTGATCCGCATCGTTCCACACTGGACTGTCGGCCATATCAAAAAAGAAGGCACCATTGCCCGTGTACTCAGGGTACACATCAATTTCGCCAGCTTCTAATGCCGACCGCACAACACTAGTACCACCAAGCTGTAAGCGGTTTTCGGTAGCAATATCGTTGCGTTCCAAGGTCTGAATGATCAGCTCACCCAACACCGACCCTTCCGTATCGATCTTGGAGGACACCACTACCGGCTCATTGGCGCTGGCCTGGGAAAGGGAAATAACGGATACGGCGCAAGCAACGATTAAGGGCTTAGCAATGATAGGATTAGCTGAAAAGCGCATCTTGGAATTCCTTTTGAAGTGGGCTTTTTTTACTGAGGCTCTTATGAAGTATAAGAGCCATCAGCGTTTAAGTCAGAGCCTAAGATAAAGCCATCGGCGTTTAAGGTGCTTCTAACACCCAAGAAGTACCTTCGCGTGAGTCTTTAAGAATAATCCCTAGGGCTGAGAGCTCATCGCGAATCGCATCCGCCTGAGCGAAGTCCTTATTCGCTTTCGCCTCAATACGTTGAGCAATTTTCGCTTCAATCTCGCTTTCGCTAAGCGGCATACCTTGTTGCTGCGTGCCTTTCAGGAAAATTTGCGGCGCCTGCTGAAGCAGCCCCAAAATAGCCCCTAGCTGCTTGAGCTCGCCCCCAAGCCTAGCGGCCTCGTCGGGCTGCTCCTGCTTGGCGCGATTGACTTCACGCGCCAGCTCAAACATGACTGCCAACGCTTCAGGCGTGTTGAAGTCATCGTCCATGACCTGAGTAAAACGCTCTCGGTAAGGGGATGCTTCACTGCTGGCAATAGCGTCAGTGTCGACGCCTTCTAGCGCTGTGTATAAACGTGTCAGCGATTTGCGTGCTTCGGTCAGTGAGTCCACCGAATAGTTGATCGGGCTACGGTAGTGACTGGCCACCAGCAGAAAGCGCACCACTTCAGGGTCGTGTTCGGCCAGTACATCGCGAATGGTGAAGAAGTTGCCCAGAGATTTGGACATCTTCTCCTTGTTCACCCGCACTGCCCCAGCGTGCATCCAGGTGTTGACGTAGGTCTTGCCGGTGGCCGCTTCGCTTTGCGCAATCTCATTTTCATGATGCGGAAAGGTTAGATCCGGCCCGCCACCGTGAATATCGAAGGTATCACCCAAGCAGCAGGTCGACATCGCCGAGCACTCGATGTGCCAGCCGGGACGCCCATTACCCCACGGCGACGACCAGTGGGCCTCACCCGGTTTTGCAGCCTTCCAAAGTACAAAGTCGAGTGGATCTTCTTTATGAACATCAACATCCACCCGAGCACCAGAGCGCATATCGTCTAGCTGGCGATTATTGAGCTTGCCGTAATTGGCAAACTTGCGTACACGGTAGTAAACATCGCCGTTATCGGCCGCATAGGCAAAGCCTTTTGCAATCAGCGTTTCAATCATTGCCACGATATCGTCGATATGACCGGTGGCGCGGGGCTCATGAGTCGGTGGCAAAACAAACAGACGCGCTTCATCTTCGTGCATGGCGGCAATCATGCGCTCGGTTAGCGCGGTGATGCTTTCACCATTTTCGTCAGCACGCTTCAGTATCTTGTCATCAATATCGGTAATGTTGCGCACATAGTTAACATCGTAGCCACGCTCACGCAGGTAGCGGGTGATGACGTCAAAGGCGACCATGACGCGGGCATGACCAAGATGGCAATAGTCATACACCGTCATGCCGCAGACATACATGCTCACTTTTCCCGCTACAAGCGGGGTGAAAGGTTCTTTGCGACGCGTCAGCGTATTGTAAATATGCATATGGCTATCCATGTTTTTCCTGGCCTTTAGCCCTTCTGCTTGATTTTTGCCCAGCTATCTTTTAATCCCACGGTGCGGTTAAACACTAAATGCTCTGGCGTGGAATCATGACGATCTGCACAGAAGTAACCAACGCGCTCGAACTGGAAGCGTGACTCGGGCGTGGCCTCCGCAAGGCTCGGCTCGCCAATTGCCTGACAAACGACCAGCGATTCCGGATTTAAGTGCTCTAGGAAGTCGACCTCTTTGTCACGATCTGGCTGCTCAACGGTGAACAGGTTGTCATACAGGCGCACTTCCACTGGCAAACCGTGGTCAGCACTTACCCAATGAATAACCCCTTTCACCTTGCGGCCTTCCGGGTTTTTGCCCAGCGTATCGAAATCCACTGAACAATGCAGCTCGTTGATGTCACCGGCCGAGTCCTTAATTACCTCGTCACAGCGAATCACATAGCTATTGCGTAGACGTACTTCTTTACCTGGCGCGAGGCGGAAGAACTTCTTAGGAGCATCTTCCATAAAGTCGTCTTGATCGATGTAAAGCTCCCGAGTAAAGGGCACCTTGCGCATCGTCATATCTTCACGTGCAGGGTGCCCTGGCACTTCATACATCTCTTCGTGATCTTCCGGCACATTGGTGAGCACGACTTTCAGCGGCTTCAACACACACATGGCGCGCGGCGCATTGTCTTCAAGATCTGAGCGAATCGCGTGGGTCAACATGGCGATATCGACTAAGCCACCGTCGGCACGGGTGACGCCGATCATCTCGCAGAACTTGCGGATAGAGGTCGGCGTATAACCGCGGCGACGCATGCCGGAAATCGTCGGCATCCGCGGGTCATCCCAGCCATCGACAATCTTTTCGTCTACCAACAGCTTCAACTTGCGCTTGGAGGTTAGCGTGTAATCAAGATTGAGCCGGGCAAATTCGATTTGGCGCGGCTTGGCGGGCACAGGAAGGTTATTTAAAAACCACTCATACAGCGGGCGGTGATCTTCAAACTCCAGGGTGCAGATCGAGTGCGTAACACCTTCAATGGCATCTGATTGACCATGGGTGAAATCATAAGAGGGGTAGATTTTCCACTTATCGCCCGTTTGGTGATGGCTGGCGTGTCGGATGCGGTAAAGGATGGGGTCGCGTAGGTTGATATTAGGCGACGCCATGTCAATTTTAGCGCGCACGACCTTTTCACTTTCGCCAAACTCGCCTTCGCGCATTCGCGCCAGCAGATCAAGATTCTCTTCGGCGCTGCGCTCACGGTAAGGACTAGGGGTACCCGGCGCCGTCAGTGTGCCGCGGTACTCGCGAATTTCATCCGGCGAAAGGTCGTCCACGTAGGCTTTTCCTTCACGCATCAAGTGCTGCGCCCAGGCATAGAGCTGGTCGAAGTAGTCGGAAGCAAAACGCACAGGGCCTGCCCATTCAAAGCCTAGCCAAGTGACATCCTCTTTGATCGCATCGATGTACGCCTGTTCTTCTTTCGCCGGGTTGGTATCATCAAAACGCAGATGACATTCGCCACCCATTTGCTCCGCCAGCCCGAAATTGAGACAGATCGACTTTGCATGGCCGATGTGCAAAAAGCCGTTGGGCTCGGGGGGGAAGCGTGTCACGATTTTAGTGACCTGGCCGCCCTCGATTTCGTCGCGTACTTGGTTGCGAATGAAGTTCGGCGCTGGGGTGGTCTCGTTGGTCATGGTGGTGTTGATAACCTCGTGGTGGATGGCGTACTGAGCCGTGAGAACATAGGATACTCCTATGGCCCTTCGCGGTGCAGGGCAAAACCGCTATTATAACGTGACGCCGATGCACAGCGCCAAGGCGAACGCCTTTATTGAACAGGAATTTATCAATGATCGTATTACAGACGAACCACGGTGACATCACCATCGCGCTTAACCATGAAAAAGCGCCGATTAGCGCGGCGAACTTTGAGCAGTACGTTCGCGACGGATTTTATGACGGCACCCTGTTTCACCGGGTGATTGACGGATTCATGGTCCAAGGCGGCGGTTTTGATAAAGACTTCGAGCAGAAGCCGACCGGTGACCCGATCGAGAACGAAGCCGACAACGGCTTAAAAAACACTATCGGTACGCTAGCCATGGCTCGCACCCAGGACCCGCATTCTGCCACTGCGCAGTTTTTTATTAATGTGGGCGACAATAGCTTTCTTGATCACAGCGGTAAAAGTCTTCAAGGCTGGGGCTATGCGGTATTTGGCGAAGTCGTTGACGGTATGGAGGTGGTCAACGAGATTAAAAACGTGGCCACTACACGCCGTGGCATGCATGCCGATGTACCCGCTGAAGACGTGATCATCGAACGCGCTTACGTGAAGGAAGCGGAATGACACTGGGAGCTTTATGCGCACATTGCTTGTTGCCGACCTGCATCTAAGTAGCGACACCCCTGAGATTAATCAGGGGTTTTACAGCTACCTAGAACATACTGCCCCAGGAGCCGATGCTCTTTATATTCTGGGCGACCTTTTTGATGCCTGGATGGGTGATGACCTTCTGGATGCCACTGACCATCCGCTCAGCATTGTGGCTCAAGAGGTTATCAAGCGGCTGCACAAGCTTAGCAGTGACGGCACCACTGTTTATTTGATGCATGGCAACCGTGATTTTTTACTCGGCGAGCGCTTTGTTAACGCTTGTCAGGCGATGCTGCTATCTGACATTGAGGAAGTCGAGATTCAGGGGGTGCCCGTGGTACTTCTGCATGGCGATAGCTTATGCACCCAAGATGAAGCCTACATGGCTTTCCGTCAGCAGTCGCGCAACCCAGAGTGGCAAACTCAGATATTGGCTCTACCGCTGGAACAACGTCTAGAGCTGGCCAAAAGCCTACGTATGCAGTCGGGCGAGGCTAACGCCAATAAAGCTGAGGCGATCATGGATGTGACACAGCAGGAAGTCATTTTGCTGATGGAGCGGTTTGGTGTTGCCACTATGATTCATGGTCACACTCACCGCCCCCACGTACATGACCTGACGGTTGAAGAAGTACCCGCCAAACGTTATGTGTTAGGTGATTGGGATAGCCAACGTGGCTGGGATATCGTGGTTGAGCGCTCAGATCAAACGGCACCAAGGTTGCGTCAGTTCTCTTTCACCGAATTACCTGACGCCTGACCTGAGACCGCTATTTACGGATATAAAAAAGCCGATCGCGAGATCGGCTTTTTTGAACCTGCTTAAGCGATTCTATTGCTCTATGTCTGCATCGCTGCGCAAGTCATCAACCAAACCTTGGAGTACCGATTGAGCACGCAGTTGTTCCGCCATTTGTGAGACAAACGTTTCCATCTGCTCATCAATTTCACCGTCAGTAACACTATCCAACGCTACAACGGCAACGCCTTGGGGAAGTTCAACGGCACGATAAACGCTTTCACCCTCATCAGGCCGTGGCATGCGGAAAGCTTCCTGAACAATCGTTTGAGGTACGGTGATATCGGCTTGGCGACTAACGTTGTTAGCTTCGAGCCAATTGATATCCAACTCCTCACCTGCTTGCAGTTCTGAAAGCAGTGATTGCGCCTCTTCACGCAATGCTTGCTGTTGCTGCTCAGCCGCTACGGATATTTCGACCTCCTCGCGGACCTCATCCAGAGGCAGTAACGTCGCATCGCGCTGTTCAGCAATACGCAGCACCATCCGACGATCTTGGTCTAACTCGATAACTTCACTGTTATAACCCTCTTCCAGCACGTCGTTGCTGAACGCCGCTGACATCACACCAGGCTCGGATAAAACGCCTTCAACTTCATCATCACGGGCAAGCCAATCGCTCTCATTAAGGGTAAGACCAATGCTTTCAGCAACGCTTTGCAAATCATCAGCAGCGAAGCTTTCATCAATTAGCTGCTGAACTCGCTGATTAAATTCATCATCAACATCGCTCAGCGCCACTTCCCGCGCCAACTCATCGCGCTGCTCTTCAAATGTTGGGCCTTGAATATCCGCCACCTGAATAATGTGAAAAGCATTATCCAGTTCAACCGGCTGGGATACATCACCCTCTTCTAAAGAGAATGCTGCTTCATCAAAGCTATCCCCAAAGAAGCCACGGCTGATTACCCCAAGATCCCCACCCTCTTCGGCACTGGCCGTATCATCAGAGTAGCGCAGAGCGGTATCGGCAAACGATTCACCGCTATCCAATGCTTGCCTGGCTGTTTCAGCCATTTCCTGAGCTTCATCACGAGTACGTTCGTCACCAAAGGTGATCATGATATGCGAGACTTGGCGATCAGCGTCACGGTTCTGTTCGCGCCATGCATCACGTAGCGCCTCTTCATCAATATCGCGGCCTTCTGCCATTGCCTGACGATCAACTAACACATACTCAAGACGCACCTGTTCTGGACGTTCATAGCGCTCTTGGTGGGCATCATAATAGGCTTGCAGGTCGTCTTCACTGATATTGATATCAGCCTCGACGTCGTCACCATCTAGCAGCACATAGCGTAAGCTCCGCTCCTGGCGCTGCAACTCTGCCAGGCGCTCTTGCTCGTTGGGTAAGCTAAAATCGCTGAAGGCGAGGCCCTGCTGTAAATGCTGTCGCTGGATATCGACGCGCAATTCTTCACGAAAAGATAATGGCGTATAGCCCGCGCCCGCTAAGCGATTACGAAAAACTTCAGCAGAAAAACGACCATCCTGATCATGAAACTCAGGCAGACTGACAATCAGTTGATCAAGTTGCTCTTCTGAAACAGCAAAACCACCCTCTTTGGCGTACTGGGATAACAATTCCTGGGTGATGAGCTGGTCAAGCATGTCGCTGCGTAGGGCTCGCTCTTGTTCAGGCGGCACCTGTCCTGAGCGTAAAGCGCGCTGCACCCCGAGCTCAACCTGCTGACGCATGATTGGCTGCCCGTTGACACTGGCTACTTCGTCTGGATCGCTGCCAAAAAGCCCAAACAGTGATTCAATCCCGAAAAGCGCCATGGCCGCGACCATAACACCGATAATAATTTTGGCACCCCAGCTCCTGGAGCCATCTCGAATACTTTGCAGCATGCTAGCCTCAGATAGTCACAGCCAAACAGACCCGCTAAATCCTAACAAATAGGGGCCAGAAAATAACATGGGCGCATCGCCAATGCGATGCGCCCATTAGGTTACAGCAAACGCGGTCAAATTAGTTGACGGCGTCTTTCAGCGCTTTACCTGCTTTGAAGCTGGGTACTTTGGCAGCACTGATCTGGATTGGCTGTCCCGTTTGCGGGTTGCGGCCAGTGCGTGCAGCACGTTCTTTGATCGCGAAGGTACCAAAGCCTACTAGTGATACGCTTTCGCCCTTCTTAAGGCTATCGGTGACAGACTCCACCATGGCATCCAATGCGCGGGTTGCCGCTGCTTTCGGGATATCTGCAGACGCGGCAATGGCTTCAATCAGCTCGGACTTATTCACTCTTCACCCCTTGACTGTTTCAAAAAATGGCTCTGAACGGCATGGTCACCGATAGGTACAACGATCAAAGCATAGCTGCGTTTTATAGCAACGCCTTGAAACACCTGTCAAGCAACCATGCTGTGAGATACCCGCCACACAAAGTAGCGGGCACAAATATTAAGTAAAATTAAAGACCAAAGAGGACTTTAACAGCTTAATGGGTACTAGCAACTACGGTATTACTATACGATGCGTCGGTGCTTTTCAACGGTGCACCTTCTTCTACCTTATCAGCTAGCGCTACGGCTAAGACATCATCTATCCAACGTACCGGACGAATATCAAGTGCACCTTTGATATTGTCAGGTACTTCCTTGAGATCACGACGGTTTTCCTCAGGAATTAGCACTGTCTTTATACCACCGCGGCGAGCTGCCAGCAATTTCTCCTTCAGACCACCGATGGGCAACACTTCACCGCGCAGATTGACCTCACCGGTCATTGCCACATCACAACGTACCGCCCGCTGGGTGTAAGCAGAAACGATAGCGGTCACCATGGCAATACCCGCGCTGGGGCCATCCTTAGGTGTAGCTCCTTCGGGTACGTGGATATGCAGATCCTCTTTTTCGAACCGCTCAGGATCAATACCATACGCTTGTGCTCTAGCTCTGACCACGGTGTGTGCCGCGCTTACCGACTCTTTCATGACATCGCCGAGCGAGCCAGTTTTGTTAATTCGCCCCTTACCCGGCGTAACCACTGACTCAATATTAAGCAATTCGCCACCGACCGATGTCCAGGCAAGCCCAGTGACTCGGCCAATTTGATCTTCTTGCTCAGCCAGACCGTAACTATAGCGACGCACCCCTGCATAGTGCTCAATCTGTTCGGCCGTTAAGCTCTGACCATCTTGATCAGATGTAGGGTCACGCTCATTTTCAAGGCGTTCACGTAGCACTTTACGCGACACTTTGGCGATCTGACGCTCAAGCTCACGCACACCTGCTTCACGAGTGTAATAGCGAATAAGCTCTAAAAGCGCGCTATCTTCCAGCGTTAACTCATCACCCTTCAAACCGTTTGCTGCTAACTGCTTAGGCAATAAGTAGCGCTTAGCGATGGCCAGTTTTTCATCTTCGGTGTAACCCGGCAGACGAATAATCTCCATACGATCTAGAAGCGCACTAGGAATATTCATCGAATTAGCCGTACAGATGAATAGTGTTTCTGAAAGATCGTAATCGAGCTCCAGATAGTGATCGCTAAAGCTGTTATTTTGTTCAGGATCAAGCACTTCAAGCAATGCAGAGGCAGGATCGCCGCGATGATCCATGCCAAGCTTGTCGACCTCATCCAGCAAGAACAGGGGATTTTTAACCCCAGCACGGCTCATCCGCTGCATCAATTTACCCGGCAGCGACCCGATATAGGTGCGGCGATGGCCGCGAATTTCTGACTCATCGCGAACGCCACCCAGCGCCAAACGCACATACTTACGATTGGTGGCACGGGCGATAGATTGGCCGAGAGAGGTTTTACCCACTCCAGGCGGGCCCACCAAACACAATACAGGCCCTTTCATCTTGCGCACCCGCTTCTGCACGGCAAGATACTCTAGGATGCGCGCTTTTACCTCTTCAAGGCCGTAATGGTCTTCATCCAGCACTTGCTGAGCTTTGACGAGATCGTGCTTCACACGTGTGCGCTTCTTCCAAGGCACCGCGACTAGCCAATCCAGGTAAGAGCGCACAACGGTCGCTTCAGCGGAATTTGAAGCCATCATTTTGAGCTTGTTAAGCTCTTGCGTCGCTTTCTCCGATGCCTCCTTGGGCATGCCGGACTCTTTAATCGCGAGCTCGTACTTTTCAGCCTCATTGGGCACATTATCCAGCTCACCCATCTCTTTCTGGATGGCTTTCATCTGCTCATTGAGATAGTACTCGCGCTGCGTCTTCTCCATCTGCTCTTTAACCCGCGAGCGGATGCGCTTCTCCACTTGCAGCAGATCGATTTCAGACTCAATCAGCGCCATCAGGTGCTCAATACGATCGCGCACGCGATCCATCTCAAGCAATTCCTGCTTATCACCAATTTTCAGCGACAGATGAGCACAAATGGTGTCCACCAAGCGGCTTGGGTCTTCAATCCCTGATAACGAGTTAAGTACCTCGTTAGGGACTTTCTTAGACAGCTTGACGTACTGCTCAAACTGGTTGAGTAATACACGCACAAGCGCTTCTTGCTCACGAGTAGTAAGCGGCTCACTCTCTCGTGGTGTTAAGTGCGCCTGCGTGTAGCCGGCTTCATTCTCTTCAACGCTTAGTACATCCGCTCGAAAATTACCCTCAATGAGTACTTTAACCGTGCCATCAGGAAGCTTGAGCAGCTGCATAATGTCAGCCACGGTACCCATAGAATAAAGATCAGCGTTATCCGGCTCATCCTGAGACGCTTCACGTTGAGCCACCAGCAATACACGCTTATCAGCCTCCATCGCTGCTTCAAGCGCCTGGATAGACTTTTCACGACCAACAAAAAGGGGTATTACCATTTGCGGATAAACGACCACATCGCGCAACGGTAAAAGGGGTAGACATTGTGTCTGTTCGGCGTTCTGCTGCATCGCAGACGTTCCTCGGCAAATCGGATGAGTACTTAAAAAAGAGTACTTGGAAAAGTACTGCGCAGTCGTCAGTAAGCGATGTTCAACCACATTAGCATTGAGCGGACTAGGCAGTAACACTTCACGACAAAGCTTTTCAACGGCAAAGCTCTTCAGCGGCAGGGCTCTTCAACAACAAGGGGTCGCCTAAGCGACCCCTTGATTTTAGCGCAAGCGGTTAAAGCTGGGCCGACTGGTCAACTAGCCACTAACCATCAGTGCCGTCGACTAGGGCTTCTTCTTGCTGAGAATAGATCAAAAGAGGCTCGCTCTCACCGGCAATCACTGAACCGTCAATGACAACTTTACTGACACCTTCAAGTGATGGAATTTCGTACATGGTGTCAAGCAGCACTGACTCTAGAATAGAGCGCAGGCCACGCGCGCCAGTCTTACGCTCCATCGCTTTCTCAGCCACAGCACGTAACGCTTCATCTCTGAACTCAAGCGTCACATCTTCCATTTCAAACAGCTTAGCGTACTGCTTAACCAGCGAATTCTTGGGCTCGGTCAGAATCTGCACCAGTGCATCTTCGGTGAGCTCCGTTAGTGTCGCGATGATCGGCAAACGCCCTACAAACTCTGGAATCAAGCCAAATTTCACTAGATCATCAGGCTCTACGTCAGCCAGCAGTTCACCCACCCCACGGGAGGACTCCTTGCTTTTCACCGCTGCATTGAAGCCGATACCGCCCTTCTCAGCACGGTCACGAATAACTTTCTCCAGCCCCGCAAACGCACCGCCTACGATAAACAGAATATTGCCCGTATTAACTTGGACAAATTCCTGCTGGGGATGTTTGCGCCCACCTTGAGGTGGCACAGAAGCCGTTGTACCTTCAATAAGCTTCAGCAATGCTTGCTGGACGCCTTCACCCGAGACATCACGCGTAATTGAAGGGTTATCCGATTTGCGTGAAATCTTGTCGATTTCATCAATATAAACAATCCCGCGCTCGGCTTTCTCAACGTCGTAATCGCACTTCTGCAACAACTTCTGGATGATGTTTTCGACATCTTCACCGACATAGCCGGCTTCCGTCAGCGTGGTTGCATCCGCAATGGTAAAAGGTACATTCAGTAACCGTGCCATCGTCTCCGCTAACAGCGTTTTACCGCTACCAGTGGGACCAATCAGCAGAATGTTTGATTTACCTAATTCTACATCGCCGTCGCGCACATCTGTTTTCAGACGCTTGTAGTGGTTATACACCGCTACAGAAAGCACCATTTTGGCGCGATCTTGTCCGATGACGTAGTCATCAAGCGTATGACGTATTTCGCGAGGCGTAGGTAAACGCTCCTCATCGCTCTCGGCATCGGCTTCGAGAACTTCCTCGCGAATAATGTCATTACATAAGTCGACACACTCATCGCAGATATAAACGGACGGGCCCGCAATCAGCTTACGTACTTCGTTTTGATTCTTTCCACAAAACGAGCAGTAGAGCAGTTTGCCACCTTCGTCCTTGCCTTTGCCGTCGGCCATTCGCATACCTCTATCACTGCGGCGGCTTACGCCGCCGGAAAAGCTCGTTAGAAAAGCAGAATCCTATTACGCTATCAGGATGTAGGCCGCTTATCCAGCACTGCGTCAATCAAGCCATACTCTGTGGCTTTATTGGCGCTCATGAAATTATCCCGATCTGTATCACGCGAGACGGTTTCGATATCTTGGCCCGTATGGTGGGCAAGGATTTGATTCAGCTTTTCGCGAATACCCAGAATTTCACGGGTATGAATTTCAATGTCAGAAGCCTGGCCTTGGTAACCACCCAGCGGCTGATGAATCATCACCCGTGAATTGGGCAGGCAGTAACGTTTACCAGCAGCACCTGCTGTCAATAACAGCGCACCCATGCTGGCCGCTTGGCCAATACATACCGTAGACACGTCCGGCTTCACAAACTGCATAGTGTCGTAAATCGACATCCCCGCGGTGACCGAACCACCTGGCGAGTTAATATACAGGTGAATATCTTTATCTGGATTTTCTGACTCCAGAAACAGTAACTGAGCGACAACCAGATTAGCCATGTAGTCTTCTACAGGGCCTACCAAAAAGATCACACGCTCTTTCAAAAGGCGTGAGTAGATGTCGTAGGCTCTTTCCCCTTTGGCGCTCTGCTCAACCACCATGGGCACTAAACCGCCGGCGTTTTGAATATCAAACTCACTCATTCAGGTGATTCCTTGCGTCCGGGAAGGGAAAGGCGCACCGACATAAAGGTGCGCCACGTTCCAGGGTGTTAGGCGCTAGCTTGCTCGCCTTCTTCAGCACCCTCATCTTGCTCAGCCTGCTGTTGCGCAGCGGCAAGGGCTTGCTGATAAGACATTTCAACGTCTTTAATGTTCGTTTGCTCAAGCAACTTAGCCACCGCCTTCTCTTCGAGAATGGCAGATTTCACCTGGGTTTTCAGCTGTTCGTTACCCATGTAGTAGCTAACCACTTCATCAGGATCTTGATACTGCTCAGCCAGCTCGGCTACTTTTGCCTTGATAGCATCATCGTCGGCATCAAGTTCGTTTGCTTTGATGACTTCTGCCAGCAACAAACCAACCTGAACTCGGCCTTTAGCCTGCTCTTCGAAAAGTTCATTGGGCAGCTGGCTAACATCAAAATCTTCGCCTAAACCAAACTGTTGAGCCGCCTGACGCTTCATGCCATCTGTTTCTTGCTGAACCAGTGCGCTCGGCACAGGAATTTCATTCACCTTTTTAAGCGCATCAAGTACTTGCTGCTTAACCCGGTTATCAACGGCTTGTGATGCTTCACGGGTCATGTTCTTCTTGATTTCGGCGCGGAATTTTTCCTGATCGCCGCCTTCAACGCCAAAACGCTCGATAAACTCAGCGTCAACTTCGGGCAGCTTCTGGCTGCTGACTTTGTGAACCGTTACCTTGAAAGTGGCTTCTTTGCCAGCCAAGTGCTCAGCCTGGTAGTCATCAGGGAACGTGACGTTAAGGGTCTTCTCTTCGCCCGCTTTAGCACCAATTAACTGCTCTTCAAAACCTGGAATAAAGCTATTGGAGCCAATGACCAGTGTGTGACCTTCGGCACTACCGCCTTCGAACGGCTCATCACCAATATAGCCCTGGAAGTCGATAGTGACTTGGTCACCATCAGCGGCAGCAGCATCAACTTCTTCCCATGCGGCATTTTGCTTACGCAGTGTATCGATCATCTCATCGACATCTGCATCGCTAACGGACACCACCGGGCGCTCTATATCAGCACCTTCAATTGAAGCCAGCTCTACCTGCGGGTAGATTTCCATTACTGCCACGAATTC
The DNA here is from genome assembly GCF_030544485.1 of Halomonas sp. HAL1. Classification (NCBI taxonomy): domain Bacteria; kingdom Pseudomonadati; phylum Pseudomonadota; class Gammaproteobacteria; order Oceanospirillales; family Halomonadaceae; genus Halomonas; species Halomonas sp. HAL1. The sequence goes on from NZ_CP130610.1 coordinate 2,214,024, forward strand.
AAGGTCTTTGCCTGATTCGTTAACGGAAGGTTCAATTTGCGGGAAGCCCGCCGGATTGAGGCCTTCATCAGTAATAGCGCGTACGTAACGCTCACGCATTACTTCGCTAACTACCTCGTTACGTACGTCTTGGCCGTAGCGCTGCTGAACTACTGCCATTGGCACCCGGCCCTGGCGAAAACCATTCAAGCGAACATTCTTCGCGGTGTCTTTCAAGCGAGCACTAACGGCCTCGTCAATTTCGGCAGCCGGCACTTGAATAGTAATGCGGCGTTCGATCTGGGAGGTCGTCTCGACAGAAACTTGCATGAATTGTCCTCTAACGGCTGGGCGTTGTGTTGATTGCATGTAATAAGTTCAAGGGGGTAATTTTAAGAACCCCAACGCATAGTGGCAAGCGCCATGCTCGCAACATGGGGGCAGTGATGTTAAAAACAAGGGAATAAGCGAGCAATTAACCGCTTTAAGGCGTGTTTAGCTTCATTATTAGCCCCATGCTGCGTAATTTATACCATTCTACTGCTTTGTACGTCTTGCAGCGACTTTTTCAATCGCTGTACCAAAAACACTAGTGAGCTTGGTGCTCACCAGCCCACCATAGACCTACTGCGTGCATCAGTACGCCAAGCGTCGCACCATGGGAAATGAACACCTGCCAACTAATCCACTCCGTAAACAGCGCGTGCCAGCCACCCATTACGACCATTCCTAGCAGTAACATAACGGCTAACCGTTTGCATAGTTGCGGCAAGCGGCGACGCGCCTCCACAGCCAATAAGCGCCACTGAATAATAGCCGCAAAAGCCACCAGTGCTAAGGCGAAGAAAATCAGCGTCTGGCGGGTTTCATGCCCGCCCGCCATGTAGCGAGGCAGGGTTGCCAGCATAACGACACATAAACCCAGCGCAACGCTGATGCGCTCAGGCGAGGTGGGCGTTCGCTGCATCGCTCAAGCCAACTTTAACTGCTGGTCAACGATCCACTCTTCCACCCAGGGCACGGCAGCATCGTCGGCCATAAAGGTCTCCATGGCGTCGATTTCTAGGCGCTCCCCTAAGCGAGTCGCGCCATAATCCGCCAGCAACTCATCTAGCGCGCGGCCTGCGCCGCAAAAAGTATCGCCATACGAGCTATCACCGAGGGCAATGAGCCCGTAGCGAAGCGTGATAAGCGTGGGACTTTGATCACGCAACTGCCGGACAAAGGGCACAAAACTGCCGGGAAAATCTCCACTGCCCGTGGTCGAGACACAAAACAGCGCCAAATCGGCGTCACCACTGACAATATCATCGACAGATGGTTGCTCAACAATCTCCACAGCGTAACCGGCCTGTTCAAATAGGGGCTTCACTTGTTCTGCCACATCAAGGGCACCGCCGTACATGGTGCCCACCAAAATATTTAGCTTCGGCATCGTCACTCCCCTGTCAAAGTGTCACAGTGCCAACCTTCAAGTCGACAAATACCCGATGAATTTGCTCAAATATTAACATGGCTGGTTAGAATGAAACACATTACCCGTAATGCTTGGCCCATACATAACCCCTAGGAGTAACTATGCAGCAAACCTTTGAGACGTGGATCACTCCGATAATGATCGGGGGTTTAATTATATTTATGTGCTTTATTATCTGGGACCTGGCTAAAAAATCCAACGCTGGCAAATTTGGCACCATCATGCTGTTTGTCGTGTTGGGAGCAGGTATGCTGGGTTACGTTATCAAGGTGGTGATTACGTGGTTAATAGAAGGTGGCGGCATGTAAGTGGTTATGCAAAAGTTATTGAGTAATCAGTGCCGTAACCATTACATACTTTTTTGACCGCTTCACAAAGCTTATCGAACGAACTGTAGGCTGTTAACGGTAGCCACCGGTATTTGATTTCGCGCCAAAGGATTTCGATCAGATTCAGCTCCGGCGAATATGGCGACAAGTAGACCAGGTGAATGCGATGTGCCATCCAATCAATAAGTTTGCGCTGGAACGCCTTGGAACGGTGCATCCTGGCATTATCCAGTATCACGACGGCGAATGCGTCAGGGTCTTTATGTGCCGCAAACTGATCAAAGGCTTCTATAACGGTTTCAGTGGTCACTGAGTCGGTGGTCATATGGTGAAAAAACTCACCTTTTCTGGTGAGAAAGCCCAGTACATTCAGCCGTTTGCTGTGTGGGTAGGCCGTGACTTCCCAGGGCTTGGCTATCGGGCTCCATGCATAAGGAAGTGACGATGATTGCGAGAAACCGGCTTCATCAAAGAAATAGAGATCGCACTCACCATCATCTTCCCACTCCTTCAATACATTGATTATCTCTTGCGTATGGCGGAAATCCGCTTCGTCACGATGTGCCCTCAATGAGCGGCGTATCCGCTTACAGCTATAGCCTTTTTTTAACGCGCGCCGCAACGTGTCCTGGCTGACGACGTTACCTGTCTGCTCCTGAAACTTGGCATGGAGGACAGGCAATTGATGGGGATACTCTTCAACCAGTTGTTCTAACACAGCAAGATCGCTCTCGCTGAGAAGGTGCGGGCGTCCTTCGCGAGGCTTGTCTTGAAGACCTTCAATACCGTCTGCTTCCCATTGGGATAACCAAGTCGATACCGTATCGCGCTTAACCCCAATAATATCGCGAATCTGGTTAATCGTATGGCCCTTGTGGTTGAGCAGAATGGCGTGGGCCCGACGACGTAGTGCTCTCTTTTCGCCGTACTGGTAGGCTTCATTTAAGATACGTTGCTGGTCAGGTGTTAAAGAAACGAAACGTAAGCGCCGAGACATGGTTCTGTATTTTACTCTGATGGATCTTTGTTCTTTATACGCGATAATTTATGCAGAATCACTTAGTTGCAAGAAAACCCTCATGACTTGAGACCCGGCGCTATAACAAGAAAAGGAGCGCCCATAGGCACTCCTTTGTAAAGGACATGAGATTATCTAGTGTTATGAACCTTAAGCTTATGAATCAGATGCTCATGCGCCTATAGTCCAAAATGCTACTCATCGCCCACGTAATGCTCTACCTGCTGCTTAAGCTTCTGCCCTGGGCGAAACGTGACCACCCGCCTGGCAGAAATCGGAATTTCTTCACCGGTTTTCGGGTTTCGTCCTGGCCGCTCGCGCTTATCACGCAGGTCAAAGTTACCAAACCCCGATAACTTCACCTGTTCGTTCTCACGAAGACAGGCTCGAATCTCTTCAAAAAAAGCTTCGACCATGGCCTTCGCTTCTCGCTTGGACAGGGCTAGCTCAGCATGCAAATGCTCAGCCAGTTCTGCTTTGGTCAACGCACCCATAAGGCTTCTCCTTATCCTTGAAGCAGATACAGCAACAATCACACTGTATCAACCGTACAGTAGCAAAACGCATTGCCAAGAACGTGATAAGCATCGTGGCGAGGCCTAATTAATCTCTTCGATTTTTATTAGCCGCGCAGCTCCGCATCCAGCTTGACACGCACTTGTGTCACAATTGAATCGACCAACTGGTTGATTTCTTCGTCGTTTAGCGTGCGCGATGGATGCTGCCAGGTCAAGCCCAACGCAATACTCTTATGCCCTTCGGCTACACCTTTACCTGAATAGACATCGAATAGCTTGATATCCTGCAGATACTCCCCCGCTTGCTGCTTGGCGCAATCGAGCAATGCCTGCACAGGTGTCGACTCATTGAGTATAAACGCCAAATCACGGCGCACCTCAGGAAAGCGTGACAGCGGCTCAAACGCAGGAACTCGGCCTTGGCTAAGTGCATCTAAGCGCACCTCAAACAACACGGCATCCATTTTTAAGCCCAGCGTTGCTCGTACTTGTGGGTGCAGAGTACCAATCCAGCCTGCAGGCTCACCGTTATGCAATAGCTGGGCACTTTGACCAGGATGGAGCGCTGGGTGCTCAGCGGGCTCAAACCGCCAAGCATCGGCTTCGCCACCCAAGGCGATGACGCTTTCTAGATCACCTTTAAGATCATAAAAATCGACGCGATCCTTAGCACCACTCCACCCTTCCGCTTCACGCGGGCCACACACTAACGCACCCAGCATCGGCACCTGTGACAAAGCATCCAGCTCACCGTTAAATACTAGCCCGGTTTCAAATAAACGCACGCGGGCTTGCTGACGATTGAGGTTGTACTCCATGGCACGAACCAGGCCAGGAAACAAGCTGGCCCGCATCACCGACAAATCAGCCGAGATAGGGTTAGCAAGCACAGGCGTTATGGCGTCTGGTAACAGCGTCGCTTGCAGCTCAGGTGCTACAAAGCTGTAGGTGATCGCCTCTTGAAAGCCACGTGCGACCATCTGACGACGCAACTGCGACTGAGTCAGCGTCGCCTCGTCCGAAGAGCGAAGCGCCAAGCGTGCTGCAGGACGACGTATCGGCAAATTATTATAGCCATGGATACGTGCCACCTCTTCGATCAGATCCTCTTCAATGGCCAAATCAAAGCGCCAAGTAGGCGCGGTGACGGCCCAATCGGCACCCTGGATGCTGACATCAAGCCCCAGACGCTGAAGAATATCGGTCACATCATCGCTATCTAGCGTCTTGGATAGCGCCTGCTCTAAACGGGCACTGCGCAATAAGATTGAGCGCTCTTCGGGCATATGCTTAACGCTTAGCGCTTCAACAACAGGCCCGGCTTGGCCACCGCAAATTTCAATGAGTAACTGTGTAGCCCGCTCGACTGCAATGGGCGTTAACTGTGGATCAACTCCACGCTCAAAACGGTGCGATGCATCAGTATGCAGACCGTAAGAGCGCGCTTGGCCAGCAATAGCAAGCGGCGTAAAGAACGCAGATTCAAGGAAAATAGTCTGAGTGTTTTCGTTAACGCCTGAGTTTTCACCACCCATGACGCCTGCCATCGCTAGCGGGCCAGAATGGTCGGCAATGACCAGCGTTTCAGGGCGTAGCGACACCTCATGACCATCAAGCAGCGTTAAACGCTCACCCGGCGTGGCCATGCGAATAACCATGCCACCCTGAAGATTATCGCGGTCAAAAGCATGTAGCGGCTGGCCCAACTCAAGCATCACGTAGTTAGTGACATCTACGACAGGATCAATAGAGCGTACGCCGCTACGACGCAGCCGCTCAACCATCCACAGGGGCGTCTCAGCCTTAACATTGAGACCTGTAATAATGCGGCCCATATAGCGAGGGCATTGCTCTGGCGCCTCGACACTAATCGCAAAGCTATCGTCAACCTCAGTGGACACCGACGCTATTACAGGGCCGATCACCGCCAGCCGATTAAGCACTCCCACTTCACGCGACAACCCTTTAATGCTTAAGCAATCACCACGATTGGGCGTCAGGTCGACCTCAATGGTCATGTCATTAAGGTGCATGAATTCTCTAAAATCAGCACCCACTGGAGCATTTGCTGACAACACCAGAATGCCTGATGACGTCTCTTCTGCAAGCCCCAATTCAGATGCCGAACAAATCATACCCCGTGACTCAACGCCACGCAGTTTGGCTTTTTTGATTTTAAAATCGCCCGGCAAGACACCCCCCACCTGGGCAAAGGGCACTTTCTGGCCAACATCGACATTAGGCGCCCCGCAGACAACCTGGACAGGCTCACCACTGCCATCATCAACGGTACACACATTGAGCTTATCTGCGTCAGGGTGCTTCTCTTTACTCAGCACCTCTGCCACCACCACTCCACTGAATTCGGCAGCAACTGCCTCAACAGCGTCAACTTCCAAGCCCGCCATGGTGATTTGGTCGGCCATGGCCTGTGTATCAAGCTGCGGCGAAACCCATTCACGCAACCACTGTTCTGAAAATTTCATCGTTGATCCTGTATTCGGCGGCGGTCTTAAGCGAATTGACGTAAAAAACGCAGATCGTTTTCAAAGAACAGGCGTAAATCGTTCACGCCGTAGCGCAGCATTGCCAAACGCTCAGCCCCCATTCCGAAGGCAAACCCGGTATAGCGCTCGGTATCAATACCCGAGTGGCGGAAGACTTCAGGATGTACCATGCCGCAACCCATCACTTCCAACCAGCCACTATGGGAACATACACGACACCCCGCACCACTACACATCACACACTGAATATCGACTTCGGCTGATGGCTCTGTGAATGGAAAGTAGGAAGGACGGAAACGGACGGATAGGTCGTCACGTTCAAAAAATGCCTGCAAAAAGTCTTCGATCGTCCCTTTTAGATCAGCAAAGCTAATGCCCTCATCAACCAACAGCCCTTCCACTTGATGGAACATTGGCGTGTGGGTTAAATCCGAGTCGCTGCGATAAACACGCCCTGGACAAACAATACGGATGGGTGGCTCACTGCTTTTCATGGTGCGCACCTGCACGGGTGAGGTGTGAGTCCTCAACAGGCGTGTGGCATCAAAATAGAAGGTATCCGCCATGCCACGGGCAGGGTGGTGGGCAGGAATATTGAGCGCTTCAAAATTGTGATAATCGTCTTCAATTTCAGGCCCTACTGCCACATCATAACCAATACGCGTGAACAGCCCCTCTATACGCTCAAGCGTACGCGTCACCGGATGTAGACCACCCTCGGCCTGACCACGCCCTGGCAACGTGACATCGATACTTTCAGCGGCCAAACGGGCATTGAGCGCAACACTTTCAAGTTGCGCTCGCTTAGTATCAATTTCGTCGGCCAGCGTTTGCTTGGCCTGATTAATACGTTCACCCGCCGCAGGGCGCTCTTCTGCTGACAGCCTCCCCAGGCCTTTCAGCAAGGCAGTTACCTCACCTTTCTTACCTAAGTAGCGTACTCGTAATTCGTCTAGTGCAGCGACACTCTGCGCAGCCTGAATGGCGTCGCGAGCCTCAGATACCAGAGTAGGAAGGTGATCCATCCGTTTCACTCCGAATTAAGCGGTGTCCACCCCTAAGGATGGCGTGGCACGTTGAAGGTGGCAAAAAAACAGGGGAAGAGCGGCTGCTCTTCCCCTGGATGGGTCACTCTGAAATGACCTCAGGCACATTGCATGGGCAATCACCCAATGCAAACTACCTTATTGGGCAGCCTTGGCTTTTTCCACGATGGCAGCAAATGCGGCCTTCTCGTGTACTGCCAAATCGGCCAATACTTTACGGTCGATTTCGATACCGGCTTTCTTGAGGCCACCAACAAAACGGCTGTAAGACATGCCGTTGACGCGTGCACCAGCGTTGATACGCTGGATCCATAGCGCACGGAACTGACGCTTACGGTTGCGACGGTCACGGTAAGCATACTGACCAGCTTTGATAACGGCTTGCTTGGCAACGCGGAAAACGCGTGAACGGGCACCGTAGTAACCTTTAGCAAGCTTCAATACTTTTTTATGGCGACGACGCGCTACTACGCCACGTTTAACTCGAGTCATAACACACTCCTGACTTTAAGGCTGAGGCGAAAAAATTTTGCACTCAGAAAAACGAAAACCCGACTTATAGATTCGGCAGCATACGCTGGATAAGCGCTTTATCAGACGCATGGATTTGCTTCATTCCACGCAGTTGACGCTTACGCTTGGTCGTTTTCTTGGTCAAGATGTGGCTACGGTGAGACTGCTTGTGCTTAAAGCCATTAGCAGTCTTTTTGAAGCGCTTGGCAGCGCCGCTGTTGCTTTTGATTTTCGGCATGAGGAAAACTCCGCTCGATATTTTTTAGAAAACCCAGGGCCGACCACCTGTTTAACGGTGGCCCGTTGACATCGCCGTTGGATCACTTCTTTTTCGGGGCAATAATCATGATCATCTGGCGCCCTTCCATTTTCGGGAAAGACTCTACCGCTCCGATCTCTTCCAGGTCTGCCGCAATCCTTTCCATCAGCTTACGACCGATGTCCTGGTGCGCCATTTCACGACCACGGAAGCGCAGTGTGACTTTGCCCTTGTCACCACCTTCCAAAAAGCGCGTCAGGTTTTTAAGCTTGACCTGATAATCGCCTTCGTCGGTGCCAGGACGGAATTTAACTTCCTTAACCTGGATTTGCTTCTGCTTCTTCTTTTGAGCCGCTTTCTGCTTCTTGGTCTCAAAAACGAACTTGCCGTAATCCATAATCTTACAGACGATGGGATCGGCATTCGAAATTTGCACGAGATCTAAGCTTTCAGATTCTGCACGCTCTAGCGCTTCGGTGGTGGGCACAACACCCAACTGCTCACCGTCGCTACCAATAAGACGTACTTCTTCTTCGACAATTCGCTCGTTCATTGGTGGGCGTTTATCTGCTGGACGCCCTCGCTGGTTGCTTCTCTTGATCGTTCCGTCTCCTTAGGCAATTGACGATGTCGCCAGGGCTGCTCTCTCGGCAGTATGGCGTTCAATAAATTCATCGACCGTCATTGTACCGAGGTTTTCGCCGCTGCGTGTTCGCACGGCCACTGAGTCAGCTTCGACTTCCTTATCTCCTACCACAAGGAGATAGGGAACTTTCTGTAACGTATGCTCACGGATTTTAAAGCCGATCTTCTCGTTCCTCAAGTCCGCTTTAACACGTAAGCCACTTTTTTGCAGACGGCTCTCCAAATCAAACGCATATTCACGCTGTGAATCGGTGATAGTCATGACGACTGCCTGCTGTGGCGCAAGCCATAATGGCATAGCGCCTGCATAATGTTCAATCAAGATGCCAATGAAACGCTCCATAGAGCCAACGATAGCACGATGCAACATTACTGGCGGCTTCCGATGCCCCTCTTCTGTCACATATTGAGCACCAAGTCGCTCTGGCATCATAAAGTCTACCTGCATAGTACCCACTTGCCACTCGCGTCCCAGGCAATCTTTCATATGGTATTCAATCTTGGGGCCATAGAACGCGCCTTCGCCAGGAAGTTCCTGCCATTCTACATCGCAAGTTTTTAAAGCACTACGCAGTGCATCTTCTGCCCGATCCCAAACCTCATCACTACCAATGCGTTTTTCGGGGCGAAGAGCAATTTTAATAGCAATATCTTCAAAGCCGAAGTCGCTATACACCTTCAACGCTTGACGATGAAAGTCAGTTACTTCTGGCTCAACTTGAGCTTCGGTACAAAAAACATGACCATCGTCTTGAGTAAATGCACGAACGCGCATGATACCGTGTAAAGCGCCTGAAGGCTCGTTCCGGTGGCAACCGCCAAACTCACCAAAACGAACGGGGAGCTCGCGATAGCTACGTAAGCCAGAATTAAATACCTGAACATGACCAGGGCAATTCATAGGCTTGAGGGCATACTCACGCTTTTCTGACTCGGTAAAGAACATGCCGTCTGCGTAGTTGTCCCAGTGCCCTGACTTTTTCCAAAGCGATACATCCATTATCTGGGGGCAGCGAATTTCTTGGTAGCCACCCTCTTTATAAACGCCTCGCATATATTGTTCGATCTGCTGCCATAGCGCCCAGCCGTTAGGGTGCCAAAATATCATTCCCGGCGCTTCTTCCTGCATGTGAAAAAGGTCCAGTCGGCGCGCCAATTTACGGTGATCGCGCTTCTCTGCCTCTTCAAGCCGTTTTACGTAAGCCTTAAGCTGTTTTTTATCGCCCCATGCGGTGCCGTAGATACGCGTCAGCATGGTGTTTGCAGCATCGCCACGCCAATAGGCCCCTGCCAACTTAGTGAGCTTGAAAGCTTTTAAGTGGCGGGTGTTAGGCACGTGCGGGCCGCGGCACATGTCGGTGTACTCTTCGTGATGATAAAGCCTGATGGTCGCATCATCAGGGATATCGCGAACAATTTCCTGCTTGTAAGGTTCATCACGATGCAAAAAGGTCAACATTGCCTTGTCGCGATCAACGTATTCGCGAACCACATCGTACTCGCGCTCAATCAATGATTGCATGCGCGTCTCTATCGCCTCCAGGTCTTCCGGCGTGACCGACTGACCGAATTCAATATCGTAATAAAAGCCATCTTCAATGACTGGCCCAATCGCCATCTTGGCATCGGGATACATTTGCTTAACCGCATGACCAATTAGGTGAGCGCAGGAGTGACGAATTATTTCCAACCCCTCAGCGTCACGCGCTGTGATAATAGCGACGCTCGCATCTTGCTCGATTAAATCAGCGGCATCTACCAGCAAACCATCAATCTTCCCAGCGATACAGGCCTTAGCCAAACCAGGGCCAATGGATTCTGCGAGCTGCATAATGGTCAGCGGTGCTTCAAACGTTTTTTGACTGCCGTCAGGCAGAGTAACAATAGGCATTCATGTTCCTTGAGCGCAGTGGTGATCCATACCAAGGATCACATTTCGCTATCAATGGTCTTGGAGGGTGCAAAAGCCCCACTAAAAACAGCGACAAGATTAGCAGAGTTACCTACCGCTTAAAATAAAAACGGGAGGCATATGCCTCCCGTTTCTGTACCTGTGGATTGCAGCTAACCGTTTATAAGTCGTCTACAAACCTCAGAAGATAAGTGAACTTAGTTCCACTCATCCAATTCAACGCGACGGTTCTGGAAGCGACCTTCTTCAGTCTCGTTAGACGCGATCGGCTGCTCTTCACCGTAACCTACTGCACGCATACGGTTAGCTTCTACGCCACGGCTTGCCAAGTAGTTAGCAACTGATTGAGCACGCTCTTGTGACAAGTTTTTGTTGTACTCGTCAGAACCGCGTGAATCAGTGTGGCCTTCGATGCTTACGCGAACATCAGGGTTACTGACCAAACGCTCAGCAACACCGTTAAGTACATTCTGAGCGTTGGAAGTTAACTGAGCAGAATCAAACTCGAAGTTAACATCTTGCAGAACGACGCTATCCGGGCAACCCAGTGCGTTAACTTCTACGCCTGCAGGGGTATTCGGGCACTGATCACGGTAATCCGGAACACCGTCGTTGTCGGAGTCAAGCGGGCAACCGTTAGCGTTAACTTCAACACCAGCAGGAGTACCTGGGCACTGATCACGGTAATCAGGCACGCCGTCACCGTCAGAATCTAGCGGGCAGCCTTCGGCGTCAACAGCAACACCAGCAGGCACTTCACCATAGCTCGGGCACTGCGGTGCAACCGGCTCAGGGGTACGATCCGCGCATAACAAACCGCCAATTGCAGCACCGGCAGCAGCACCAGTGGCAGCACCGCTCTCTTCATCAGAACTGCCGCTGGTGGCATAACCAATGCTACCGCCAACCAAGCCGCCTGCCAAGCCACATACTGCCGGGTGCTGGTACCAGCTACGATCACTGCTAGCACTTGCTTGGCCGGACGACTGTGAGGCCGAGCTGGCGCAGCCAGAAAGACCGACTACCAGTGCGGAACCGATTAGCAATCCAGTCGTTGATTTTTTCATGCAAGACTCCTTCTTGATCCAATGCTGAAATGGTCATAAGTGACCAAATCTATCCAATGCTTCTTATTGCGAGAGCATCCATTTTTCGCCTGCTCTGTATTAAGCCGGTAACCAAGCCCTCAGTATTTATGAAGACATACCAATAACTCAGCACCCAGCCACTACAGAACATTGTGCCTATCATTAACGCTTGAGCGCTGGAAGGCAACAATGCCAAGATATCAACTTCTTGCCAATACCGACATCATTCAGCATAGCAAAATTGCCACGATGGGCACTAAAAATTAGCTTGCTATGCATTTTGGCGGTTAAAACCGCTCAAAATTAATAGTTAATGCAATGCACTTTTGCCTTGGTCACGCCATTTTAATACTGCTTGAGCAGCTTCCAATACGGCTTCGCGCATGTCATTTTCTGCCATCAACCGCTCTTTGTCTTCCTGCATACGCTCTCGAGCAGTCAACTGTTGCCGGGCGGAATGCGTATTTAGATGTTGAGTGCGGCTATAGTGTTCAGCAAAAGCCTTAAATTCAATTCGTTCCGTTAAGCTAGGATCAATGATTTCAAGTAGAACCTTACATCGCCAAGCCCCCTCAGTGATATCGACCTGCTCCTGAACCAAAGCACTCGCGACATAATCAAGGTTTTCTAGACTGTTTTGTTGGGCGCGAGCGTCCTCATCGCGCCGATAAGCTTCTCGACGACTTACCTCTTTGCGCAACGACCATGCGTAGAAACACAGCCCTACAATGACTGCAATCGCTACGGCGAGTAATACCAGCGCTACCGTTGAGCTCATGAAGCTCCTCATTAAGCGGATAAATTGCTTGACGAAAATTGTACACCTTTATACCACTATTTTGCCAATAGCACCTAGGCTTGCTTCTCCTCTTACTGCATACCTGCCCATCTCGTCTTCGGATCACCAAGCAAGCGCCGCAGCGTAGTGATCAAGTAATAGCGCACTGAAAACGCCTAATAAGTAGCGAATTGAGAACCAGAAAGCGCCGATAGGTGCAGTAGCATCGTGACCGCGCCAAACCTGCCAGTTCCAAAACATAAAGCGCGCATTCAGGCTTATCACAATGACTAAATAAAGCACCCCACTCATCCCGATCATTACCGGTAGTAGAGTGGTTAATACCGTTAGCCAGCCATACAACCAAATTTGTAGCCGTGTAAACGGAAGACCATGGGTAACAGGCAACATTGGGATGCCTGCTCGTGCATAATCATCACATTTATGAATCGCCAGTGCCCAAAAGTGCGGCGGCGTCCAAGCAAAAATAATCAGCATTAGCAACAGCGGCTCAGAAGATACTTGACCAGTAATGGCAACCCAACCTAGCAATGGTGGTGCCGCGCCAGCCACGCCACCAATAACAATATTTTGGGGCGTAGCCCGCTTTAAAAAAGCAGTATAAATCAATGCATAACCGATCAAAGAAGCAGAGGTTAGCACAGCCGTTAAGACGTTAATCTGCCAAGCTAATAGCGTAACACCGGCAACAGAAAGCAAGCACGCCCAAGCCAACGCGATTGTCACGGGTAGCCGTTTACTCGCCACTGGACGACGAGAAGTTCGCGTCATTACCGCATCCAAATGGCGGTCAATGACATGATTAAAAGCAGCTGCACCACAAGAGGCTAAGCCGATACCAGCCAAACCAAGGATTACTTTCGTTAGTGGTGGCAAGCCTGGGGTCGCTAATGCCATCCCCACAGCGGCACATACCAACATAACAACCACTACTTTAATTTTGCAGAGCCCAAGTAACTCCCTCCACCCCCACACCATTGAAGGCAAGGCCGAAGGTAGTGTCATTGTTATATTTCGCATGCGCCCCCCTTCTTTAGTCAGCAATAACGTTGCGATAAAACGGATTAGAATTCTTTGAACAAGCCCCAGCTTCATTGTAACGCCAGCACCACCAAGCCCACACTAGACCAACAGATAGTGCAATGGCCCCTGCCGTATGTAACAACGCAAGCCATAAAGGCAGCCATAACAATATGTTAGCGACACCTAAAATAGCTTGCAGCATGTATAGAGAAACCACAATCGCTAGAGGTTTAGCGACATTCTGCCAATGCCGATATCGTAACCAAAGCGCAACCAACCCGGCTCCTAACATGAGTGCGCCTAAGCGATGAACAACATGGATAGCAGTGCGTGCATCAGCATGTAGCTGCCCATGTAAATAATTAGGGCCAACAGTTTGGGTAAAATGAAAACCCTCGCTTACATCCAACTCAGGCCACCACTGACCATTACAGGTAGGGAATCCTTGGCAAGCGATGCCTGCATAGTTGCTAGTCACCCACCCACCCAACGCTAACTGCACCACCAGCAAACATGCCGCAATACCCCACCAGGCATTGGCTAGGCGCGGCTCAGTGATGGATTTTTTACGAGCACGACGTAAGCGTAGGTGTAACCAAAAGAACAGTAGTAATACACTCAGCCCACCCAACAGGTGGAGAGTGACGACTTGCGGCCAGAGCTGTAGCGTAACCGTGAAAGCACCGAAGGCACCCTGCAATATAATAACTACTAAGAGCGTCAAACTTAGCCGCCATGGGTAACCTGACCGTTGTCGCAATGGCCAACCCATCGCGACAACACTTATTACCACCAGCCCTAGCAAGCTAGCGATGTAGCGATGGGCCATTTCCACCCACGCTTTAAACGGTTCTAATGGCACATCGGGATGGCGCAGGGTGGCATGATCGCTATCGGGGACCAGTAGCTTTCCATAGCAACCTGGCCAATCAGGGCAGCCTAAACCAGCATCGACTAACCGTGTCCATGCACCAACCAGCATTACCACTGCGGTAAACAGGGTGCCTATTAACGTTAATCGCACTAACCAACGCAAGCGGCGCTCATAGGAATCGGTCATGATGCTTCCTTAACAACAGGGATTAGTGCGCTTCATAGGGGGTTTACTTTAAAAAGATGCTGTATATCGTCAAGCACGTATTTGGTCGCGACGTTTTCATCGAATGCTAGCGCCGGACGCCCTGAAGGATCGAGCAACCACACTGAGTTTTCTTTCCGCCATGAGGGAAAGCGCTGCCATTCACTGGTCACTTCGCCCGGTAATGGTTCAAGCTCTCCGCCGATGCGCAAACGCGTTAATCTCGGCGCTTCGCGTCCTAAAGCACGATGTAGGCGCCACAATTCATCTTGGCGTGCTTCACACTGCAGGGTGCAGTCAAATGCCAGAATCCACTTGTCCTCTTCACTCACGGCAGGCGTTGTTAATGGCCATTCATGAAGAGCGGGTAACGCCAGGTCCACATCACCATGTGCCGTATGGCGATCAGGAATACCAATACGAAACTCGACCATACCCCAGGCGGCAAGCATGGGAGACGCGAATATCACAAAGATCAGCATTAATTTTAGCCGCTGGCGGCGAGTGTGTTTAGCATCCTGCATATTATTCACCCTGCTTATTTTTATTCAGTAACGACTCTTCTTGAGTTGCATCAAAACGCAATTTTCGCCCCCCAAAAAACATTACCACCAGGGCCGCCAGGGCCAGCCCCCACCACTGAAACGCATACCCTATATGTCGGCTGGGGGGCATAACACTGGCCTCCCACCAAGGAATCAGAACGCCATCACCCTCACTAGCATGCAACCAGCCCGCATAGCTAAACGAACCTAGCGAAGCTCGCCAAGGTTCAAGACTTAACTGCTGCAACCTGACACCTTCTCTATTTTCTCCATATAGTGGTCCGCCCGCTTGTACTTCCTGCCATTCGCCGGTCAACTCAACACTGCCACTTGGAGTAGTGGCCTGGGGCGGCTCACGATGAGGCCCCGTTGCTAAAAAGCCTCGCTGCACTAACCAAAGCTGACCGAAGCTATCACGCAGAGGCGTTAGTACTGCTACCCCTAACCTTCCCTCTACAATCCGATTATCTAAATAGAGGGTATGCTCTGCCAAATACTCACCCTGTAGGGTTACCTCTGCTCCTTGGGCTGGCTGCACGGTAGGCTGCACCAATGCAGTTGCCGTTTCGCGAATGGCCAATGCTAATCGCTTGTCATTTGCCCGTTCCCACTGCCATAGTCCTAAGTAGGCGCCTAAGGCCACCACCAAACTCCAGAAAAAACACCAGCTGTAAAAACGCCATTGTCGAGAGGTTTTCATCATGTGGTTACAACTACTCATTGCCGCTGTATTCGTTGCGATGGTTATCAGCCTAGCCATGGGAGCTGGCTTTTTGCTGCGTGATGACTCCTCGTCTCGCCGCTTGCTTGTGTCTCTTAAATGGCGTATCGGACTAGCTTGTTTATTAATGATCCTCATCATATTTGGCTTTTGGTCCGGCCAGCTAGGCTAGGAAATTTATAAAACGTAAACGAAAATAAAGAGACCAACCCATACCACATCGACGAAATGCCAATACCAACATGAGGCTTCAAAACCAAAATGATTTTCATCGGCAAAATGGCCTTTCACTATTCGTACTAACATGGTGGCAAGAATGATCGTGCCGATAATCACGTGCAACCCATGAAAGCCGGTCAAGATAAAGAACGTTGCGCCAAAAATACCGGCTTCCAATGTAATACCGTAATGCGCATAAGCCTCATAATATTCAATGCCTTGAATTATTATAAAGCAGCATCCTAATAGCACGGTACCGGTTAGCCAGTTACGACATGTCCGCCGGTAACTGACTTTTAAAGCCTCATGGGCAACTGTTAGCGTGATACTTGAGGTGATCAAAATTAGCGTATTAACGAGAGGAAGTTGCCAAGGGCTAAAAACTTGTTGAGGGCCAGCAATGGAAGCATCGGGTGGGTTCAATAGGGGCCATGTAGCAACAAAATCTGGCCACAGTAACGCTGAAACCCCTTTAGCGCCCTCACCACCCAGCCAAGGAAGGGTGAACATCCTTACGTAAAACAACGCCCCAAAAAAAGCGGCAAAAAACATGACTTCTGAAAAAATAAACCAGCCCATGCCCCAGCGAAACGAACGATCCATTTGAGCATCGTACAGCCCACCACGAGACTCACTGATCACATCCCGAAACCATAGCCCCATCACAGACACTATGCCCACCACGCCTATTAAAACCAGCGGCAGCCCAGTGTCGTAAACGAGCTTAATGCCGATTCCGACCATCATTGCACCGAGTGCCACCGATCCGAGAACAGGCCACCGACTACTCGCTGGAACGTAATAGCTACCACTGCTCATATCGCTTCTCCCGCCGCGTTATTGTTCTTAGCTTCGTTTTTGGGATCGTTCTTAACACCGTGATTAATCATGTTATTCAGTGAGACGGTCTGTATCGCTCGTTCAATGGGATACAGGGTATACACCAGCGTGATGGTATTAATATCTGCTGGAAGATCTCGCGCCAACTGAAACACTAACGGGATCGTCAAGCGCTCATTACCCTGCAACTGTTGCTCTTCAAAACAGAAACAGCTTACTTTGCGTAAATGGCGCGTTGCATTTGAAGGGGAAACGCTAGGTACTGCCTGCCCCCAGCTTTCGTTTTGACTATTATTAGTAAACGTAAAGTCGACTTCTGCCGTTTGCCCCGGATGCACGCTCATTTGATGCATTTCGACGCTCATCTGCCACGGCAAGCCTGGGCTGCCCCGCGTTATAAATTGCACATTAATGTAACGGGACTCATCTACCTCTTCATGCACGATACTTTGTGCCGTAGCATCAACCTTGCCATTGATGCCGGTAATTTGACAAAACACGTCATACAACGGCACCAACGCAAAAGCAAAGGCGAACATACCCACTAGCACAGCCAATGTTCTAATAACCGTTTGACGCACGCCTGCCTGGTTTTGCTCTCGACTGTCCATAACACCTCTTGGGCCTACTGGCCTGTGTGGTTTATGCCATTTTTAATGGGAAGTACGATGAAAAACCGGCGGCGTTTCAAAGGTGTGCAAGGGTGCAGGACAGGGAACTGTCCACTCTAAATCTTCCGCGCCCTCCCAAGCTTTTGCTGGCGCTTTTTTACCTCCGCGAACGCACAGGATGATGCCTAAAACAAATAGCAACTGTGAGGCGCCAAAGAAGAAAGCACCAATACTTGAAAGTAAGTTAAAGTCGGCAAACTGAAGAGCATAATCGGGAATACGGCGCGGCATACCGGCTAACCCAGCGAAATGCATGGGGAAGAAGGTTAGGTTGACACCGATAATCGAAAACCAGAAATGCCACTGGGCAAGCCGTTCATTAGGGTAATGCCCCGTCCATTTCGGCAACCAATAATAAACCCCTGCCATGATGGCAAAGATCGCCCCAGGGACTAACACATAGTGAAAGTGGGCAACGACGAAGTAAGTATCATGATATTGAAAATCTGCTGGCGCGATCGCTAACATTAGCCCTGAAAAACCACCAATAGTGAACAGCACGACAAAGGCAAGGGCAAACAGCATCGGCGATTCAAAACTGATTGAGCCACGAAAAAGCGTAGTGACCCAATTAAACACTTTCACCCCAGTAGGCACGGCGATCAGCATCGTTGTATACATAAAAAACAACTCCGCCACTAAAGGCATCCCTACCACAAACATATGATGAGCCCAGACCAAAAACGACAGAAACGCAATCGCCGCTGTGGCATAAACCATTGATGCATAACCAAACAGCGGTTTTCTTGCAAACGTAGGTATGATCGCGGAGACAATACCAAAGGCGGGCAAAATCATTATGTACACTTCAGGATGACCAAACGTCCAGAAAAGATGCTGAAACAGAACCGGGTCGCCCCCACCCGCCGCATTAAAGAAACTTGTGCCAAAGTTAATATCCATAAGCATCATGGTGATAACTGCCGCTAAAACCGGCATTACCGCGATCAGCAGAAAGGCCGTAATTAACCAGGTCCAGACAAAGAGTGGCATATCCATTAAACGCATGCCCGGTGCACGCATATTCAAAATAGTCGCGATAATGTTGATCGCACCCAGAATGGAGCTAATACCAGCCATATGTAATGCAAGAATAAAAAAAGAAGTGGAAGGAGGGGCATAATTAGTCGACAACGGCGCATAAAAAGTCCAACCGAAATTTGGCCCGCCGCCGGGCATAAACAAAGTTGAAAGCAATAGCGTAAAGGCAACAGGCAGCAGCCAAAAACTGAAGTTATTCAATCGTGGTAACGCCATATCTGGCGCGCCAATTTGTAGCGGTATCATCCAGTTAGCTAACCCTGTGAAGGCCGGCATTACCGCGGCAAACACCATGATCAAACCATGCATAGTGGTCATCTGGTTGAAAAACTCAGGTTGAACCAGTTGAAGACCCGGCTGAAAAAGTTCAGCCCTCACCACTAATGCAAAGATGCCGCCAACGAAAAACATAGTCAGCGAAAAAATCAGATAAAGAGAACCTATCTCTTTATGATTTGTAGTCAATAACCAGCGTAAAATACCTTTCGGCGGCGCAGCATGACTCTGGCTTTGCCCGTCGGCGACGGCCGTACTGCTATGCTGCAAATGAGGTTGAGGGGGTAGTTTGGGCGACATAATACTCTCCGAAATATTGTTGTTGTCTAAATAAGTGGCGCATCAGCATTATTGGGCTATTAGCTCAGCTACTTCTGAAGGCTGCACCACATCTCCCGTATCGTTACCCCAAGCATTTCGCGTATAAGTTACTACAGCAGCAATTTCCACTGGATTTAAGGTGCTACGAAAAGCTGGCATTGCAGCACCCGAAACACCGTTGATTACTTTATTGAGATGCCAATCCACATCACTAATGAGCTGTTCGTTATTTGCCAGTGCAGGAAAAGCAGGTGGCGAGCCCTGACCCTCAGCTTGATGGCAAGAAGAGCAGATTGATTGATAAATTTCCTGACCTCGTGCTACTAGCTCTTCCATAGCCCATTCACGATCAACGCCCATGGCCTCTTCGGCAGCTGCTTCTTTGCGCTCGGCAAGCCAACTATCAAACTCATCTTCTTCCATCGCATGAACCACGACGGGCATAAACCCGTGATTGACACCACATAGCTCAGTGCACTGCCCACGGTAGATACCTGGCTCATTGATCGTTACCCAATTTTCATTGATAAAGCCGGGAATCGTGTCTTGTTTGACTGCTAAGTCGGGCACCCACCATGAGTGAATAACATCATCAGAGGTCATCAAAAAGCGCACTTTGCGATTGATGGGTAAAACAAGCGGCTCATCCACTTCTAATAAGTAATGCTCTCCCCGCGTTTCAGCCCCGCTGATCTGTGTCCGTGGAGTGCTCATATTAGAAGTAAACGCGACGTCCTCGCCTAGATACTCATAGCGCCAGCGCCACTGCTGTCCTGTAATCATAACGTCTAACTCTGCATCTGAAGAGTCGTACATATTTTTTAGCGTTGCGGTAGCAGGGACAGCCATGCCAACCAGAATCAAGACAGGAATAGCCGTCCAAAGCACTTCTACACTGGTGTGCTCATGAAAGTTGGCGGCTTTGGCGCCTTTGGAGTGGCGGTAGCGAAACAGGGAGTAAAACATAGCACCAAACACCACGAGGCCGATGACGACACATATCCAAAAAATCGTCATGTGAAGACCAAAGATATCGGCGCTAACATCGGTTACACCAACAGGCATATTCCAATCATTGGCATTAGCCTGCGACCCGCTCGCAGAAAGGGTAATGACTAACAGCCACCGCCACGCTGATCGCATAGAAACCTCCAGACTTATTGTTGTTATCTCCTGCCTTTAGATGAGGGCAGAACTAAATGAGATATTAGCAGTATAGAAAATATGTGCCATTCGTCACGCTTTGCTTACTTAACGCTATCAACGCTTTTCAGCGGGCAGCAAACGTTGCCAAAACGATAAGCACCAAAACGAACAGCAATGTAATGACTATCCCAGTAACGATGTACGCTGCAGGCTTGCCACTACTAAAGTCTTCCTGTCGCTTTTGGTTACTCTGGACCCCAAGCAAGGCCGCTAATACTGACTTCACCACTGACCACATAAAACCTCCGATTAGGGCTGGTGTGACAACGCACATTGAGGATTCATGGTTAACATTCATTATCATAGACAGACAAAGGTATTACGTTTGGATAAACGGAAAAAATCTAAGCATTTACAGGCAGGTAAATGGCAATCTATAGTTCCGATTATGCGATACTAATTTCCCCCAGGATCAAGCGCCACCCAATGGAGTGACTCATGTTCAAGCACCTTCCAAGCCTACCAGCTAAAAGCCTATTGGCTATTTTCCCATTACTGCTGCTAACAGGTTGTACGACGTATACCTGGCCCGACGGCTCACAGGAAACCGTAATCGGTGTGGTGCCAGAAGAAGAAAATAAACGCTACGAAGAAGAACAGGTAGAAGGGGTACGCTATCGTATTCCGAACGAGATCCCAGAAAAGCGCAGCGAATAAGCATGACGGAAAAAGACGGTCAGACTATTTGTCCATCTTCCGTTTGGTATGCGCAGTCGCCGTTGCGGTCAAAGGGTCTTCTGGCCAAGGATGCCGAGGGTAGCGACCGCGCATTTCTTTACGTACCTCTGGGTAGCCATTTTGCCAGAAACTCATTAAATCTTGGGTGACTTGTAGCGGCCTACGCGCGGGTGAAAGCAGATGAATCATTACGGCAACGCCGCCATTAACGACGGTAGGGGTTACCTGCCAACCAAAGGCCTCTTGCAGCTTCATAGCTAAAACTGGAGGGCATTGGGAAAGGCAAGGCACATAATCCAACATAATCACTTTTCCACTGGGTACTTTAAGCGCTTGAGGTGCCAATTGATCAAACTGGCTTTTCTGTTCCCAGGAGAGTGAATCAAGCAAGTAACACTCTACGGGCAATGCTTCAATTTCGCTCAGTCGATTTATACCGATCAAGTAGGGAGCTAACCAGCTCTCTAATGTGGCTAACAGTGCCTGCTCCGACCAATCGGGCCATTGCTCCCCCAGGTTGGCGCGTAACAGCGTCATGCGCCCGAGCAACTGTTGATGCTTCTTGCCGAACAACCGCCTGGGCTGCTGACGTAAAGCATCCAATAGCGCCTCTTTTACGGTTTCTCCCGGCAAATGCGCCAATGCCCGTTTGGCAATAATAAGGCTAGCGTGCGCCTGCACCTCTTCACCGATTAAACGGCCCTGCTCTTGCGACCATGTTACGCGTGGCTGCCAGAGGCTAATCCCAGGATATAGAGAAAGCAGTGAGGCAAGGGGTAGTTGCTCGCCAGCAATAATGCGCACTTGGTCCCCTGCTGCGCTGTTTAACACGGCGGCCACTAAAAAAGATTGATGTGCCAATGGCTCATTTAACGGCAGCATAGCGGTTTTGCCATTTGCTAGTCGAAACTTACCTGGCTCTATTAACTGGCCGATGCGCTCTGGGTATGCCAGTGCCAAGAGCGGCCCAAGCGGTTGCATCATAGCTTCATCAAGCACGGCCCCTGCTTTCCTAGCAAGCCTAAGGGCTTCGCGCTGCCATTGAGGAAAACGTTTAGGCTGACTGAGCCGGAGTGCTAACGCATCATGCAGCGAGCGCTCTGAGCTGTCCCGCTCCTCCAGTAGAGCTGCTAGCCCACAGGCCAGGGAAACAGCATTGAATTCTGCAGCACGCTCCAGCATCACGGCTATTCGCGGTTCGACTGGCCATTGGGCACAGCGACTGCCCAAGGGGGTTAGCCTGTGTTGCTCGTCTAATATACCAAGCTGCACTAAAAGCGCTTGACCACTGCGCCAAGCACTTTCTGGCGGCGGCGTCACCCAACTCAGCTCATGGGGCGACGCAACCCCCCAACACGCCAGTTCAAGCACCAGCGATGAGAGTTCCGCTTGCTGAATTTCTGGCTCACCGTAAGCGGTTAACGGCTGCTCTTGAGCCCAGAGCCGAAAACAGACGCCCTCCCTTTGCCGACCTGCGCGACCCCGCCGCTGGTCGGCGCTAGCACGGTTGATTCGTCGTGTGGTTAACCACGTTAAGCCCGTGCGCGGCTGAAAAAGCGGCACTCGCTCTAAGCCACCGTCAATCACTACATTGACGCCATCCACCGTAATGCTAGATTCGGTAATCGCAGTGGAGACAATAATACGCTGTTGTGAAGTGTTTACTGCTAATGCCGCTTGTTGCTGCGCGATACTCATCCTACCGTGCAGCGGTCGTATCGCGAGGTCTGGTAGCGCCCTTTCCAACGCTTGTACTAGCCGATTTATCTCGGCCACGCCCGGCAAGATCACTAAGACATCCTGCGTATCAGGCATTAAAAGCGCTTCATTGACTACGCGCAGAGCATGGCTAACACTCTCTTCGCTATTTAAAGAAGGACGATAAAGCGTTGTCACCGGATACTGACGACCATGACACTCAATGGTGGGCACCTGCTCCCCTAACACTCGCCTGAGCGCCTTGATATCCAGCGTTGCCGACATTACCAGCAGGCGTAAATCGTCACGAATACTGCTTTGCACATCCAGCGTAAGCGCCAACCCTACATCGGCGTCTAAACTTCGCTCATGGAATTCATCAAAGATGATCCCGGCCACGCCTTCCAGCAGCGGGTCATCCTGCAGCATGCGAGTAAGCACCCCTTGAGTAACGACCTCTAAGCGAGTTTGCGCGCTAACACAGCTATCGCCGCGCATGCGATAGCCCACTGTCTGACCGACCTTTTCGCCTAACTGCTGAGCCATATAGTTAGCCGCCAATCGCGCGGCGACTCGCCGTGGCTCTAGCAAAAGCAGCTTCTGCCCTTTTACCCAATCGGCCCTAAGCAGAGCAAGCGGGACACGGGTAGTTTTGCCAGCGCCTGGCTGGGCAATCAGCATCAGACGGTTGCTGGTAACCAGGACGTTTTTAACGTGATCAAGATGCTGATCAATCGGCAAATCGCTCATTTAGCACTCACTTTTCCACCAAGTGAGCGTTAGTACTTGCCTGAGTGATTCCGCACCCTTTTAGGATAACGTGCTCAAGAAAGGCTGAAATTGATTCAACATCCTCTTCAGTTAATGCATCTCGGCCTAGAATACCGCTTACCTGAGCGCTATATTCAGTGTAGTGCTGGGTAGCAGACCAAATTAAGAAGATTAGCCACTTGGGATCGACGGTGTCCATTTTACCTTGCGCAGACCACTGGCGAATGATCGCGGCACGAGAAGCCACCCATTCACGCAGTTCACCGGCCAGATAGTCACTCAAGAAGGGAGCGCCGGCTAAAATTTCCGCTGCAAACAGTTTTGAGCCTTCGGGGTAGCGCTGACCAAGCACCATTTTGGCGCGGATAAAATCACTCAGCACAGTCGCTGGATCACTCTCCGGGGTAATATCTTCAAGCACCTTGTTCCAGCGATGCATCATACGGTTAAGCAGTCGCACATAAAGCGCCTGCTTACTTCCCATGTAGTACAAAATATTAGCCTTAGGGAGACCGGCCCGATCAGCGATCACTTGCAAGCTCGCTCCACGGTAACCGTACTGAGAAAACACTTCTTCAGCGGCCATCAGAATATTTGTCTCAACTTTTTCACGGCTGGGGCTTTCATGAGTGACGGATACAGCGGTCATTTACAATGTCCCTTAATAAGCGTCGGCGGGTAGGCTTGTTGCCCCAAATAGAGGCATTTCGCATAAGCTTGCCCCACTCCCGTGCAGCGATCAAATACTTGCAAGGCTGACCATTTTGTCTCAAGCTCAACTTATATTGACCGATCGGTCAGCACAATCCCGGTCTATACAACAACAGTGGAGTTTGGCATGGCAACGATTGCGTTCCTGCTCAATGGTGTCCCCCACCAGTGTGAGGTTTCACCGAACACGAGCATTTTAACCTTATTACGCGAGCATTTGGCGTTAACAGGCACCAAAGAGGGCTGCGCATCGGGTGACTGCGGTGCTTGTACCGTAGCAATTGGCGAGCAAAACGCTGACACCCACACGTTTACCAGTGCCAACGCCTGTATCACACCAGCCCATCAACTTCAGGGTAGGCATTTAGTCACCGTTGAAGGGCTAGCTAAAGAGGGACGTCTGCACCCAGCCCAAGAAGCGATGATCGAATGCCATGGTAGCCAGTGTGGTTTTTGCACGCCGGGTATTGTCATGTCACTTTTCACACTGCATAACGACCTTACCCAGCGGCCTGCTCCGCTAACCTCAGAACGCATTGAAGCAGCCCTGGGTGGCAACTTGTGCCGTTGCACGGGCTATCGCCCTATCCGGGATGCTGCGCTGCGCATGAATGATATTCCCTATGAGCGCCCCCAATGGCAAGACGCGGCGCTGTCAACGTCAGAAAATGATGCTGAAATAACAGTCCCTACAGCGAAAACACCTTTTTTTTCCCAGCCCCTCTCCTTGGCAGCCCTAACACGGCTGCGCCAAGAAGCCCCTCAAGCACGCTTGGTGGCAGGAGGCACAGACCTTTGGTTGGAAAGCACTCAGCGCTTGGCTTCGCTTGATCAGTTGATTGATGTTTCTCGCGTTGCCGAGCTGTTAACAGTAGAAGCGACAACGTTTGAAGGACAACCTGGCTGGTGGATTGGCGCCGGGGTCACCTATACTCAGCTTGAACCACTGTTTGAAGAGCACTTCCCCGCCTTTGCTCATCTGCTGCACCGATTAGGCTCTCAGCAGATCCGTAACCGGGGAACGCTAGGTGGCAATATTGCCAATGCTTCTCCTATTGGCGATACGCCACCCGTGCTACTTGCCTTAGGGGCCCAGGTAGAACTTGCCAGCGTAAAAGGTAGCCGTTGCTTAGCGCTGGAAAACTTCTTTTTGGATTATAAACAGACCGCTATGGCGGCTGATGAGGTCGTTTCACGAATTTTTATTCCCCGAGCAATTGAACGCAGCCAGCTGCGCGTCTGGAAGCTTTCCAAGCGCCGGGAAGACGATATTTCTGCAGTGCTCGGCGCTTTTAGCTACCGCATTGAGCAAGGTGTCTTGCATGATGTACGGATCGCTTTTGGCGGCATGGCGGCCATTCCCAAGCGCGCGCAAGCAGCGGAAACGACACTGGAAGGTAGCGCCATTACTGCAGACGCTTTTCGCGCCGCCCAGCAGGCACTCGATGAAGACTTTCAACCCATGAGTGATGTGCGTGGCAGTCAACATTATCGCCAACAAGCCGCCAAAAACCTGTTTGAACGCCTCTATCTTTCTCTTTCAGCGCCCGACCGCGAGGTGATGCTCCATGCGTACGCTCACTAAACTGGACGGCGACAGCAGCCGTGCCCGTCTTGAATTACATGATCATATCCAGGGGTCTGGCCCCTTGGCACGCCATACAGTCGATAGCACTGGTCGGCGCCAAGCAGGTAGTTCAAGCTTTCACGAGAGCGCCCAAAAACACGTTACTGGCAAAGCTGCTTATATTGATGATTTGGTACTGCCTGCCGACGCCCTGCATGTTGCGCTAGGCCTATCGCCCATTGCCCACGGCACCTTAACGCAGCTTGATCTCAGCAGAGTGAAAGAGGCGCCAGGCGTGGTCGATGTGATTACTTTTCATGAGGTACCGGGGCACACCGATATCGGCCCTGTCTTTCCTGGCGATCCCATTTTTGTCGATAAAGAGATCAGCTACGCAGGCCAATGCCTCTTTGCCGTTGCAGCAACTTCACTGCAAGCTGCACGCCGCGCTATTAAGCTGGCCGCTGTCAGTATTGACGCGCAGCCCGCCAGTTTAGACCCGGTGGCAGCGGCCGAGCGCGAAGAATTTGTGCGCCCTACACATGTACAGACACGTGGTAATTGGCAACAGGCGCTTGATCAAGCGGAACAGTTAATAGAGGGCGAGCTATTCGTCGGTGGTCAAGAGCACTTCTATTTGGAAGGCCAAGCGTGCGTGGTTCATCCCACCGAAGATGAAGGCGTTATTGTCCATACTTCCAACCAACATCCCAGCGAAACCCAGAAGCTGGTGGCAGAGGTGCTTGATATTCCTTTTCATGCGGTGACGGTAGAAGTACGCCGAATGGGCGGTGGCTTTGGAGGCAAAGAGACGCAGGCTTCTCCCTGGGCATGCATCGCTGCCATTATTGCCCGCCGCACGGGTAAAACGGTTCGACTCCGTTTACCTCGCAGCGAAGATATGCGCGCAACAGGCAAACGTCATCCTTTTCATAACCGCTATCGGTTAGCGATTGACTCTCAGGGTGTGCTTCAAGGTGGCGAGATCACCGTGATCGGTGATTGTGGGTACTCGCCTGACCTTTCCGACGCCATCGTTGATCGCGCTATGTTTCATGCCGACAATGCCTACTCGTTAGGCGAAGTGCAGGTCACGGGTCATCGTGCAAAAACGCATACCGCGTCCAATACAGCTTTTCGGGGCTTCGGTGGCCCTCAGGGAATGATGATTATCGAAGCGGCCATGGACGATATTGCCCGCAAGATTGGTGAAGACCCGCTGACTATTCGTAAGCGCAATTTCTACCGCGATGGTCGCGAGGTTACCCATTATGGCCAGCAAGTCGATCAGCGGCAACTACTGCATACACTTGTTGAAACACTTGAAAACGATAGTGAGTACTGGGCACGCCGCAAAGCAGTGAGCGACTTCAACGCCACTAGCCCTGTTATTAAGAAAGGGCTGGCACTTACTCCGGTTAAATTTGGCATTTCGTTTACCGCCCAGCATCTTAATCAGGCGGGCGCCCTTCTGCATGTTTACACCGACGGCAGCGTGATGATCAATCACGGCGGTACCGAGATGGGCCAAGGGCTACATACTAAAATTTGTCAGGTTGTGGCTCGCGAGCTGGGTCTGGATCTGGATAAAGTACGCATTACCGCTACGCGAACCGATAAAGTGCCCAATACCTCACCTACTGCGGCTTCTAGCGGTGCCGACTTGAATGGTATGGCGGCGCGGGATGCAGCGGGAAAGCTGCGTGAGCGCCTCTTCGACTTTGCTGCTAAGCATTTCGCTGAGGGGTTGGACCGTGAGGGTATGCGCCTGGAAGATGGCACTCTGGTAGCAGGGTTCGGCGAAAGCGAGCGACGCATCCTTTGGGGTGAGTTGGTGCAAACGGCCTATCTCAATCGCATATCGCTGTCAGAAAAAGGCTTCTACGCCACCCCACTCATTCACTATGATCGCTCAATCGGTCAAGGACGCCCCTTTTATTACTACGCTTTTGGCGCAGCGGTGGCTGAAGTGAGCGTGGACACCCTAAGCGGCGAGTATTTAGTAGACCGCGTCGACATTTTGCACGATGTGGGTGACTCACTAAATCCAGCCATTGATATTGGCCAAGTAGAAGGTGGTTTCATTCAGGGTATGGGTTGGTTAACCAGTGAAGAGCTTAAATGGAACGATAAAGGCGCCCTGATCAGTGATGGTCCAGCGACCTATAAAATACCCACCTATAGTGATTTGCCACCTACTTTCAACGTAGCGCTACTGGAGGGTCACCCCAACTCCATGGCGAGCCTCTATCGCTCCAAAGCGGTCGGCGAACCTCCGTTTATGTTAGGTATTAGCGTGTGGTCGGCGCTACGGGATGCGCTATCAAGTCTAACCAACTATACAGTCTCCCCCCACTTAGATACGCCTGCTACCCCTGAGCGGGTCATGCTGGCGGCCAACGCCATCAGGGAGAAAGCGCTTTGAGTCCTACTCAAACCTCCAAAACCTGGCACGCGGTGCTGCACCGCTTGCAGCGCGATGGGATACCTCATGTATTAGCCACCCAGGTGACCAGCGCAGGCTCAACACCCCGCGAGCCTGGCGCACGTATGGTCATCACCGCCGACGCTATCTTCGATACACTGGGGGGCGGTACATTTGAGTGGCAAACCATTGCCGCAGCACGGGCACGCTTAGATGAACAGCGCTATGGACTCAGCTTAGAAGCTTTCTCTTTGGGTGGTCGAAGCGGACAGTGCTGCGGTGGCTTTGTGAATATATTGCTGGAGGCTTTCCCTGGCGCGGAAGCGCACCTGGCGATATTTGGTGCAGGCCATGTGGGCCAGGAAATTGTAAAGCTAAGCGCCCCGCTCCCTTGGCAGTTGCATTGGTACGACAGCCGCAGCGATGCGTTTTCTGGACAATATCAGCAACAGCCGAGACTGAGGTGCTACCCCCTTCAAGATGCACAGCAAAGTGTCGCCGCCTTGCCTGCAGATACCCATGCGTTGGTATTAACGCATAACCATGACGAAGACTATGCCCTAATCGCCGCGCTGATCGAGCGCGATGACGTAGCGTCGATTGGTCTGATTGGCTCTGACAGCAAATGGACAAGCTTTAAAGGACGCCTTAAGCGCGATGGTTACTCTTCCGAACAAATTTTGCGCGTACGAAGCCCTATCGGACGCATTCACACCACTAAGCTGAGTAATAAAACACCTTACGCCATAGCGCTAACGGTGGTGACTGAACTGCTTTGGCTAACCGACACGCCCTCTTCTCAAGAAAACCGTGGCCTGGACTCCCAGGCATTGCGAACGCTACTGACCGACTCCCCGACAATCACGAGTTAATATGAATTCTTCTACCAATACGTTTATTCGTGCCGAATTGATTAGTTTTGCCCGCAACCCTGGCGATGGCGATACGCCCGAACCGGGCAGTTTAGAGCATTACGGCGACGGATTGCTTTGGTTGAAAGGCCAGCATATTCATGCCGTCGGCCATTTCGCCGAACTCGCACCTTTACTACCCAAAGGTACTGATGTTCTCGATTATCGCGACAAACTGATTATGCCCGGGTTTATCGATACCCATGTGCACTATGTCCAATTGGATATCATGGCATCTTATGGGCGCCAACTGCTGGACTGGCTAAACGACTACACTTTTCCTGAAGAGTGTCGCTTTGCTAACCACGCCCATGCAGAAGCGCTCTCTAACGCTTTTTTGGATGAAATGCTACGCGCAGGGACTACAACGGCTCAGGTATTTGGCTCTAGCCACCCTGGCTCCGTGGATGCCTTTTTCACTGCCTGTCAAAAGCGTCAGTTGCGTATGCTGGTGGGCAAGGTATTGATGGATCGTAACGCACCCGAGGCGCTAATGGACGGTGCTTCGGGCATTGCCGATAGCGAGCGACTGATTGAAGATTGGCACGGCAAGCAGCGGCTCGGCTACAGCGTCACCCCGCGCTTTGCCCCTACGTCGACCAAAATACAGATGGATGCAGCAGGCGCCCTTCTACGTAATGACCCAAGTCTCTGGTTACAGACCCATTTGGCTGAAAACAGCGGTGAACTAGACTGGGTAGCCGAACTCTTTCCCGGTAGTCGCGACTATTTGGCCGTTTATGAGGAAGCGGGCTTAGTTGGCCCCCGCAGCACCTTTGCCCACGGTATTCACCTAGATAACGGCATGCGTAAGCGTTTGGCGGATCGAGGCGCCAATATCGCTTTTTGTCCTAGTTCAAACCTTTTCCTTGGCAGCGGTCTTTTTGACCGAGAAGCCGCTAAAGAGACTGGGATGGCATTTACCTATGCTAGCGATATCGGCGCAGGCACCGATCTGTCGGGCTTTGGCACGTTAAAGGCGGCCTATCAAGTGGGTCAATTGGGTGGCCAACCGCTGACCGCTTGGCAAGGCTTTTATGGCTTAACCATGGGCAATGCCAAAGCCCTCTCGCTAGATAGCCATATCGGTCAGTTGGCTCCCACGCTGGAAGCTGATTTTGTTGTGATCGATACTCAAGCGACGTCGTTACTTTCTCGTCGCATCAGCCACTGCACCACGTTAGGTGAACGGCTATTTGCGTTAATGATGCTGGCTGACGACCGCGCGATTTATGAAACCTGGGCGGGTGGAATTTGCCAACACCGCCGGGATGTGTGGTGAATAGTGAGAATGTGGTTTTTCTACTCACGATTCACCACTTACGCTTCACTAAATTTCACGCAAAAAAATCCCCCAAGGCGCAAGCCCTGGGGGATTTTGGTATAGGTGCCTGACGATGACCTACTCTCGCATGGGGAGACCCCACACTACCATCGGCGCTAAGCGGTTTCACTGCTGAGTTCGGCAAGGGATCAGGTGGTTCACGCGTGCTATGGTCGTCAGGCGTAACGGGTAATGTACATCATGCTGACTATTGCTAAATTGTGATCGTCTCATCGCCTGCCGCCCGGGCTGTTGCCTGGGCCACACGCTGCGTATCCGGTTTTTTTAATGTTACGTCATCATCGCGACCAGACCCCTTGGGTGTTATAGGGTCAAGCCTCACGGGCCATTAGTACACGTTAGCTCAACGCCTTGCAGCGCTTCCACACCGTGCCTATCAACCAGCTGGTCTCGC
The DNA here is from genome assembly GCF_030544485.1 of Halomonas sp. HAL1. Classification (NCBI taxonomy): domain Bacteria; kingdom Pseudomonadati; phylum Pseudomonadota; class Gammaproteobacteria; order Oceanospirillales; family Halomonadaceae; genus Halomonas; species Halomonas sp. HAL1. Next base: position 2,244,555 of record NZ_CP130610.1, read on the forward strand.
TGGGCCCTTCAGGAGGCTCTAGGCCTCAGGGATGTCTCATCTTGAAGGGGGCTTCCCGCTTAGATGCTTTCAGCGGTTATCCCGTCCGACCATAGCTACCCGGCAATGCCACTGGCGTGACAACCGGAACACCAGAGGGTCGTCCACTCCGGTCCTCTCGTACTAGGAGCAGCCCTTCTCAAACATCCAACGCCCACGGCAGATAGGGACCGAACTGTCTCACGACGTTCTAAACCCAGCTCGCGTACCACTTTAAATGGCGAACAGCCATACCCTTGGGACCGACTTCAGCCCCAGGATGTGATGAGCCGACATCGAGGTGCCAAACACCGCCGTCGATGTGAACTCTTGGGCGGTATCAGCCTGTTATCCCCGGAGTACCTTTTATCCGTTGAGCGATGGCCCTTCCATACAGAACCACCGGATCACTAGAACCTGCTTTCGCACCTGCTCGACGTGTCTGTCTCGCAGTCAAGCACCCTTATGCTCTTGCACTCAATGCACGATGTCCGACCGTGCTGAGGGTACCTTCGTGCTCCTCCGTTACTCTTTAGGAGGAGACCGCCCCAGTCAAACTACCCACCACACACTGTCCTCGATCCGGATAACGGACCTGAGTGAGAACGCCAATGATGCCAGGCTGGTATTTCAAGGTTGGCTCCCTTCGAACTGGCGTCCAAAGTTCAAAGCCTCCCAGCTATCCTACACAGGCAACATCAGCGTCCAGTGTGAAGCTATAGTAAAGGTTCACGGGGTCTTTCCGTCTAGCCGCGGGTACACCGCATCTTCACGGCGATTTCAATTTCACTGAGTCTCGGGTGGAGACAGCGTGGCCATCATTACGCCATTCGTGCAGGTCGGAACTTACCCGACAAGGAATTTCGCTACCTTAGGACCGTTATAGTTACGGCCGCCGTTTACCGGGGCTTCAATCAAGAGCTTCGCCTTGCGGCTAACACCATCATTTAACCTTCCGGCACCGGGCAGGCGTCACACCCTATACGTCCGCTTGCGCGTTAGCAGAGTGCTGTGTTTTTAATAAACAGTTGCAGCCACCTGGTATCTTCGACCGGTTCGGGCTTAGAGAGCAAGTCTCATCACCCTACGCCGGCGTGCCTTCTCCCGAAGTTACGGCACCATTTTGCCTAGTTCCTTCACCCGAGTTCTCTCAAGCGCCTTGGGATTCTCTCCCTGACCACCTGTGTCGGTTTGGGGTACGGTCGCACATGATCTGAAGCTTAGAGGCTTTTCCTGGAAGCGTGGCATCAGTGACTTCCTGACCGTGGTCAGTTCGTTTCGTGTCTCGGCCTGAAAAGGGTCCGGATTTACCTAAACCCTCAGCCTACTCACTTTCACCAGGACAACCAACGCCTGGCTCACCTAGCCTTCTTCGTCCCCCCATCGCAACCATGTCCGGTACGGGAATATTGACCCGTTTCCCATCGACTACGCCTTTCGGCCTCGCCTTAGGGGCCGACTCACTCTGCTCCGATTAGCGTCGAACAGAAACCCTTGGTCTTCCGGCGAGGGAGTTTTTCACTCCCTTTATCGTTACTCATGTCAGCATTCGCACTCGTGATACCTCCAGCAGACTTCTCAATCCACCTTCATTGGCGTACACGACGCTCCTCTACCGCTCATCCAAAGGATGAACCCGTAGCTTCGGTACCTGGTTTAGCCCCGTTACATCTTCCGCGCAGGCCGACTCGACTAGTGAGCTATTACGCTTTCTTTAAAGGATGGCTGCTTCTAAGCCAACCTCCTAGCTGTCTGAGCCTTCCCACATCGTTTCCCACTTAACCAGGATTTCGGGACCTTAGCTGACGGTCTGGGTTGTTTCCCTTTTCACGACGGACGTTAGCACCCGCCGTGTGTCTCCCACGCGTTACTCACCGGTATTCGGAGTTTGCCTCGGGTTGGTAAGTCGGGATGACCCCCTAGCCGAAACAGTGCTCTACCCCCGGCGGTACTACGTGAGGCGCTACCTAAATAGCTTTCGAGGAGAACCAGCTATCTCCGAGCTTGATTAGCCTTTCACTCCGATCCACAAGTCATCCAAATCTTTTTCAACAGATCCTGGTTCGGGCCTCCAGTTGATGTTACTCAACCTTCACCCTGCTCATGGATAGATCGCTCGGTTTCGGGTCTATATCCAGCGACTGTGTCGCCCAGTTAAGACTCGGTTTCCCTACGGCTCCCCTATACGGTTAACCTCGCCACTGAATATAAGTCGCTGACCCATTATACAAAAGGTACGCAGTCACAGAACAAGTCTGCTCCTACTGCTTGTACGCACACGGTTTCAGGATCTATTTCACTCCCCTCTCCGGGGTTCTTTTCGCCTTTCCCTCACGGTACTGGTTCACTATCGGTCAGCCAGGAGTATTTAGCCTTGGAGGATGGTCCCCCCGTCTTCAGTCAAGGTTTCTCGTGCCCCGACCTACTCGATTTCACATGATCAGATTTTCGACTACGGGGCTATCACCCGCTACGGCCGCGCTTCCCAACGCATTCGCCTAATCAGTCACATGCTTAAGGGCTGGTCCCCGTTCGCTCGCCGCTACTAGGGGAATCTCGGTTGATTTCTTTTCCTCAGGGTACTTAGATGTTTCAGTTCCCCTGGTTCGCCTCGTACACCTATGTATTCAGTGCACGATACCGATCTTATGATCGGTGGGTTTCCCCATTCAGAAATGCCCGGGTCACAGGTTGTTGCCACCTCACCGAGCCTTATCGCAGGCTACCACGTCTTTCATCGCCTCTGGCTGCCTAGGCATCCACCGTGTGCGCTTCATTGCTTGACCCTATAACCCGAAGGAGTCTGGTATCTCGCAATGATCACGTTTCATTTTGCCGGATACGCTGACGCGTATCACAATTTAAGACCACTTCTTGCGAAGTGTTCTTGTCAGCATGATATACATTGTTAAAGAGCAGCTGTTCAATGAACAGTGATAAAGCGGCGGGCGATAACTAAAACAACCGTTACAGCACAGCGACTTATCAGTGGTCACGAAACATTCACAAACGGTACTTAAGGTAAAACAGCGTAGCAACGTAATGGTGGAGCCAAGCGGGATCGAACCGCTGACCTCCTGCGTGCAAGGCAGGCGCTCTCCCAGCTGAGCTATGGCCCCAATACAACATTCACGCAAATTTCTGTAAAACAAGGCAAAATGCGACGACGTATAGCTTGCTATACGAGGAGCGTTTTAACGCAGTATTACAGGAATTTGGTGGGTCTGGGCAGACTTGAACTGCCGACCTCACCCTTATCAGGGGTGCGCTCTAACCAACTGAGCTACAGACCCGGCTATTTAACCATTACGCTTAAAAAGCACGTAACAGCTAAACTAACTACCGTTTGCTCTATCTTTGATCAGGTAATTCATTGTGGACGCTTACTAACTGTGACGCATCGTTTAAGGAGGTGATCCAGCCGCAGGTTCCCCTACGGCTACCTTGTTACGACTTCACCCCAGTCATGAACCACACCGTGGTGATCGCCCTCTTGCGTTAGGCTAACCACTTCTGGTGCAGTCCACTCCCATGGTGTGACGGGCGGTGTGTACAAGGCCCGGGAACGTATTCACCGTGACATTCTGATTCACGATTACTAGCGATTCCGACTTCACGGAGTCGAGTTGCAGACTCCGATCCGGACTGAGACCGGCTTTAAGGGATTCGCTGACTCTCGCGAGCTCGCAGCCCTTTGTACCGGCCATTGTAGCACGTGTGTAGCCCTACCCGTAAGGGCCATGATGACTTGACGTCGTCCCCACCTTCCTCCGGTTTGTCACCGGCAGTCTCCTTAGAGTTCCCGACATTACTCGCTGGCAAATAAGGACAAGGGTTGCGCTCGTTACGGGACTTAACCCAACATTTCACAACACGAGCTGACGACAGCCATGCAGCACCTGTCTTACAGTTCCCGAAGGCACACCAGAATCTCTTCCGGCTTCTGTAGATGTCAAGGGTAGGTAAGGTTCTTCGCGTTGCATCGAATTAAACCACATGCTCCACCGCTTGTGCGGGCCCCCGTCAATTCATTTGAGTTTTAACCTTGCGGCCGTACTCCCCAGGCGGTCGACTTATCGCGTTAACTTCGCCACAAAGTGCTCTAGGCACCCAACGGCTGGTCGACATCGTTTACGGCGTGGACTACCAGGGTATCTAATCCTGTTTGCTACCCACGCTTTCGCACCTCAGTGTCAGTGTCAGTCCAGAAGGCCGCCTTCGCCACTGGTATTCCTCCCGATCTCTACGCATTTCACCGCTACACCGGGAATTCTACCTTCCTCTCCTGCACTCTAGCCTGACAGTTCCGGATGCCGTTCCCAGGTTGAGCCCGGGGCTTTCACAACCGGCTTATCAAGCCACCTACGCGCGCTTTACGCCCAGTAATTCCGATTAACGCTTGCACCCTCCGTATTACCGCGGCTGCTGGCACGGAGTTAGCCGGTGCTTCTTCTGCGAGTGATGTCTTTCCTGCCGGGTATTAACCGACAGGCGTTCTTCCTCGCTGAAAGTGCTTTACAACCCGAGGGCCTTCTTCACACACGCGGCATGGCTGGATCAGGGTTGCCCCCATTGTCCAATATTCCCCACTGCTGCCTCCCGTAGGAGTTCGGGCCGTGTCTCAGTCCCGATGTGGCTGATCATCCTCTCAGACCAGCTACGGATCGTCGCCTTGGTGAGCCTTTACCTCACCAACTAGCTAATCCGACATAGGCTCATCCAATAGCGGGAGCCGAAGCCCCCTTTCTCCCGTAGGACGTATGCGGTATTAGCCTGGGTTTCCCCAGGTTATCCCCCACTATCGGGCAGATTCCTATGCATTACTCACCCGTCCGCCGCTCGTCAGCATCTAGCAAGCTAGATCTGTTACCGCTCGACTTGCATGTGTTAGGCCTGCCGCCAGCGTTCAATCTGAGCCATGATCAAACTCTTCAGTTTACAATCATTGTGATCCTTACTCGCTTACCTCAGGACTAGCCGAAGGCAGCAAAAGCGGATCAAACTTGGCTCAAGGTTCAAACGAATTCATTCAAACTTACGTTTTCATGACCGCTTGCCTTGATATTTGGTGATTTGTCACCAACGTCAGCAAGCGCCCACATGAATTACCTGATCAAATTGTTAAAGAGCTGGTCATCAAGGCCGTGCCCCGTTGACGTGTGGCGTATACTACCCGAATCTCCGGCAAGGTCAACAGTGAAGTCCATATTTATTAGTAAAATATCACTACCAATCAACGCCCACCCACCAAAAGCTGCCCAGACGCAAACATTGACCCAAGACAAAACAACATTTCCTCCCTTACGTAAGCTTAAGAATAAGCGGACTCAAACCGCCGTTCGTAAAAGCAAGGGAGAAATAATGATGACTATAAAAGCTATCGTCATACCTGTTCTGATAGCGGGTGCTGTTCTTACAACCAATATGGCAAGCGCAGAGGACGGACTGGAAAACTATCGTAACCGCTTCGAAGCGCTGCCTCACTTACCGCCTATTCCTGCAGATAACTCACTTACAGAAGAGAAGATTGAGCTGGGTAATATGCTATTTTTTGAACCGCGTATATCTTCTAGCGGCGTTATCAGCTGCGCCACTTGCCATAATCCGGCGCTTGGCTGGGCTGACCGCATACCACGAGCGGTGGGTCATGACGGGCAAATCGGGGAGCGCAACACCCCTACCGTGCTCAACAGTGGCTTTTTGGGATCCCAGTTCTGGGATGGCCGAGCTGCTGATTTAGAAGCCCAAGCGTTAGGGCCAATTGAAGCACCAGTAGAAATGGCCATGGATTTAGAAATGGCGCTAGATCGGTTAGTAGGGTTTGAGCTTTATCAGGAAAAATTCGGCGAAGCGTATCCTAACCAAGAAGACCCCATTACCGATGACAACCTAGCGCATGCACTGGCCGCGTTCCAACGCACACTCAACACACCCAACTCACCTTTTGATCGTTACCTACACGGCGATCAAGAAGCAATTAGCGAACAAGCTAAAGATGGCATGGTGGCCTTTGTTGATAATGGCTGTATCGCTTGTCATCGTGGTTCAAACTTTACCGACAGCCAATTCCATGCGATTCAAGTGCCGGGGTCAACCGACCTAGGTCGTTATGTTGTCACAGAAGAAGAGAGCGATAAGTACCGTTTCAGAACTCCCACGCTCCGCAATGTGGCGGTGACCTATCCTTATATGAATAACGGCGCCACCGAAACACTAGAAGAAGCCGTTGCCATAATGGGACAAGAGATGCTGGGGCGGGAGTTTGATAATGACACTATTGGTGACATAACAGCTTTTTTGAACACATTAACCGGCGAAATGCCCGAATTTGAAGTGCCCGCACTACCTTAATTAACTTACTGACTTAAACAAAGCAGCCGCCTGGTCAGTATCACCAGGCGGCAATGTGCTATACCTCAGCCAAACGGGCCAGCAGCTCTGCCCGACGCTCCTGAGTAGTAAAGGCTTCTTCGATAGCATTACGCGTTAACTGACGAAATACTGTCTCGCCCCAGCCAAATGCTTCAGCGCAAGCGATGTGATTAGTCAGCATGCCGCCACCAAAGTAAGCGGGATCATCTGAGCTAATCGTGACCTTGAGCCCTTCAGCCAACAGCTTAGGAAGCGGGTGATCACGCAGATCTTCCACCACCTTTAAACTCACGTTAGAAAGTGGGCAGACCGTTAATACAGTTTGCTCGCTGCGCAAACGTTCAACTACCTCATCACTTTCCAAACAGCGCACGCCATGATCAATACGTTGAACATCAAGTAGATCCAGGGCTTCTTGAATATATTCTGCAGGGCCTTCCTCTCCTGCATGGGCCACTCGAACAAGACCAAGCTGCTTGGCACGCTCGAACACTTCGACAAACTCAGCAGGCGGATTATTTTGCTCAGCGCTATCTAAACCGACGGCATCCAGCATTTTCCAATAGGGAGCGGCCTGCTCAAGCACATGCAATGCCTCATCTGCAGGACGATCACGTAGAAAAGCCATAATCATGCCGATAGAGAGATCGAGTGTCTCCTCGGCTTCCTGCTTGGCTTTTAATAATCCAGCCATGACTACTTCGAGAGGAACGCCACGCTGCAGATGTGCTTGGGGGTCAAAATGCATGTCGATATGCACTACGCCCTCTCCCCGCGCACGCTTGAAATAGTCCATCGCCAAGTCGTAAAAATCCTCTTCATTACGAAGCACATTCATGCCTTGGAAATAGAGATTCAGGAAACCTTGCAGGTCGCTGAAATGGTAAGCATCTTTGGCTTCTTGCACCGAGGCATAGGGTAAATCAATGTCATTACGCTTCGCCAAGGCAAACATTAATTCTGGTTCCAGAGAGCCTTCGATATGCAAATGCAGCTCTACTTTAGGAAGGTTGCGTAAGAAATCGTGCATGGAGGGCTCCGTGCTGTCGTATTAACTAATTATTCACTCAAGCATTGGCTAAGTTTACCGGCATCTAGATGCCAGTGGTACTCGACGCCAGGCAATAGGTTCAGCGAACTAATTTGATGGACAAAGAAAATAGCCGTGCGATTAACAAGCCATTTATCAAGTGAAGCAGCGACATGCTGTGCCGTTTTGGCATCAACGCCCGCAAATGGCTCATCAAGAATCACTAGTTGCGGGTTGCATAGCATCAGGCGGGCCAATGCCAAACGCCTACCCTGACCACCCGAAAGCTGCTGGCCTTTCTCGCCCACCGCCGTAGCTAAGCCTTTCGGCAGCTGTTCAACCCAGCTATCCAAGGCAACGTCACTCAATACGTCCCAAAGCATGTTATCGCTAGCGGCGGGGCTGGCAATACGCAAGTTCTCGGCTAAAGAAGCATCAAACAGATCCACTTGCTGAGTGAGTATGGCGAAGTGTTTGGCACGGCTCTCCTCCGAGAGTTGCCACGCTGGCACGCCGCCTACCATCACCTCACCCTGCGTGGCTCTTAAACGTCCCACCAACACACTGGCTAAAGACGATTTACCGGCCCCGGAGTTACCGGTAATCACCGCTCGCTTTCCAGCGGGCAGCTGAAAATCAATACGACTTAACGCGGGCTCTAATGTTTGCGCATAATGAAGAGAGAACTGATTCGCCTGAATGCTTAAACCAACATCATTAGGTAGCGTAACCGCGGAGACAGCCGACGGTGGCTCACCGGTGAACTCATTTAACCGGCGCACCGCCGCGTAGCTCGCGCCCAGCTTCACAAAACTAGCGGGCAGCGTCAGGTAGGCTTCGTTCACCCCCAATGCAATCAATACCGCCATGACTACAATAGGCCCCGTCACCAGCTGCTGGCTAAATATCAAGCTGGCCAGCCACAGTACTGCCAACACCATCAAACCACTAACGGCACTCACCAAGCAGTTTAACAACGCTGTCTTGCGACCTAAACGGCGCTGATTACTGAACGCCTGCTTTTCTTGGCTAGCGATAAGCGTCCGGTGCCACTGGGTAGTTTGATAACTCATCAGCTCAGCCGAGGCCTGCACTTGATCAACCACTAGGCGGCGCAAGGACTGCTGATCCACTACCTGCTGATAGCTTTGCGAAAATCCCCAGGTAGCAGCAAAGAGAGTCACCAGCAACCAGAGCAAGCCCAATGTCACCGCCATCAGCAAGGCAACGCTGGGCAACCAAATAGCCACAAAAAGCGACACAGCCACCATGCCAAGCAGCGTCACTAACGGTGGCACTAAAAGGCGCAGGTATAAATTATCCAGGGTATCGATATCCGCCGTTAACCGGCTAAGCCAGTCACTGGCACGCTTACCATGCAAACGAGCATCGTCTAGCCGCGTTAAATAGCCAAACACGCGATAACGCAAGTCAGCAAGCAGCGTTAACACCGTATTATGGTTATAGAGCCGCTCAATATAACGCGCAATAGTACGTGCCAAGGCGAAGAAACGAATGCCGCCACCGGGAACATAAACATCGAGTCGCGCAGGAATACCCAGCGCTAAGGCGATACCGGCCAGGGCACTGGCCGTAATAAACCAGCCCGACAAACCCAGCAGGGCAAGCCCAGCGATAAGAGTGACCCAAACCAGCAAAGCACCCACCAAAAAGCGCTGACGCCGTCGCACTAACAGCTGCAGCCAGGGAAGGAAGTCTCGAAAAATGGAACTCATAGGATTGCCTCTACCAACTCGCCCTTATTAAAAGCAAAGTGGCGCTGGGCAACGGCAATCACCTCTGGATGGTGAGTCGCTATCACCAGAGTGCGTCCCTGCTGGGCAAGCTCAAGCAAAGCCGACATAACGAACTGCTCAGTCTCCTGATCTAAGCTCGCTGTAGGCTCATCCAACAGCACTAGCGGAGCATTGCTGAGATATACGCGCGCAAGAGCAAGGCGCTGGGCCTGCCCACCTGACAACCCGACTCCGCGTTCACCAATTAGCGTATCCAGGCCATCAGGCAGCTGGGTTAAAAGAGACCCAAAACCTGCTCGCTGAAGCGCAGCCACCATTTCTTCACGGGAAGCGCGAGGTGACGCTAAACAAAGATTATCAATCAAGCTGCCATGCAAGAGGCAAGGCTGCTGATCTAACCAAGCGTATTGGCTATTGTCTTGACGGCGATACTCACCTGAACTTGGGGCAATAAAGCCTGCAAGCAACGCCAGCAGGGTCGATTTCCCACTGCCCGAGGCTCCGCTAATCGCCACCACCTCTCCCTGTTTAATCGTAAGATTAATAGGGCCAATGACGTGCCCACGTACGGGATAAGCAACGCTAACGGTCGTTAACTCAATTACCGATGACGCCGATAACGGCGGTATAGAGTCACGCTCACTCACAAAGGAGGGTTGATTGAGTATACTCACCACGCTTTCAGCAGCCCCCAGCGCCGCCGCACGGTCATGGTAATGCTGAGACAGCGTGCGCAAAGGCTGGAAAAACTCAGGAGCCAGCAATAGCACTGCTAAGCCTGAAAAAAGCGTGAGTGACGATGAAGGCCCATACTCGATATAACCCAGCAGTCCGAAGCCCACATACATGGCCACAACGGCAATCGCTACCGAGGAAAAAAACTCAAGTACCGCGGAGGAAAGGAAGGCCAGGCGCAAAGTACGCATACTAAGACGCCGATAACTATCAGTGGCATGCCAGACATCCTGCTGGGCAGCTGACGTCCGCCCAAACAGTTGCAGCGTGGTCATACCGCGCACACGGTCAATAAAGTGGGCTGAAAGACGTGAGACGGCAACGAATTGATCACGATTAAGACGTTCAGCGCCCATACCCACCAGCGCCATAAAAAGGGGTATAAGCGGGGCAGAAAGCAGCAAAAACAGTGCTACCAAATAGTCCAGCCACCCCACCACCGCCACTATTAATAGCGGTAAATAAAGCGTAATTCTCAGTTGCGGATAAAAGCGTGCAAAATAGCCTTCCAACGTATCAATGTGCTCAACCACCTGACTGGCTAGAGAGCCGCTATGTTGGCTGGTCAGCCAAATCGGCCCTAGCGCGGACAATTTATCCAACAGCTGAGCCCTGGCGCGCTGACGGATTCGCAAGCTTGCCTCCAGGCTCAAGGTCTCATGGCCCCACTGAAAGGCTGCACGTAACAGCACGCTACCCACCAGCAGGGCAAATACCGGCAACAGATCAATGGGTAAACGATCATGCACAATCAGTTGATCAATCAGCCACGCCAAGCCAACGACTACCACAACCGTTTGACTGCCGGCCAGCACACCGCAAAGAGCAGAGCCCAGCAGACGTTTGCGCTCTCCCCTCGCCAGCGTTTTCAGCCAGCTGCGCGGCGTAAGGGAGAACGCCTCATCAGTTACCATCCGCTTAGTGGTATCCCTCGCCTACACGCACCTTGCCGCGGAACACCCAATACGTCCAAGAAGTGTACGCAAGGATGATGGGGATAACGAAGAGCATGCCAATCAATAAGAAAAGCTGCGATTCTGGGGCTGAAGCTGCATCCCACAACGTATAGTTCGGGGGCACAATGACCGGCCATTTACTGACAATCAAACCTAAATAGGTAAATAAATAAATACCGATGGTGGCGATAAAAGGAATACCTTCGTCCCGACGCTTAACCGAACGATAAACCATAAACGCCGATAGCAATGCCAGCGCAGGGAATATCCAGATCAATTGCAGATTGCCAAACCAGCGCTCCCACACCATTGGGTTAACGAACGGCGTCCAAATACTGATAATCGCGAAAACCCCTAGCACAAGCGCCAATAGCATAGGGGTAATTTTATAGGCCCAGTCTTGAATATGGCCTTCTGATTTAAGTATCAGCCAAGTTGCTCCAAGTAGCGCGTAGCCTGCCATTAAGCCAAGGCCAGTTAATACAGAAAAAGGCGTCAGCCAATCAAATGCCCCGCCCACATAGGCGAAATTCTCAACCGGGAAACCTTGAATATAAGCACCTACCACGGCACCTTGCGCAAAGGCAGCGATCGCCGACCCCCAGCAAAACGCGCGGTTCCACCAGTGCCGATTACGCCTGGACTTAAAGCGAAGCTCGAAAGCAACACCTCGGAAGATCAACCCAGCCAACATCAAGAAAACACCAATGTATAAAGCTGGCAAAAACACCGAATAAACCAGCGGAAATGCGCCTAACAACCCTGCACCACTTAGCACCAGCCATGTTTCGTTGCCATCCCATATTGGCGCCACCGAATTCATCATCACATCCCGAGCATCTTCATCAGGTGCAAAGGGATAAAGAATCCCCAGACCCAAATCAAATCCATCCATGAGCACGTACATCATAATGCCGAAGCCGATGATAAAGGCCCAGATCAACGTTAAATCAAACATTTCCATGTTTAGCTCCTCACCGGTTCAACGTCGTCATCATAGGGGGTATGGGCAGCCGACATAGGCCGCATCGGTCGCTTGAAGTGATTATCAGTCGTAGAGTCCTGCTCCTCAGGTAACATGCCGTTGCGCACGACCCGAGTGAGGTAATACACACCCGTATAAAACACTACGCCGTAGACTAAGACATAACCAATCAAAGTGAATAACGCCATTGGACCCGTCAATGAAGGCGTCAGCCCTTCTTCATGGGTCATCATGCCGTAAACCAACCACGGAGACCGACCTGATTCAGTGACAATCCAACCCGCCAATACAGCGACAAAAGGCATCGCAATCATGCCAGTGAGTGTCTTTAAAAACAGTGGCTGTTCATAAACACGCCCCTTGCGGCGCAGGATCAGTCCTGCGAACGCTACCGCTATCATCAACAGACCAATCCCCACCATTACACGGAATGCCCAGAACACAATGATGACAGGCGGTTGCTCTTCCGGTGGCGCTTCACTGATGCCAGGAATCTCCCCGTCAGGTGAGTGAGTAAGAATGAGGCTTGCTAGATTAGGAATACCAAACGCAAAGTGATTGGTCTGGGCCTCCTGGTCAGGAATGGCAAAAAGAAGCAATGGCACATTGGTAGAGGTCTCCCAATGACCTTCCATCGCAGCAACCTTGGTCGGCTGGTGCTCCAGAGTATTCAGCCCATGAAAATCGCCAATCACCGCTTGAGTCGGTGCTAAAAAAAGCAGTAGCCAAAGACACATCGAAAGTGCTCGGCGGTTTGCCTCCGGATCGCGATCACGTAACAAGAACCATGCGCTAACCCCCGCCACCACAAAGCCGCCTGTTAAGAAAGAGGCAACGGCCATGTGCAAGAAGCGATATGGAAATGACGGGTTAAAGATCGCCTCGCGCCAAGAGGTAACATGGAAGCGAAAGTCGATTAGCTCCACGCCTGCTGGTGTATGCAGCCAACTGTTGGCAGATAAAATCCAAAAAGCGGAAATGAACGTCCCAATCGCCACCATAATAGAGGCAAACAGATGCACCCCTTGAGGCACCTTACCTCGACCAAACAAGAGCACGCCTAAGAAAGCGGCTTCCAGGAAGAAAGCTGTCACCACCTCATAGCTCAACATGGGACCGAGGAAGTTAGAAGAAGCTAGGGAAAAATTGCTCCAGTTAGTCCCAAACTGAAACGACATCACAATACCTGACACGACCCCCATTCCAAAGACAACGGCAAACACCTTTGTCCAGAAAAGCGAGAGACGATCCCAAGCTGGATTGTTGGTCTTGAAGAATAGGCCATGAAGCAGCGCAATGTAGGACGCCAGACCAATAGTAAACACGGGGAAGATCGCGTGAAACGACACAACGAATGCAAATTGCAATCGCGATAATACGAGCGGATCAAGTTCCATTTCACTCTCCTAAGGCCTGAATCGATATTCCATCAACGAGTTAACACAAGCTTAGTTGAGCCGTAATGGCAGCGCACTTTTAGTTATAAGCACTAAGCTTATTTCTTAACTATGTTAATTTTTAAACATGCTGTTCATTTAAGTCAGCATCATACATTGACAGCCTAACACCCAAGATGGGTCGCATTGACGCACCAAGCACCATAGCGGTGCGCTATTAGGAACATACGCCTAGCGAGACATAATAACGACGCTTACCATATAGCCGGTGTACGCGACAAAAAGCGCCAGCAGTATCCCACCTTCCAAACGATTAATACGCCGTGGGCGGCCACGCCAAGAAAACGCAAATAGAATCATCAGTAGTGTCATACCGGTCATCACGCTCCAGTCGCGCACCAATACTTCCCGACCCGCTTCAATGGGTGCAATGACCCCTGCTAGGCCAACGACTGCCAAGCTATTAAAGAGGTTAGAACCAACCACGTTGCCCAACACCAAATCGTGTTCTTTCCGACGCAGAGCGCTAACAGAAGAGGCGAGTTCCGGCAGCGAGGTCCCAATAGCGACGACGGTTAGACCAATAATCAAATCACTGACACCGAAGCGAACCGCAATTTCAACCGCCCCCCACACCAATAGACGTGAACTAGCGATCAAAAACAGCAGCCCTACCAGGGTCCACATAATGGATTTACCCCGGGACATCGGTTTGCTATCCAGGGTCTCAGCTACTTCAGATACGATTGCGTCGTCAGGCTGACTACGTGAGCGAATAATACTAACAACGATAAAAGCCACTAATGCCAGTAAAAGACAGACGGCTTCCCAGCGTGCTACAAAACCGTCCAGCAGCATCAAGCCAGTCGCCAGCATGACTAGCATAAGTATTGGCATTTCTTTACGGATAACGCTGGAATGAACGGCTAATGGCGAAATAAGCGCTATTAGTCCCAGTATTAAGCCGATATTAGCAATATTAGAACCGTATGCATTACCTACCGCCAGCCCTGGGTTACCATCTATTGCCGCCAGCACCGATACCATCATTTCTGGGGCCGAGGTACCAAAACCGATGACAAGCATCCCAATTAACAGCGGCGAAAGCCCAAGCCAACGCGATGTGGCTGCAGCGCCGTCAATAAACTTTTCGGCACTCCAAACCAATAAGATCAAACCAAACACAACCGCTAATGTGGGAAGCAGCATTTCATGTCCTTCATGGCATAATGAACGGCACTAATTTCAACGTTTTGTTTCTTAGTGCCCTTCATAGCGAGGGCACTAAGATGATTTTACTAGCAACGCTAACTATCACGTTGCGACCTCTTGCTGAGGAGCTATCCTGGCAGAGAAGCAACCGGCAGTGCTGTTCATCCGTCGCCACTCGCCATTGCGCCGCAGCATCGTTGTCTAAACTGATGCCATGGTCAAGCGGCTTGCCTATGTTTTTGAACATTATTTCAGCCACATAGGCTTGCTATAATGTTCAATTAACAGCTTAATTCGCCATATCCTAGTAGCTTAGCTAGGGATTCGCACTGAGAGTTTTGGTTTTTGCCCCCACAAAGATTAACCAAGCGCCGCACATTACCGGTCAACACACCGCTCGTTGACCGCTCGCCACCTGAGGTAAGAACTCAGCGACGGCGTTTGCGTGCCTGTCATGAATGTGACTGGGTCTCGGCGCTACCACCACTCAGCTCCGGTGAAAAAGCCAGCTGCCCGCGCTGCTCTCATGTTTTAGTCACTCGCCACCGCTACCCAGCACAGCGGAGTATGGCACTGGCCATCGCATCACTGATCGCGCTGATAGTAGCGGTATCATTTCCCTTTATTAGCTTTACGGTTAGCGGTGTTAGTAACCGTATTGAGCTGACTCAGACGGCCACCTCGTTGATTGGATTTCATCAGCCTATCGTCGCCATCGCCATCATAATGACGATTGTGGTACTGCCAGCCGTCTACTTATTCGGTGTACTTTGGCTTCAGTTTGGCCTTCTGCGCAATCATCCCCTGCCCTTTAGCCGGGATATTGCCCGAACATTAGCGCACTTAACGCCCTGGATGATGGCCGATGTATTTATTATTGGCGCCCTGGTAAGCCTGATCAAAATAGCGGGCCTAGCCGATGTTGAGCTAGGGATATCCTTTTGGGGATTTTGCGTGTTTGCGCTGCTACTACTGATGACCACTCAATCTATCGACGCAGATTGGATGTGGTTCTCGCTAGAGGGAGAACCCCTGGCCCCCGACGGCACTCAAACTGGAATTCCTGCCGCTGGCCAAGGGTTAACTGGCTGCCCCACCTGCGGGCTTATTAATCGCCTATCATCACAGGGCCGAGGACATTGTATTCGCTGCCATGAAAAGCTTCACCAGCGGTTACCGCATAGCTTACAGCGCACATGGGCACTGCTGGGCGCCTCCGCGATTATGTACATTCCTGCTAATATTTACCCTATTATGACCACCACAAGCTTGGGCAACTCTTCACCATCAACCATCATAGGCGGTGTCGTTCAACTGATACAGATGGGCTCCTGGCCAATTGCAGCCGTTATTTTCATAGCCAGCGTTATCGTACCAGTCGGCAAATTAGTTGCCTTAACCTGGCTTTGCCTAGTCGTTAGACGCAGCACCGTCTTGAATGCCCAAAGCCGTACTCGGCTTTATCGCTTAACGGAATTTATCGGCCGCTGGTCGATGGTCGATGTTTTTGTGGTCGCTATTTTGGTGGCGCTGATCCGCGCAGGATCATTAATGTCGATTACACCAGGTCCAGCTGCACTCGCCTTCGGCTCTGTGGTTGTGTTGACCATGTTGGCGGCGATGACATTTGATCCACGCTTAATATGGGATACATCACCTCCCCATAGAAACTCTCTTCGCCACTTTCTTCTTCGCCGTAAAGCGGCCACCAAGGAACCTGTTGATGGCTAATGAAACAACTCCGCCTACTTCCAACCAGGCTAATGCTGACTCCGCCAGCGAACAGGATTTAAATAAGGCCAAGACATCGCGTCAAACGCGCCTTTCGCCTATTTGGGTAGTGCCTATCGTCGCCATTGCGATTGGCTTATGGCTGGTATATGACAACTACTCCAGTCGCGGCACCCAGGTCACGCTTACCATGGATAATGCAGAGGGCATCGAAGCGGGCAATACACTGATCCGCAGTCGCAATGTTGAAATTGGTCGTGTACAGAGTGTGCGTCTATCCGATGATCTCTCTCATGCAGTATTAACCGCACGCATCCAGCCGGAAGTCGAGGATATGCTGCGCGAAGATAGTCGCTTCTGGGTGGTTAAACCGCGCATTGGGCGTGAAGGAATTAGCGGCCTGGGTACCGTACTATCCGGCGCTTACATTCAGCTTGAGCCCGGCACTGAAGAAGCACCTAGACGCGAGTTTCCTGTCAGCGACATCCCTCCCGTCGCCCCGGCCGGGCAGGCAGGCCTGCGACTAAGCCTAACCAGCCAGCTGGGAAACTCCCTTCGCGTCGGCGACCCGGTTTCCTATCAGGGCTACACCGTGGGGCGCATTGAAGAAAATAGCTTTGAACCTGATTCGCGCACTATGCAGCATCAGGTATTCATTGAAGAGCCGTATACCGACTTAGTGACCGACAGCACGCGTTTTTGGACCTCTAGTGGTATCGATTTTCGTTTAGGTGCTGATGGTGTACGCGTTAACGTCGAATCCATTGAAGCCTTACTCGGCGGCGGCGTTACGTTTGGCGTACCTGAAGACCTACCCATGGGGCAGCCAGTCGAAGCCAATACGCGCTTCACCCTTTATGCTGATGAAGATGCGGCGCGAGAAGGAACCTTTAATCGTTACTTAGAGTATGTACTGCTGGTAGATGAAACGGTTCGCGGTCTTTCAAAAGGAGCCCCTGTAGAGTTTCGTGGGGTGCGAATGGGTACCGTTGCCGCCGTGCCCTGGAACTTTACCGCTCCTCAGCCTGACTCGCGCGCGCGCTTTGCAATTCCTGTGTTGATCAGGATTGAGCCACAGCGTCTGGGTATTGAAAATAGCGATATTAATCTAGAAGAGTGGCAAGCTCGTTTCGAACGCATGTTTGGCCTGGGGCTTCGCGCATCACTCAAAAGTGGCAACCTGCTGACAGGCGCACTGTTTGTCGACTTAAACTTCCAACGCGACCTTGCCGGCGAGTATGTCGCCGAACGATTCTCAGAGCGCGACGTATTCCCTACCGTGGCGGGCGGGTTTGCGCAGATTCAAGCACAAGTGACCGATTTGCTTGAGAAATTGAATAGCCTCGAGGTTGAGCCGTTACTTGCTGGCTTGGACCGTAATTTGCAGGCCTCCGAGGGTGTGCTTAATGAAGTACGTGAAGTAAGCGCTTCTCTCAATCAGCTGCTGAATGATCCTGAGACCCAGGCGATTGGTGGCAACCTAAACGGGACTCTTGAGGAACTGCGTAGCACGCTGGAAGGGCTGTCTCCGTCATCGCCCGCTTACCAAGAGCTCACCACTGCCATCGAACGACTGGATCGCTTAATGCGGGATTTGCAGCCACTTACCCGCACGCTTAACGACAATCCCAGGGCTCTGCTGTTTGATAACCTGGATGCCCAAGACCCCATTCCGCGCGCGCCACGTGATTAAGGAACCCTCCATGCTTATAGGGACTAGAATGACGAACTGGATCAAGTGTTTACTGCTACTAATGATCTGCGCACTGGTAACCGCTTGCGCCAGCAGTGTTACTCCCCCTGCGCGCTATATGCTGCCGAGCGACACTGTGAGCAGTACCACTAACCAGCCAGAGGGTACACTCGTACTGAGTAGCCCTCGACTTGCGCATTATCTTGACGTTGACGGGATAGTGATGCAGTTAGACGATATTACGCTGAACGCGGCACGTGAGCATCAGTGGGCGGAAGGGTTGGATAGGCAGTTAGAACGCCGCATGCGCGCCAATTTATCGCAAGCGATGCCCACGCTCAGGGTGATGCGCGCAGAGGGCGAACCCGCTAACGCATTGACCCTGCGCCTTACTGTTGATCAATTCCAAGGCCGTTTTGATGGTGTCGCCGTCGCGAGTGGCCAATGGCAATTAGTCAACACTGCTGGCGAACTGTTGGTAATGGAGAATTTCTACTCGGAGACACCGCTTGAAACAGATGGCTACCCAGCGCTCGTGCGCGCTCTGAGCGAAAGCTGGGATCAAGCCGCCGAGCTTATCGCCAATGAAATACGCCAAGGCAATTATTTTAATTAATTCAAGGCTTACTAACCGTGGTTTGCTGAACTACGCTAAACATCAGCCTTCTCAGGGATGTTCTCATGATAGATGAAACGAACAACACTGCTGAATTGCCCGCTGCACAACTGCGCGAGGCGATCAATGCGTTAATGCAGACAGTGACATCCCTGCTGGAGGGAGAGGCGTCACTCGCAACCCTTGAAACAGCCCTGCATAGTCACGACGCTCTACTCGATCAGTTAGCCATTCACTCGCTCGACGCGTCAACGCTAGCCGCGCTTGAGCGTATTGAGCAATTTATAACTCTGCACGCGGGAAATTACTATCAAACCGCCTACGCCGAGTTCGATAACAAACAAAAAAATCGTTTTATTTCTCTTTTTGCACGACGACTACTCGCCCTTGATGGGTTGGGACCGGCGACGGCACAACAGCTATTTCAGCTAGGCGTATACACACCCGAGCAATTTTTTGCGTTAACACCTGGCGAGCTTGCCCAGCTGCAATTACCGCCCGCGACATTAGCTCGGTTGATCCCTCTTCATACCCAGCATTCACTACTGACACAAGAGAGCTAAACAGGCTTGCATCTTATATTCGTGTTACACTGCTCGGCTAATTACTGATACGTAAGTTTTCTGATGTGCCCGTGCACATCAGTCTCAGCATTTCTTAGCGCTGTAATCTTCACGTCTCCTTTCACGGTCATCCACGGCTAACTAACGACCATCGCGGCATGCTGAGATATCTGGCACACTTCGCTGCCGCGAAGGGCAATCAACCTCGCTTTTTGAACATTACATCTAGTGACTATAACCACTTACCGGTATTAACTCACTAGGTGATTGCGGAGAACGCATGAGCTTTTCTGAACTTGGCCTGCACGCCGATTTATTACGCGCTGTCACAGCGCAAGGTTACACCGTCCCTACCCCGATACAGCGAGAAGCTATCCCTGTCGTGCTAGAAGGTCGCGACATGCTAGCCAGCGCCCAAACCGGCACTGGCAAAACTGCCGGTTTCACGCTACCCATGTTGCAACGCTTAAACACAGGCAAGCAGCCAGGCAAACGACAGGTTCGCGCATTGGTGTTAACCCCTACACGTGAGCTTGCCGCCCAAGTAGGCGAAAGCGTGTCTACCTATGGTCAACACTTAGCATTGCGCTCGCACATTATCTTTGGCGGTGTTGGTCAACAGCCTCAAATCGATGCGCTTAAAGCTGGGTTAGATGTACTTGTCGCCACACCAGGGCGCCTTCTTGATCTTCACCAGCAGGGCCATGTAGATCTCTCGTCCGTTGAGATATTAGTCCTGGATGAAGCTGACCGTATGCTTGATATGGGCTTCATCCACGACATTAAACGACTCCTGCGCCTAGTCCCTAAAAAGCGTCAAAACCTGTTGTTCTCGGCAACATTCTCGAATGAGATTCAAACCCTCGCTCAACAGTTGCTGGATAATCCAGCCATGATTGAAGTAGCGCCCCGCAACACTACCGCGGAGAAAATTGAACAGGCCATTTACCGCGTAGACCGCGAGAAAAAACGTGAACTACTGGCCCACTTAATTCAGCAGAATGGCTGGTTCCAAGTGTTGGTGTTCACACGAACCAAACATGGCGCAAACCGCTTGGCTGAGCAGCTCTCTAAGCAAGATATTCCTTCGATGGCGATCCACGGCAATAAAAGCCAAGGGGCCCGTACTCGCGCGCTAACAGCGTTTAAAAGTGGCGACCTGCAAGTATTGGTGGCTACCGATATCGCCGCCCGAGGCCTGGATATCAATGAGCTGCCCCATGTGGTCAACTTTGATCTACCCAACGTGGCGGAAGATTACGTACACCGCATTGGGCGTACCGGACGCGCAGGCAGCAATGGCGAAGCCGTCTCGCTGGTGTGTGTCGATGAAGACGGGCTGCTGGGTAATATTGAACGGCTGATTAAACAGACGCTGCCGAAGCATATAGAACCTGGTTTTGAACCTGATCCCACCATCAAACCTGAGCCCATCGAGAATGGTCGGCGCAATCAACGCCAGCCTCGCGCCAAACGCAAACCCGAAGGCCAGAGCGCAAATACAAATACTAGTGGCGAACGCAAACGTCGCGCCCGCCGCTAGCTTGGTAGGCAGGAATATGCGAAGGTGTCGCCTTTGCATATTCCCCCCTTCTATATTGAGCAACTATCTTTAAGCCGTTAGGCATGAACCATTTATTCATGGAGTGATTATGGCGTCTTCTCAACTTATGGCCGATTACCGCCAATGGCTGACATTTCAACGTCAAGAGCAGCTCAGCCGTGAGCATCAAGGAATTGTGCAGCGTTTAGAGGACGCTCGAGCCTCAGCGAACCAAGTATCCCAGGCTTACCGCAGCATGGCTGAAAAGGCGTCTGTTGAAGGCGCTTGTTACCGCACAATTTTCTTACGCCAACGCGATGATAACCATGCACTGCCCTGCGAAGGGTGGCTGTTTGTGCGTCGCGTGCTTAGTGAAGGCAATAGCACCCGTGTGCGCGTCACCTTGCTGGAAACGTTTACCCTTGAAGACGGCATTATGGCCCCAGGCGATAAACCTGCACGCAAGCTCACGTTAGAAATATTTGACCAGCTGCTAATGGACAAAGGCATGCGCACTAACGTCAGAGTAGATAGTCTGGACTCCTCGCAGGATTATCATTTCATCACGCTACTCGATGCTGTTCGCGGAGACTTGCGCCCTCACCTTAAATAAACGTTGGCGTGAAACAAGCATCGATATGGCATCCCGTCGCTCAATTACCTTTATTCTGCTGATGGTCGTGGTAGGGCTAAATTTACGCCCTGCCATGTCCTCAGTTGCCCCTTTGCTGACGCGTTTACAAGAGAGTGCGGGTCTCTCAGCCACCGCCGCTGGGCTGCTGACCACGCTTCCCGTGCTCTTTTTAGGCCTCTCCGCCCCGCTAGCCCCGACACTTGCCAGACGCATAGGCAGTGAACGCGCGCTGAGTGCGGCGCTGATACTTCTCGCAGCAGGCCTTATTTTGCGTGGTCTACCGCTTCCCGGCGTGTTATTCGTCGGTTCTGCAATGGCAGGCTGCGCAATAGGCATCGGCGGCACCCTACTACCCGCTTTGGTGAAACGTGAACTGCCCGCAAGTGCCGACCTGCTAACCGGCTTATATACCATGGCACTCTGCTTGGGCGGCGCCTTAGGAGCCGGATTTAGCGTGCCGTTAACACAGCTGCTCGGCAGTTGGCAGGCAAGCTTAATGAGCTGGGCACTACTGGCCATGTTTGCACTTGTCTTATGGCACTTTCAAATGCCACGCTCCCGACTATCGAATACGCCCAATCCGCCTAAAAGTGGCCTTTTACGGCTGCTTAAGCAGCCGCTTACCTGGCATGTCATGCTGTTTATGGGGATTCAGTCTTCCATGGCTTATATCGTCTTTGGCTGGCTACCCACCTTATTAGTTGCTCGCGGCTATAACGAGGCCGATGCAGGCTGGACCATGGCGGTTTCGATTATGTGTCAACTAGCCTCCGCGCTAGGCGCACCTTGGCTAGCACGCCTGGGCCGAGACCAACGTCCCGCTTTATTACTGGTGCTATTCAGCACGGCCGCGGGTTTGTGGATGCTGCTTATCGCGCCATTAATATGGAAATGGCCCGGCGCGGCCTTACTTGGCATCGGCCAAGGTGGCAGCTTTAGCTTAGCGCTCAGTTTGTTAGTGTTACGTACAGCCAACTCACGTCTTGCAGGGCAGCTTTCTGGCCTGGTTCAAGGCGGTGGTTATACATTAGCGGCGCTAGGGCCTTTCGGTGTCGGGGTGATGCTTCAATCAGGTGCCAACACCTCACATATCGCCTGGCTATTAATCGCTCTGCTTACCGTATGCTGTGGTTTTGCATTGCTGGCTGGGCGAAATCAGCGTCTAGATGACCAGAGTGGCGGACTTTTGGTAGAGCGCATTACTCGCTCTTATTGATTCCCATGTATTGTAAGAGGCCCAGGAGATGGCTATGCCCCCCTACTCCCCACTAGCTAGCAGCATCGCTTCCCAAGAGCGCATCTTGGTCATTTACACTGGGGGCACGATTGGCATGCAGCATCATGCCAACGGGCTTGCTCCCGGCGGCGACTTTGCCACTCGAATGACCACGGCCCTTGCCCAGCTGCCGCTTGCCCACCAGCAGTCCCTTCCCGCCTATGACGTCGTAAGCTATTCAACCTTAATTGATTCGAGCGCCGCTACGCCGCTTACTTGGCAACAGCTTGCACGCGATGTTAGCAGCCAATTAACGGCCTACGCAGGCTTTGTAATCATTCACGGTACCGACACCCTCAGCTGGACGGCTGCTAGCCTTGCCTATCAGTTACAGGGATTAGATCGCCCGGTGATTGTGACGGGCGCCATGCGCCCGCTGGAAGCTCCCGGCAGCGACGCACTAGACAATCTACACGGCGCGCTGCAGTTCGCCAGCAAGCCCGGGCTACAAGAAGTAGCTATTTACTTTGCCGGTCAGTTGCTTCGCGGTGTCCGCGCCATCAAACAGCACAGCGAAGCGCTCAATGCCTTTGCAAGCCCCAACTACCCCTTGCTCGGCGAACGGGTGGGCGACGATTTCGTTTATTACCCCAGTCGTGGACTGGCCCTGCAACAACGAGGAGCACCACGCTTTGAACTCCCCGACTACTGTTTGATTAACAAAGGGGAAGTGGTCCGTATCGTGCTCTGGCCTGGGATCACAGCCTGGCAGCTTGAGACATGGCTAGGTGATTCGCGCGTTAAAGGAGCGTTACTCCAGTTCTGGGGCGCCGGAAACCTACCCGGCGACCCACACTTACTGGACGTGCTGGCCAGGGCCAGTGGAGAGGGCAAGCTACTGGCCGCCATTAGCCAGTGCCCGCAAGGGAGCATCCAACTGGGCGCTTACGCCGCTGGCCACGGCCTGAGCGATGCGGGCATTCTGGCAGGCGACGACATGACACCGGAAGCAGCATTCACCAAACTGGCTCACTTACTGGCCCAGCCGCTCTCATTAGAAGATCAACGCCAGCGCTTTTTAACACCATTGATCGGTGAACGGTGACGTAGCGGAATTTGCGCAGCGCTGGCATACCTTGAGATTCGGTCTATGGTGTAGAAGGATAATCTAACAGTTTGAAGGAACAATAAATTATGGAAAAGCCAGTGCATCATTTCAGTGAACTGTTTGAGCAGTTGGGCCTTGCGTCTGATGCTGATTCCATCGAGCGCTTTATTAAGCGCAATGCTCCGCTCCCCGAGTCAATGCCATTGGCAGATGCCCCCTGCTGGAACGAAGGCCAGGCGGCGTTTCTAAAAGAAGCCGTGGATGAAGATGCCGATTGGGCCGAAGTTGTTGATCATCTCGACGCCTCAATGCATAAGCCTCACTAATACGGCAGCCAGATTAGAGTGCGCCGTTAAAAACGGCGCATCAACCATTCAAACGCGCCTCAACGCGCTCAAGAATTTGTCGGCTGACTTTTCCCACTAGCGGCTTGGCCGCCTTGTTTACGGCCTTTTCCATTAAACGGTTTCGAATTTCATAACTTAGCGTCAGCGCCACTTCCGTCCCTTCCGGCACTTCGCGAAGACGGTATCGCCCCTGGTTTTTAACCCCATCCAACGACTCCCAGGCAAGCACATGGGGCGGTTGAATTTCGGTGACCATGACGTCAAACGCCCAATCCATACCGACAGCGCGCACGTGCCATCGATAACGGTTCTCTCCCAGCGTGTCGATGGAGCGGATGAGATCTGAGTAATCAGCAAAATCCTCGACGCGACGCAGTAGCTCAAACACCTTTTCGGGGGGAGCGTTAACAATTTCACTGTGTTCAATGGTAGCCATTGGTTGCCCTCTAACAACGTGGATGATTAGCGTAGCATGTTGATATTAATGCTGCCCGCCCATGCCGCAATTACCCCAATGTGCGCTAGAACTGGTCAGATTAACCGCTATTGCGTAAACTGCCGCCCTTCCGGACCGGATCCCGGAACGCCGCGCCAGCAAATTGCTGCTCGCGATCAATAAATTCTCCGACAACGAGTGTTTTCTCATGTCATCAATACCCCCTGTGGCCGCTGATAGCGCCACGACTGTCGTTATCTATTCCGGTGGAATGGACTCTTTTACTGTGCTTCACCGTGCGCTGCGCGAAGGGCTTACCGTCCACGCGCTCTCGTTTGACTATGGCCAGCGGCATGCTCGTGAACTCGACACTGCTCGTCAGGTCTGCACCACGCTTGGCGTGCCCCACCAGGTGGTCGATATTCGCGCCATCCACGGTCTGATTGACAATTCAGCGCTGACCAACCCAGACCAAGCGATGCCCCACGGCGACTACGCCGCGGACAATTTACGCGCTACGGTGGTGCCTAATCGCAATATGATTTTACTCTCTTTGGCGATTGCCAAAGCGGTCAATATTGGCGCAGAGCGAGTCGATTACGGTGCCCATGGCGGCGATCACATATTGTACCCGGACTGCCGTCCCGAGTTCGTTGAGGCAATGAACCATGTCGCAAGCATTGCCAACTTCGAGCCCGTCACGCTCCACGCGCCATACCTCTCCTCAAGCAAGGCCGAGATTTTGCGTGAGGGCTTGGCCATGGGCTTGGACTACCGCCACACCTGGACGTGCTACGAAGGGCGAGAACTAGCCTGCGGCGTTTGCGGTAGCTGCCGCGAACGACTAGCCGCCTTTGCCGCTAACGGGGTGACAGACCCATTGGCATATACCCCAGACACCGCAGGACAACGCTGATGTACCAAGTTAAAGAAGCGTTTTATACCCTGCAGGGGGAAGGCGCCCAGGCCGGCAGAGCAAGTGTTTTTTGTCGTTTTAGCGGCTGCAACCTGTGGTCGGGCCGCGAAGTGGATCGTGCAACGGCTAAATGCACATTTTGCGATACCGATTTTATTGGCACGAACGGTATCAACGGCGGAAAATTTTACACTGCCGAAGCCCTTGCCGAACACATTGCAGCCCTTTGGCCTACCCAAAGCGGTGCTGAAAAGCCCAAGGCAACACCCTATGTCGTGTTTACCGGTGGTGAGCCTTTGCTGCAGCTTGACGCGGCGTTGATTGCCACGCTACACCGCCATGGGTTTGAGGTGGCCGTCGAAACCAACGGCACGCTGGCGCCACCCCCTGGCATTGATTGGCTGTGCGTAAGCCCCAAGGGCAACAATCCCTTGGTCGTTACCCATGGCGACGAATTAAAGCTCGTTTACCCCCAGCCTGATGCGCCACCAGAGCAGTTTTCAAGCTTGGATTTTCAGCACTTTTTTTTACAGCCGATGGACCTTGCTCCCCTACACCAGGACAAGACAACCGTTGCTGAGACGACCGCCTACTGTATGGCTAATCCACAGTGGCGTCTTTCGCTGCAAATGCACAAATTAGCAGGTTTTGATTAATGGCTTTATTCGTTCAACAACTGACCCATATCGACGTCTCGCTTTGGTGCGCCAAGCGCGGCTTGGTCGGCTGTAGCTGGCAGGTAGACGCGGTGTTGGAAGGCGAGCTGGGTGAAGACGGCATGCTTTTCGATTTTGGTGAAGTGAAGCCGTGGATCAAGCGTACCCTGGACAGCGGGCTGGACCATACCTTGCTGGTCCCCACCGAGGCGTCAGGCATCAGTGTCTCCGAGTGCCCTGAAGGATTATGCGTTCGTACCACGATGCCCTACCCAATGGAAGTATGCGGGCCGGAAGAGGCATTCACCCTGCTTCCCTGGCAAGCTATTACGCTTGAAATGGTCGCTGAACATTTAAGCCACCAACTGACCGAGCAGCGTCCTGAAAATGTTGATCGGGTTTCCCTAACACTTAGCGATGAACCCAACGACGGCGCCGCGTACGGCTATAGCCACGGCCTGAAGCGGCACGCAGGAAATTGCCAACGCATTGCCCATGGCCACCGTTCACGACTGTATATCTGGCAGCAGGAAGCGCGCCAAACCCTGCTTGAACAACAGTGGGCGGCCTGGCTGGATAATCGCTATCTTCTTGAGAAGGCAGATATCGCGGCTCGCAATAATGA
The DNA here is from genome assembly GCF_030544485.1 of Halomonas sp. HAL1. NCBI lineage: Bacteria > Pseudomonadati > Pseudomonadota > Gammaproteobacteria > Oceanospirillales > Halomonadaceae > Halomonas > Halomonas sp. HAL1. Next base: position 2,271,101 of record NZ_CP130610.1, read on the forward strand.
AACGCTTACCTGCCGCTACCGAGCCGCCCAGGGGGATTTTTCCATTACCTTGCCACAGTCGTTGTGTACCGTGCTGCCCGGGCCCACCACGGTAGAAAATATTGCGGCCTGGCTGGCACGGGAAGTCGCCACACAGAGCGGTCAAGTCACACGCATTCAGGCGTTCGAGGGAATCAACAAGGGCGCGATTGCTATGTTTTCACCAAGTGCTGCGCTATGAGCGAAGGATGTCGTGCGGGGTGTGGCGCCTGCTGCATCGCACCTTCGATTAGCTCTGCTATCCCCGGCATGCCAGAAGGCAAGCCGGCAGGGGTACGCTGTGTTCAGCTAGATGAACACAACCTGTGTCGTCTATTTGGTGACCCGAGCCGCCCCAAGGTTTGCAAACGTTTTAACTTTGATGCCAGCGTGTGTGGCGAGCACCGAGAAGAGGCGCTCGCCACACTGACCTGGCTAGAAGAAGATACACGTTAGAAAGCGCACTTTCTCCACCTCCGCCAAAGCCAACTCCCTTGGGCTAACTCCCTTGTGACTAGCTTTCAATACTCACGGGGTGCGGCAAACGGCGGTCCAGCAGGCTGATCCAGCGTGTCAGCACCGGGGCATCACTGTGACTGACTTCGCTCAACAAGCGCCTGAAACTCTCTTTGGCCTGCTGGTCATTAGGCTCAATGCGCGTCAACCATAGTTCAAGGGCCGCCAGTTCCTGGTGGCGGTTGCCATGCTCGCGAGCTTGGTTAATCGCCATCTCAGCTAATGCTTTCACTTCATTGGCGGGATGCCCAAGCAGATCACGCACCTTGGCAAGCTGGGTGGCTAATTCCGGCAGGAATAGCGTTGTCCTTTCACGGGCGATCACTAAGCACTGATCCAGGTAATCCTCTGCAGCGTTTAGCTCGCCCAGCTCAATACACGCGTCCGAATACCAGAGTACTGGCCGCTGATAGCGGTTACGCCCTTTCAGCTCGGCCATCTGGTCTAGACTGTCACGCAGTTGGGTAAGCCCCGCCGTATCCCCTGCCAACGCCCGCTGCCAGCCGAGAATAATTTGTGCGGAAATTTGCCATAACTGCAAATCTGGTGTGCCGGTCATAGCGGCCGCCCGTTCGGCGTGCCGGGCAGCCAGATGAACGTGTCCCAATTGACGATAAAGCGCCGCGGCAAATAATAGCGCCATCGCCAAAGTACCAGGATGTGCAATCTTCTCCGCTAGGCGAATCGCCGACGAGACTTGACGTTCAGCGCGCTGATAATCGCCACGCAAACAAAGCGCCCACCCTTGAAAGCAGGCAGCAGAGACTTGCGGGTGATCAGAGAATGGCAGCCACTCAATCATCATCTGCGCATTCAGCGGATCAATTTCATCCAAGTGATCGTGCGCCTGCTGAATGCGTCCAGCCCAATACTCGCAATTAGCCCGGGCATAATCGGCTAAACGGCGATAACGCGGGTCTTCGAGACGGGACGCGATATCGGCCAGAGTTGAAGCCAAAGCAAACGCATCCGCATGGGCATAGCGCTGGCTACGACCGACCCAGAGCCCCCATTTGACCAGGAATATCTGTTCAAGATCTTCCGGGTCTTCAAGGCTATCGCTGCCCGATTCACGCAGCAGCTCTCGTGCACGCACAAAGCTTTCGTGGGCGGTCGGTGAACCGTGCCCCTCTAACGAAAAGGCCGCCTGACCGCGAACGGTGAGCAGGCTCACTTCACGCTCGATCTCGTGCTCAACATGGCGAAGGCTCGCTAAGCCGAAATCCGCCATGCGCAGTGCGGTTCGGTTGGCACTGACCTTGAGCGCTTCCCGAGCGGCCAGCTCAAAGTAACGGGCGCCACGGGCATAGTGTCCACTACGACGTAGGTGGGTCGCGAAATCACCGGGGTGACGACTGATCCATACCGGAAAACGCTCTTCTATTAAAGTCACCACCTGCTGGTGCAGCTTGACCCGCACATCTCTCGGGCAAGAGAGATAAGCGGCTTCCTGCAGCAACTGGTGACTAAACTGGAATTCATGGTCGCCACTCTCTTTATCAACCGGCTCAACAATTTCCAGTACCCGCATATGCTCAAGCGCTTGGTTAAGCCGACCTTTTTCCCAACCACTGCACTCAAGTAGAAAATCCAACCGAAAGCGCTTACCCAGTACCGCTGCAACGTGGGCAATTTCACGGTCGCCCTCAAGTTGATCAATACGGCTTGCTAAAAGCCCTAATAACCCCTTGGGCAGTTCCTCAAATTGGACACTGCGCCCTTCTCGGCGATCCATATCCAAACGACGGCAAATCTCCTGCATATACAGAGGCACACCATCGCAGCGCTCAATAATTTGGTTACGCAACCGCGGACTCAGGTGGATACGGTAACGGCGGGAAAGCTGCGACAACAGCCGCGAGGACTGCAACGCATCCAGATTGCCTAAGCTAATTTGCTGATCCCAGTGCAATTTCACCGGCAAAGTTTCACGCCCATGATGACTAGCGACCAACATAAAAGCGGTATTGATGGGTAGTCTTGCCTGCAGCCCTGCCAACACTTTAAATGAGGGTTCATCCAGCCACTGTAAATCGTCGATCATTAGCACGAGCGTCTGGGTGGTCGCCTGGCGCTCTATTAAGCGGTGAAGCAGCATTACCACCAGCTCAACGGCCTCACCGCTTTGAGCTAGCTGGGTAATTTCCTGTACTTCATGCACTCCAAGCGCTTGCTCCAACAGATGCTGCCGGTCAGCCGTCAGCTGATCAAACCCTAGCGTTGCCTGTAGTTCGTGAATGGCTTCAACGGTAAGCGCTTGCTTGAGATACCAGCCAACCAGCGTGCGGGCCACCCCATAAGGGTCTAGCACCGAAAGACGCGTAGTGGGCTGCCAGCATATCGCCGCATCACGACTAAGCTCTAATTGGCGAAAGCCGACCATTAACGCCGATTTCCCCATCCCCGAGGCGCCACGCACCAAGACACTTTGGCGCAAGCCAATACCCGCCCGCGCCAGCGCATCGCGCAGGGTACGCAGCGACGTTTCACGGCCCACCAAGCTGGGGGGAAGTGCATCGCGGCCGCCTTCGTTCTGGCCCAGCACCAGCGCACGCAGGCGCACACGACCATCGCTGGCGATCAAACGTGACACCAGGCGTGGCTGAAGATCAAGCGCGGGCGGCATGTGCTGACTGGCTTCTTGGGAAATAACCAGTTCACTACCTTCTGCAGCGCTCATCAGCTCCAAAGACGTTTGCGTGACTTGGCCTAACGGGTCCGCCAACTGACGCTCGGGTAGGTACACCACACGACCGCTGTGCAAGCCAGCGGCCAACTCAAAGTGCGGTATATCACCCTCACCAGTCCAGTGGCGCGCGCTCTCTTGGGGAAGGGCCTGACGACAATGCTCATAAAGCGCCACTAGCTCCGCCAACTGATGCGCGGGGCCATGAGTGCCGAAACAGGCCAAGCCTAAGCCGCCCGTAGCACCTGGAAGCCAAAAGCCGCCTAAGTGATGGCACTGCTGCTCTAACCAGCGTAGTAATTCCAACTGCAGCGTAAGGCAGTGGCGTGTCGCCGCGCGATCTTGCCACTCCCCTTTTAGATGCAAGCGTATAGCCATCACGGAGAGCTGACGCAGTTCGATTTCATCTTCACGTAGCGGCTTACTATCCGCTGCCAGCGCGCGCGAAAAGGCGCCTTGAGGGCTCATCATTCGCGGGTCGTGGTGGCCATCTGACCAATAGCTGGCTAACTGCAGAAAGCTTGGCTCAGGCTGCTGGCCCGACAGCGCTAAAAGCTGTAAATAGCTGTTGTACTGCTCATGGGCAGCAGCCATTTGGTTTTGTTCGGCGAGTTGACGAACCAAACGCTCATGAAAGGGACCGTAGCCTGAAAAGCGGCTGACCAACGCTTCCAAAATTGAATCAGGTACATCGGCGTGACCTTCGAGCACCTGCTCAGCAAAACGAATGACACGCTGACGCCACTCATTACGAACTTGGACTAACCAGCGCTGAAATTCGCTACAGTTGGCCAGTTGCAGCTCTTCAATCAAGTCGCCTTGGTAACAAGACATCAGCGCTTCAAGGGTATTTAAATCGCGGGGTCCTTCTAAGAGCTGCTGCAGCGTATGGAGGTCAACCTGCCAGTTATTAGGAAGTTGAAAAGCAATCGTTTGCCGGGAGACACTTAATACTTGGTCGGCGCTCTCACCTAACGATTGGCGCAAACAGTGCAGCGCATGGCGCAGGTTGGTTCTGCCTGATGACAAACCTTGGTCGGGCCACAACAGCTCTGCCAGAGCAGCCCGATTGACCGGCTGGCGGTGCAGCAAAAGATAAACAAGCAGCGCTTTCACTTTGTCGTAACTAAAGTGGGTCAATACATCTTCGCCCTGGGTAAGCGAAAAGTGGCCGAATAAGGTTAACTGGTCTGTCTCACGAGCATCGCGCATGATAAACATCCTGCCGGGCTAAGCGGCTTAAGCTGGCACACCGCTATGAAAACGAAAAGCCGTATCGGGCGAAGTAATCAGCTCCGCTTCACGCGCCACAAAAAAAGCAATCCGCTCGTCAATAGAGCTTGCTGTTTGCTGGCGAGCCAGCAACAAATAGTCTTCAAAATGACGGCCTTCTGACTTCACAAGAGTGCGATAAAACTTGGCAAGCTCTTCGTCTAAATAAGGAATCAAACAAGCAAACCGTTCACAGCTACGTGCTTCAATAAGTGCACCGATGATTAACACATCAATTAGCCGTTCGGGATCATTACTACGCAAGTGTCGCCTAAGCCCTTCAGCGTAACGTGATGCCGTTAAATGTTGGTAGGCAACGCCTCGTGCTTCCATAAGCGCGACTACCTGCTCGAAATGGAGCAGCTCTTCACGGGCTAATTGCGACATTTTGCTGAGCAACAGCGGCTGATCAACATAGCGATAGAGCAGACTCATTGCCGTAGAAGCGGCTTTTTTTTCACATTGCGCGTGGTCAATTAATAGCGTTTCAGGATTTTCGAGCGCCCACTGCAGCCATGCGTCAGGGGTTGCACAGGCCAGAAACTGGCGCAGGCTTTCAGGCAACAGATCATCCGCTTTTAACGCATGGTCAGCCCTTTGCAAGGCATTCGTTTGTAATTTATCAGTTTGGAAAGTACTGGTTTGTAAAGTACTGGGTTGTATCGACATAACACCATTACCAATCTTGTGTTTCACTATTGTACAACATATAAGCGCTCAAAACGCTCAGTCCCTGTTAGGTACAAATCTTTATACCTTGCATCGCCTATTACTAATGTAGTCATTCGCTCAAAAATGCTCCACACACTTTATAAGCACACTATTAGTAGGATGCCTCTAAGGTTATAAATTGAGGTCTATGGTAACCCGCTGTAACCTCAATCACACCCGCACAAGCCTATGTTAACTTAGAAAATGGTAAAAACTTTCCTGAATTTGAGCCAAACGACTAATAAAAAGGTGCTTTTTGATTCATTTAGATCGTGACATCAACATAAAGTACAACAGAGGTCACGCCATGCCAGCTTAACATTGTCGACAGTTTGCCGTAGAATCTCGGCCATCCAACCATATGCTGTTTGTCAAGCGTATGTCCTATGTGATTGGTCCACTTTCCAACACTGCGCAGCCACTACGGTGCTACGTGTAGGCCGTCACCATAAAGTAAATCAGAACGTAGATGAGAGGGCCCCAACGTGCTTGAAGCTTACCGCCAACATGTCGAGGAACGTGCTGCTGAGGGCATCCCGCCCAAACCCCTAACCGCCGAACAAGTAGCGTCAGTAGTTGAGCTGCTTAAAACGCCACCGGCCGGTGAAGAGGAGTTTATTCTCGATTTAATCACCAATCGCGTACCGCCCGGTGTTGATGAAGCCGCGTATGTAAAAGCGGGTTTTCTAACTGCAGTCGCGAAAGGTGAAGCAAGCTCGCCGCTGATCGACAAGGTGCATGCTGTTAAACTGCTTGGCACCATGCAGGGCGGCTACAACATTGTTTCAATGGTTGAACTTCTCGATAACGAGGAGCTTGCCCGTGAAGCTGGTGAGCAGCTCAAGCACACACTGTTAATGTTCGATGCCTTCCATGATGTCGAAACACGCGCCAAGAACGGCAATAGCGTTGCTAAAGAAGTCATTCAATCTTGGGCAGATGCTGAGTGGTTCCTCTCTAAACCGGCCCTGGCTGAAAAAATTACACTCAGCGTGTTTAAAGTACCTGGCGAAACCAACACGGATGACTTGTCTCCGGCGCCAGATGCTTGGTCACGCCCTGATATACCGCTGCACGCCAATGCGATGCTTAAAAACGAGCGTGATGGCATTGAGCCTGTGGTGCAAGGCACCACCGGACCGCTCAAGCAGATTGAAGACGTTAAAGCAAAAGGCTTTCCAGTTGTTTACGTTGGTGACGTTGTGGGCACTGGCTCATCACGTAAATCAGCGACTAACTCCGTACTCTGGTTCTTTGGCGACGACATTCCTTACGCCCCGAACAAGCGCGCTGGCGGTTTCTGCTTTGGTAGCAAAATCGCGCCTATCTTCTTCAACACCATGGAAGACTCAGGCGCCCTGCCGGTAGAGATGGACGTCACCAACCTGAACATGGGCGACGTCATCGACGTTTATCCTTATGAAGGCAAAGTCTGCAAGCATGGCACCGATGATGTCATCACTACCTTTGAACTTAAAACGCAGCTGATCCTGGATGAAGTACGTGCTGGCGGCCGTATCCCGCTTATCATTGGTCGCGGACTAACCGGCAAGGCGCGTGAGTCGCTGGGACTACCCGCCTCTGACGTTTTCCGCTTACCCGATCAGCCCAAAGATACTGGCAAAGGCTTTACCTTAGCCCAGAAGATGGTTGGCAAAGCGTGTGGTTTGGACGGCGTTCGTCCGGGCATGTACTGCGAGCCTAAAATGACCACCGTTGGGTCTCAAGACACCACCGGCCCGATGACACGCGATGAGCTGAAAGACCTTGCTTGCCTAGGCTTCCAGGCCGATCTGGTCATGCAGTCTTTCTGCCATACGGCCGCTTATCCTAAGCCGGTCGACGTGGATACCCACCACACTCTGCCAGACTTCATCATGAACCGCGGCGGTGTTTCACTACGCCCCGGCGATGGCATCATTCACAGCTGGCTGAACCGCATGCTATTGCCTGACACAGTTGGCACCGGCGGCGACTCGCACACCCGCTTCCCGCTGGGCATTTCGTTCCCAGCCGGTTCAGGCCTGGTAGCGTTTGCTGCTGCCACCGGCGTCATGCCGCTGGATATGCCGGAATCGGTACTGGTTCGCTTTAAAGGCCAGCGTCAGCCGGGCGTTACGCTACGCGATCTGGTTCACGCCATTCCGCTTTACGCCATCAAGCAGGGCTTGTTGACTGTCGACAAATCCAACAAGAAAAACGCCTTTTCAGGCCGCGTGTTGGAAATTGAAGGTTTGGAAGACCTAACCGTCGAGCAAGCCTTTGAGCTTTCCGATGCCTCTGCCGAGCGTTCTGCTGCTGGCTGTACGATTACGCTGTCAGAAGAGAGCGTGACCGAATACTTGAAATCCAACATCACCCTATTAAAGTGGATGATGGGCAACAGTTACGGCGACGAACGTACCATTAGCCGCCGTATTGAAGGTATGGAAGCATGGTTGGCTAACCCGAGTTTGATGCGTGCCGACCAAGATGCCGAGTACACTGAAGTTATCGAAATTGACCTAGCTGAAATTAAAGAGCCGGTTCTGTGTGCCCCGAACGACCCGGACGATGCTCGCCTGCTATCAGAAGTAGCTGGCCAGAAAATCGACGAGGTCTTTATCGGTTCATGCATGACTAACATCGGCCACTTCCGGGCTGCGGGCAAGTTGCTTGAAAAGCAGCCTGCCGGTAGTTTAAAAACCCGGCTGTGGCTGGCACCACCGACGAAAATGGATCAGCACCAGCTGACGCAAGAAGGCTACTACGGTATTTACGGTCGTGCCGGTGCACGCATGGAAATGCCGGGATGTTCACTGTGTATGGGTAACCAGGCGCGCGTTGCTGCCAAGAGCACCGTCGTGTCTACGTCTACACGAAACTTCCCGAACCGCCTGGGCGATGGTGCCAACGTGTACCTTGCCTCTGCGGAACTGGCGGCTGTTGCCGCGGTAGAAGGACGCCTACCCAGCGTTGAAGAGTATCAACGTTACATGGGTGAGTTTGACGCCATGGCTGGCGAGATTTATCGTTATATGAATTTTCACGAAATTGAGGAGTATCAGAAGATCGCCTCTAACGTGATTCCGATCGCTCAAGAAGCTTAGTTTAACGCTTGAGTCTGATCACCCCATCGCCGATGCTCGCACCATCGCAGAGAATGTGACAGAGTGCATTTTCTGAGTCGATGACCGAACGCCCCGCCACTGTACTTCAGGGCGGGGCGTTTTTTTTGCCCTGCCTTTGGACACCGGTTTAATATCAACAGCCTCTACCATTAGGAGCGTGTGATGACGAACTCAACGCAAATTGTGACACCCGATCTTTGTGATGCGCACCCAGAAGTCGCCGTGCTAGACCCGCTGTTTGTTAACTTTGGCGGTCTTGAGGCCTTTTATGGTCCTATTAGCACCATTAAATGCTTTGAAGATAACTCCATGGTTAAGCAGGCGGTCGCCGAGCCAGGTAATGGCGCGGTACTGGTGGTCGATGCAGGCGGTTCGCATCGCTGCGCCATGCTGGGTGATATGCTGGCAGAGCAGGCCGTCGCCAACGGCTGGGCAGGTGTTGTTATGTACGGCTGTGTGCGCGATGTGGATATACTCGCCACCCTGCCGATTGGCGTTCAGGCATTGGGAAGCCATCCGCGCAAGAGTGAAAAGCGTGGTGAAGGTCAGCGTGATATTGACGTGACCTTTGCAGGCGTCACCCTTCAGCCCGGCCAATGGTTATATGCAGATAACAACGGCATTATTGTTGCTGCGCAAGAGCTGCCACTCTCCTAGCTATTTCTTTTACCACCCAAAGGGTTGGTAACAGTCCACTTGCCAGGCGTGGTGCTTACTGCCACCCTGGTGAATCATTCTTACCGTTTAGTGACGATGCAGCCTTTGACCTACCTTGGCTCTGCCTTACTGCGCACGCTGCGCGATCATCTTCGCCCTCTGATCGCCTACCACCTGTTTTTTACCCTGCTCGCCTCAGCATTACTGCTGCCAGCGATCACCTGGGTGACGCGTGGGCTGCTGGCCCAACTCAACCGCACCGTCGTCACCAACGATGAATTGATCGCACTGCTCTTTAGCCCGCTGGGATTGATAGGCATGCTGATAGGGCTTGGGTTCGCTTTTCTGATTATTTACTGGCAGCAGGCAGGCATGCTGCAGGTAGCCGTCAGACCGCGCGATAACCATTACCGGCTCGCCCTTGAAGCACTCTGGCTGAGCACTCGTCGGCTGCACGCCCTGGCGGGTCTTGTCATACTTCAAGTAGGCACACACTTATTATTGCTCGCGCCCTTTATGGTCGGCCTCACATGGCTTTACGACTTCTGGCTGAGCGGCATAGACCCTTACTATCTTCAGCGTGTGCGCCCTCCTGCACTGTGGTACTTCATTGGCTGCGCCCTCCCCCTGATCATTGCCTGGATATGGGCGGCCTCATGGCTCTATCTGCGCTGGCTGCTCGCACTACCCTTAGTAGCCCTGGAAAGATGCACCCCCTGGCGGGCACTGAAGCGTAGCGTTAGCCTAACGCGCGGCTGGCGCCGCTCGATTGGTGCAGCGGTTCTGCTCTTGCTACTTATCATCATCAGCCTGCCGCTGCTGATCACTCTGCTATTCGACCGGCTATTTACACCCTTGCTGTGGTGGCTGCCTGAGCATAACGCCGTACTCATACCGGCGATGCTGGCGTACCTGTTGGGCTATGTGCTGATTACGCTAACCATTACCTTTTTGGGTATTGCCACTAACGCCCTCCTTTCTGCCTGCTTGTACATGCAGCTGGCGCATCAAGAACCACGCCCGGCGGCCCCACCGGAAGATACGAACGCAGGGCGCCTTGCCTGGGCGGTTGAGCTCAGCGTGCTTGTTTTTGCCGGCCTTCAAGCGTGGTGGATTCTGAATAGCTTCGAAATTCGTGACAACGTCGCAGTGATAGCCCACCGTGGGAGCTCCATGGTGGCTCCTGAAAACACCCTCTCTGCATTAGAGCAGTCACTGATTGATGGTGCTGACTATATCGAAATTGACGTACGCTTGAGCAGTGACCAGCAGGTAATGCTCTATCATGACCGCAGCATGGCGAGGCTAACTGGCGACAGCCGTGAGTTTAGCGAGCTTACCAGACACCAACTTAGCCAGTTCGATGTGGGCAGTTGGTTTGGGGATGCGTTTCAAGGCGAGAACATTCCTGGCTTGGACGAAGCGCTCGAAAGAGTTCGCGGAAAAGCGGGGTTGATGATTGATATCAAGCCTCTGCCGGGTCAAGAGCAAGCGTTAGCCGATGCCGTTATTGATACCTTAAATGCCGAGAGCGACATTCGTTACCGCTGCTGGGCAACCCAACAAAGCGCCTTTGATGGTTATACCGCCTGCGGCTTCCCCAATGCGCTGTTGGATATGCGGATGGCGACCATGTCGCCCTCACTACTTGAGCATATTAATGCCCGGGCGCCAGAACTGCGCGTTACTTTGTTGGCGCAGCTCATTCTGCCCGGGACGCTCAATCGTCGTGGTTTTGATGCATTAGGCCTACGCCATAACCGCATCACGGAAGGAGAAGTTCGCCTGTCACGGCTGTACGGCTACGAAATACACGCCTGGACGGTTAACGACCGCGCTAGGATGTCGACGCTGATTGACCTGGGCGTCGATGCCATCATCACCGACTACCCAGATCGTTTAACAGAGCTTATTCAGATTCGCCGCGAATTAAGCGACGGGGCGCTAATGCTGGTGAAACTGCGCAACTGGCTTCGTCAGTAGCGCTCCTAATCGCCCATCACCACGCCTTCACGCCGTGGGTCAGCGCCGCCATACAGCGTGCCATCGTTAAGCCGACGAATGGCCTGTAGCCCGCTGGTCAACTCCCGTTCGCTGACCGTGTGGCCGCGCTCGCGGAGTGACTCAATAGTTTCCTCAGGAAAACGCCCCTCTTCGACGTAAACATCGCCGCCCAACGTAATGGCGTGGGGTAGATTGAGCGCTTCCTGAGCACTCAGCCCCCAGTCACGCAGCGCGACTAGGGTGCGGGCCGTATAATGAATGATCGCCGCACCACCCGGTGAACCCAAGCTGGCCACTAACTCACCGCTTTCTTGATCGAATACCAGCGTAGGGCTCATGCTGGAACGCGGGCGCTTGCCTGGCTCGACTCGGTTCGCCACAGGATCGCCGTCTACTTCAGGGGCAAATGAAAAGTCGGTGAGCTCATTATTGAGCAGGAAACCACCCGCTAGGCCTGTTCCGCCATCCGAGAGAATGCGCGAACCGAACGCCTGTTCAATGGTAGTCGTCATGGCCACCGCGTTGCCCTCCTCATCTACAATACTGATATGGCTAGTGCCATACTCGGGCTGATCGGGCTGGCTGGCCCAACTAACGGCAAGCTCGCCGGGATTGCCCGGTTCAGCGCTGTCGCCCATGCTCATCTCTTCAATGAGCTCACTGCGTTGCTCAAGGTAGTCAGGGGCCAACATCAATGTCCAATCGCCCCCCGGTGCTTCGACAAAGTCCGGGTCGGCGATATAACGACCGCGGTCGGCAAAAGCGAGCCGCGAGGCTTCCAGAAACTGGTGCAACCACCCGCTGCTTGGAGCGCCGTCATCGAACGGGGCTTCAAGCAGCGGCTGTTGGTCGAGCATGCCCAAGATCTGCATCACGGTGAGATGGCCCGACGAGGGAGGCGGAAAACCGCATACTTCCCACTGCTGCCAAGGGGTGCATAAAGGTTCGCGGTCAAGCGCCTCGTAGCCACGCATATCGTCAACCGTCAAACTACCAGGACGCTCAGGGTGATTCTGAACCCGCTCAACGATATCTTCCGCTACAGAACCTTCGTGCAAGGCAGCGCTGCCTTGGGTTGCTACGCGACGTAGTACCTCTGCCAAGGCCGGATTTTTGAGTGTTTCACCAACCGCGATAGCCTCACCTTCGCTATCGTAATAAAACTGGCTGGCTAACGGATCTTGGCGCAGAAACTCGTCACTCGTCAGGCTGGTATGCAACCGATTGCTCACAGCAAAGCCTTCTTCGGCCAGGGTAATAGCCGGTGTAAACAATTCTTCCCAGGCTAGCTCGCCATGCTCTGCATGGGCTTTTTCAAGCATACGCAGCGTACCCGGCACACCGACAGAAAGGCCGCTAACCACCGCGTCGTTAAACGCAAGCGGCTCGCCATTCTGCAAAAACAGCTCGCCATTTACTCCCTGCGGTGCGGTTTCACGGCCATCATAGGCGCGCACTTCGCTGCCATCGTAATGCATTAGAAAAGCACCGCCACCGATACCGCTGGATTGAGGCTCTACCAAATTCAGTACCATTTGCACTGCAATGGCCGCATCAATAGCGTTACCACCGGCTTTCAATACTTGATAACCAGCATCGGTTGCGAGCGGGTTGGCTGCCGCCACCGCAAACGACTCAGCCTCCCAGCCTGGCTTCTCTTCATAGCCAGACTCACTTTCAGGAGAAATGGAGGGTGTCTCGTAGCTAAACCCCCAACTATAAAACGGCGTTACCAGCAGCACAGGTAGCGCAAACTTAGCTGATTTTGTGAACATTTCAGCGCTCTCCGCGACAAGTTAAATAAAAAAACACACATAAAAGAGTAGTCTATAAAAACAGCAACGCCCGGCTCAATGTCCGGGCGTAAACTGAATGTTTTAGCAAACAAACTTATTCAATTTTTTGGCCTGCGAGCATAAACCAAGTTTCCAGAACCGCATCAGGATTGAGTGATACGGAGTCGATGCCCTGTTCCATCAACCACTTCGCCAAATCGGGATGATCTGACGGCCCCTGGCCACAAATGCCGACGTATTTCCCCTTCGCTTTACACGCCTGAATCGCCATCGCAAGTAGCTTTTTAACCGCCCCATTACGCTCATCAAACAGATGTGCAACGATGCCCGAATCACGATCTAACCCCAATGTTAACTGCGTTAAATCGTTAGAGCCGATAGAGAACCCATCAAAGTACTCAAGGAACTCATCGGCTAGCAGGGCGTTAGCTGGCAGTTCGCACATCATAATCACTTTCAAGCCTGTCGGACCGCCTCGCTCCAAACCGTTGGCGGCCAACAGCTCTACCACCTCTCGCGCTTCGTCGGTGGTACGCACGAAGGGCACCATGATCTCCACATTCTCGAACCCCATCTCTTCACGCACCCGCTTCAGGGCACGGCATTCAAGTTCAAAGCAGGGCCGGAACGCTTCAGAAATGTAGCGCGACGCCCCCCGAAAACCTAGCATCGGGTTCTCTTCCCCCGGCTCATAGAGCTTACCGCCAATCAGGTTTTCGTATTCGTTAGACTTGAAGTCTGACAGCCGCACGATCACACGCTGCGGGTGGAACGCTGCTGCCAGCGTCGAGATCCCCTCAACCAGTTTATCGACGTAAAAACTGACGGGGTCGGCATAACCGGCCGTCCGTAAATCGATCACCTGCTGTAGATCCACTGGCAGCGTGTCGTACTCCAATAGCGCTTTAGGGTGAACGCCGATCATGCGGTTAATAATAAATTCGAGACGCGCCAAGCCTACACCCGCGTGTGGGAGGCTGGCGAAGCCGAAGGCGCGATCGGGATTGCCCACATTCATCATGATCTTGAAGGGGATTTCCGGCATGGCGTCAACACTGGAGACTTTGCAGTCAAACTCCAGCAGCCCTTCGTAGACATTGCCGGTGTCGCCTTCCGCACACGAAACCGTAACGTCGATGCCCTCTTTGAGCTGAGTCGTCGCGTCGCCGCACCCCACTACCGCGGGAATACCCAATTCACGGGCAATAATGGCAGCATGGCAAGTGCGCCCGCCACGATTGGTGACGATGGCGGAAGCGCGTTTCATAATTGGCTCCCAATCCGGGTCAGTCATATCGGTGACCAGAATATCGCCATCATGGATCTTGTCCATATCGTCAGGGCTGAGCACCACTTTGACGGTACCGCGGCCAATACGCTGTCCAATCGCCCTGCCGGTGATTAATGTGCGGCCTTTTTCGCGCAGCTGAAAACGTTCAAGCTTGCCGCCTTCCTGCTGGGAAACGACCGTTTCAGGACGCGCCTGAACGATATACAGCTCACCATCATCACCATCTAGTGCCCACTCAATATCCATAGGGCGCTGGTAGTGCTGCTCGATCGTCATGGCCTGACGAGCCAGCTCCATCACCTGTTGATCATTAATACAGAAGCGACCGCGATCCTGATGGGGCACATCGACGGTTTCAACGGATTTACCGGCGCTGGCATCCTGGCCGTAAATCATCTTGATCAACTTGGAGCCCAAGTTACGGCGCAGCACTGCCGGGCGGCCCGCCGCCAGGGTCGGTTTATGCACGTAGAACTCATCGGGATTGACTGCGCCCTGCACGACAGTTTCGCCTAAGCCCCAGGAGCCAGTAACGAAAACCGCATCGCGGAAGCCAGACTCGGTATCCAAGGTAAACATAACGCCCGACGCACCGATCTCAGAGCGCACCATTTTCTGCACACCGGCCGACAAAGCAACATTTTCATGGGCGTAGCCACGGTGGACGCGGTAGGAGATAGCGCGGTCGTTAAACAGCGAGGCAAATACTTCGTGCACGGCACGCTTAATATTGTCGAAACCTTCAATATTGAGAAAAGTTTCCTGCTGACCCGCGAAGGAAGCATCGGGTAAATCTTCAGCGGTAGCAGAGCTGCGTACAGCCACTTTTAACTGAGGATGCTGTTGCTGGAGCTGTCCGTAAGCGTCGCGAAGGGCTGTCTCAAAGCTAGGCGGCAACGGCGTATCAATAATCCATTGGCGAATAGTGCGGCCCGCCTCGGCGAGCGCTTTAACATCGTCCACATCCAAGCGCGCAAGCGTGGCATTAATGCGCTCGTTAAGGCCTTCGTGGGAGAGAAACTCGCGGTAGGCATGAGCGGTAGTGGCAAACCCGCCAGGCACCGTTACGCCAACACCGGACAGATTGGAAATCATTTCACCTAGTGAGGCGTTTTTACCACCCACGCGTTCGACGTCTGACATGCCCAGTTGATCGAACCACAGAATGTACTCTTCCACGTAACCCCCTCGCTCATAGACATCGACACGATCACTAATATTGCCGTTTAGACGTAGGATCATGGATTATTGATTGAGACACCCTAGCACCGCGCTACTATATTCGCCATTGGTCTAATAGCGAAGGGAATGGAGGATTTTTACAACATGAAGGGTTTTTAGGTCATTTGTGTAGTCAGTCACTTCACCTACCTCCTCAGTTCGCATCGCGAGTTGCTCTAGCAAACGGCTCAGCACACAATAGCGCAGTTACTTACCAGTGGATGTCACTATGAAACGTACGGCTTTTTTTATCTCTGATGGCACCGGGATCACAGCAGAAAGCTTAGGGCGCAGCCTGCTGGCCCAGTTCAGCGATGTTGAGATCGATATGCAAACCAAGCCTTATATCGATACGCTGGAAAAAGCTCAGGCGCTAGCAGCCATTATCGAAGCGACAGCCAGCCGCGACGGGCATCGCCCGATCATCATTGACACCATCGTTGATCAACAAATTCGCAACGTCATTCGGCAAGCATCCGGCTTCAAGGTCGATATTTTTTCAACCTTCCTAGAGCCATTGGAACAGGAACTCAATACTCACTCTTCCTATAGCGTTGGGCGCACGCACTCAATTGGTAGCGATGACGTCTATATGGACCGGATTCACTCAGTGCACTTTGCGCTGGATAATGATGACGGAGCACGCACTCATCAATACGATAAAGCCGATATTATCCTGGTCGGCGTCTCACGATGCGGCAAAACCCCTACCTCTCTCTATCTAGCACTCCAGTTTGGTATTCGAGCGGCCAACTATCCGCTGACGGAGGATGATTTAGACGAAGATGGCATGTTAAAACTGCCCAAGGCGCTCGCGCCCCATCGTCAAAAACTGTTTGGGTTAACCATTGATGCGCGGCGTTTATCAGCGATCCGTAATGAGCGGCGGCCGAATAGCCGTTACAGCTCTATTGACCAGTGTCTTCAAGAAGTAGAACAAGCGGAGTCGCTTTATCGCACCATGCACATTCCCTTTATTGATGCGACGCGCTTCTCGGTAGAAGAGATATCAACGCGGATGATTGCGGAAACGGGCTTAGCGAGGCGCTTTTCGCCCCGCTAACGATCCATCATCCTGCGGCTAACTTACATTCCTTTTGGGGCAAAAATTCCCGGCGCGTTTCGCCAGTAGCCTTTGTAATCCATCCCAAAACCAAACACATAACGGTCGGCGACTTCCAAGCTGCAGTAGTCGGCCTTTAAACCGGGCACCGCTTTGCGGTTGTGCTGTTTATCCACCAGTACAGCCGTCGTTACACTGGCTGCCTGAGCTTCTTCGCAGTAAGCCAAAATGGCGGCTAGCGTGGCGCCTTCGTCCAAGATGTCGTCAACAATCACCACATGGCGCCCCGCCATCGGCACCTCAGGAGACACACGCCAAAACAGCTCACCGCCGCGCAGCTCATTGCGGTATCGAGTGGCATGTAAGTAATCCACTTCAAGCGGAAAGCCCAGCCGGGTTAGCAAATGCCCTGTAGTGATTAAGCCGCCATTCATAACGCAGTAAAAGACCGGCAGCTTGTCGCCTAAATCTCGCGTGATCGCTTCCGCCATACGATCAAGTGCCCGCTCTACCTCTTGCTGAGAAATAAGGCAGTCGGCGTTATCCATCAATTCACGCATTGAGTCCAATGACTCTAAGGCTTCTTTATCCAACTTTGACATCTAAACTCCAGGCGGGTTAAAAGCTTCAATTACATGAGTCGTGTGAATTTACACAGCATTGGGTTTCGGTTTATCAGCCAATGCTTCCAACTTAGCGTGGGTACGACGCCATCGGCCCAACGCACTTAGGGCATCAATATCAGGCCGTGCACGGCTGTAGCGCAGTTTGGCGGGACGCTTGGTTTCAATACCCCGGCAGGCTTCAATCACCTCAAGTGCCGCGGTGCGATCATTGCACACCAGCAACATATCGCAACCCGCCGCTAGCGCTGCCTGGGCTCGCTGTTTGGGCCCACCCGCCTCGTGGGCGCCCGCCATACTTAAATCATCAGAAAAGATGCAGCCTTTGAAGCCCAACGATTCACGCAGCATGCCCAACCAATGAGGGGAGAACCCGGCAGGACGCGGATCGAAAGCACTGTAAATCACATGCGCTGGCATCACGCCGTCTAACGGCGCGGCTAAATGGGCAAAGGGCACCAGGTCGCGTTGTTTAATCACCTCTAGCGGGCGGTCATCCACCGGCAGCGCAACGTGAGAGTCTGCCGCGACGCCGCCGTGACCGGGGAAGTGTTTCCCGACAGCGGCCATACCAGCATCATGGAGCCCTTGAATAAAGGCGCTGCCAAGCTGAGCCACATGCTGCGGATCGCGGCTAAAACTTCGGTCACCAATAACACTTGAGACGCCGCTTTCGACATCCAGTACCGGAGCAAAGCTAAGATCCAAACCGCAGGCAGCCATTTCCATGCCCAATAGCCAGCCAGCATCTTTTGCGAGCGCAAGACCGTCATCGGGATTGGCGCTATAACACTCCCCAATGCGAGCCATGGCGGGAAGGCGCGTCATCCCCTCTTTAATGCGCTGAACGCGGCCACCCTCTTGATCAACAGCAAGCAATAAGTCCGCACGCACACGTCGAATATCGCTGCAGAGTTGGCGTACTTGATAGCCGTTCTCGACATTGCGGGCAAACAGAATAACCCCCCCTACCGACGGTTCTAGCAGCAAGCGCTTTTCTGCGGCCGTTAATTTCGGGCCTTCAAGGTCGAGCATGACCGGGCCTAACGGTTGAGTCATCGTGATAGGTCCATTAAAAAAGAGGCGGTGATTCTAGACGATCGTCTAGCGGTGTCAAAACGGATTAGTCAAACGACTGACGACCGCCGTGCAACCAAACGGGGGTACCTGGTAACGCTAACGAAAAGATATAGAGCAAATCACTATTGCGTAAACGAATACATCCGTGGGATGCAGCAACGCCCATGGGCTGATCAGGTGGCGTACCATGAAGATAAATATAGCGACGCTGTGAATCGACCTGTCCACCACGGTTCACGCCTTTTTCTAATCCGCATAGCCACAGGATGCGGGTCAAAATCCAATCCCGCTTCGGATATGCTTCAGCTAGCGCAGGAGAAAATTCCTCACCCGTCCAGCGACGACCACGGAATACCGCATTATCAGGCATCCCGCTGCCAATCGCGGCTCTTATATAGTGCCAACCATGGGGTGTTTTGCCACTACCATTGTGCTCACCAATGCCCGCGAGGCCAGACGATATCTCACACTCATGCAACACCTTCGGCCCTCGCCAACAGCGTAGCTGCTGCTGGGTGGTATCGATTTCCAACCAGATGTCCTCTACAGGGGGAAGCTCAGCGAGCTTGGGCGTTCGCATATTTTCCTTCTTCAAGTGCTGGGGGCAACGGTGCATTCATGGCAGCCACCACTACCGGGCGCAACCGCCTAACCAAATCCCGCACGGTGACCTGCTCGTGATAATCCTTTTCAGCGATATCGCGCAGTGCATCAAGGCCTGAAAGCGTAAAAATCACCGTACCAAGCATAAAGTGTAGCCGCCAAAAGCGTTCCGCGTCAGGCAAGTCGGGCGTTGCTTGACGCACTAGCTCGGTGAAGCGGGTAAACACATCACCATACTCTTGCTGAATATGACGCCTAAGGTGCCCCTGCGCTTGGCTATAGGCCAGGCCCAGCAAGCGCATAAACACCTTTAAACTGTTGCGCTCGGCAGGCACTGCCAGCACGGTAGTCGCCATTGTTTCGAGTAGCGTTTCCAACGGAATAACGCGCCCTGCATGCTGGGCTTCAAGCTCATCAAGCGCGGTATGAAAACGCTGGGTAAACGGGTCCAGATAGCGTGAAAACACGGCCTGAATTAAGGCTTTTTTGGAACCAAAATGGTAATTCACCGCCGCTAAATTGACGCGCGCTTTGCTAGTGATGTTGCGCAGCGATGTTTCAGCAAAACCTCGCTCAGCAAACAGCACTTCCGCGGTGTCGAGTATTCGAGTTACCGTATCAGATTGAGCCATGCCGCTCTCCGGGGAAACGAGTGTTTAAAACATAGCAAAATACTATGCCATAACGTTGGTGGGCTCAACGCTTGATTTTCTGATGAAATATGGCTGCCTATATCAGTAGAAGCTTAGTTTAAAACGATTAGGAAAAATTCGGGGCCTTTCTAGATAGGGGTTGACAAGACATATACTGGACAGAGGAACATACTGTATACTTAACCACTTATCGATTAAGTCGACATTTATTTTGTTACTGTCTATTCACTATTATTGGAGTCTGGTATGTCGCGTCCGCTAACCGCTCGCCAACAGCACGTATTTGATTTTATTGTTAAGACCATGGGCGAATTTGGCTACCCTCCGACCCGTGCTGAAATTGCGAAAGCGCTGGGTTTCCGTTCACCTAACGCAGCGGAAGAGCACCTGCGCGCGCTAGAGCGTAAAGGCGCTATTCGCATTATTCGCAATACGTCACGCGGTATTCGCCTACCTAATCAAGAGCCCCAAGAGGTAGTAGAAAGCACCGTAAGCGCGTTGCCCGCTGCCAATATTGAAGCCTCGCCTGCTGGCCTACCGGTGATTGGCGAAGTAGCCGCCGGGAGCCCTATCCTAGCTGCTGAGCATATTGACCGTTACTGCCCTCTGCCAGCCGAGTACTTCACTCCTAAAGCCGATTATTTGCTGCGTGTGCGAGGCCTTTCGATGAAGGATATTGGTATTTTAGAAGGTGATTTATTGGCAGTTCACCGTACCGAGCGGGTGCGCGATGGCCAGATTGTAGTCGCGCGCCTAGATGATGAGGTAACCGTCAAGCGCTTCAAACGCCAGGGCCACCAAGTAACGCTATTTGCGGAAAATGCAGACTTTGCGCCCATTGAAATCGACCTGCGTTCACAGTCACTCGATATCGAAGGTGTCGGCGTTGGCGTTATTCGTGGCGGTAATGGTCAAGCACTGGGCTAACCACCGTCGCTACTGCATGTCGATATAGCGGTGGTCATTAAAGGTGGCCACCCAATTAGGATGATAGACCAGCAAAATACTCAGCAGCATCCCGGTAATAAACGCCTCTGAAGGCATTAGTAGAGGTAAGAAGCGTGCATACTCCTGAGCAAGATAGATAGCGTTAGGGTCTGTGCCTGCCACGATAATCAGCAGCACGGCAGCCAGCCCTGCCCCTAATGTTGCCAACGCCGCCCCAAAAAATCCGCAGGCAAATAGAAAAACCATCAGGTTATCCGGCAGGCGGCGATCTACCAGCCGCCACACTGTGCCAATAATGGCAGCCGGAACAATGCCCGTTACCAGTACATTCGCGCCCAGCAGCGTCCACTCATTGCGGCCGATAACCACCATTGCCACATTGATGAGTACATTGCTGAGCAGCGCTAGTGGCGCTTTAAACACGAGTGTCATCAATACCGTAAAGACGAGATGCAGCGTTAGCCAGTCGACCGCCTGAGCGCGTAGCTGCCACATCAGCACCACTGCCAGCGTTGCGCCTAACCAACGGTGCTGAAGGGCATTGTCTTCCAGTAGCGCTTTCCAGGGCCGCCGCCAAAGAGCCCACACCACTACGCCTAACGAGAGTAGCGAGGTGAATATCAGCGCCCAGGGCGCCAGTACAGTTTGTGCGAACGACATAGCGGCTTCTCACTTTACGAGCGTTAGCTAAATACCACGGTCTTGTTGCCATGCACTAAAACACGATCCTCAAGATGCCAGCGTAAACCGCGTGCGAGAACGGCTTTTTCAACATCACGCCCAAAGCGGACTAAATCGGTTGGGGTATGGCAGTGGCTAACGCGATGAATATCCTGTTCGATAATCGGGCCCGCGTCGAGTTCCTCGGTGACGTAGTGGCAGGTGGCGCCAATCAGCTTCACACCCCGCTGATATGCCTGGTGGTAGGGCTTCGCCCCAGCGAAAGAGGGTAAAAAACTGTGATGTATATTAATTACCCGCCCTGCATAGCGTGCGCACAGGTCAGGCGGCAGAATTTGCATATAACGCGCCAACACAACGCAATCAGCACGCGCACTATCGATTTCTGCTTGCACCTTGGCAAACGACACTTGCTTGTTATCGGGGTCTACTGGCACATAGTGATAAGGAATGCCGTACCACTCGGTCAATGAACGCATATCGTCATGGTTGGAAATGACGCCGACAATATCGCAATCCAACTCACCCGCCTGCCAGCGATAAAGCAAATCTACCAAGCAGTGTGACTCTCTAGAGACCATCAACACCACCCGGCGGCGCTGCTGTGTATCCACCAATGACCACTGCATATCAAATTCGATCGCCACCGGCTCGAACGCTGCACGTAGCGCCTCCACCGACATCCCCACTGAATCCGCCAAGATTTCGTAACGCATAAAAAAACAGCCCGTTTCTAAATCGGAGTGCTGGCTTGCTTCAGTGATAGACCCCCCTTGCTTAGCAATAAAGCTCGATACTCGGGCCACAATACCTACCCGATCAGGGCAGGACACAACTAAACGATAATAATGGGACATGTGAGCGACTCTTGACCTATTTCTAAGGTAATTATGACAAACCAACGGCTTAGGTTGCATAGTGTATCGGAAGGCCAAGGATGATTGTTAGCCGCCCCTGCCTTCCCGTATAGTTGAGTCACTACTTTTTAGGCTTTTCATAACTGATGCACTCTTCACGCGTTCAAATTCGTCCCCGTCGTCGTCCTCCGCTGCGCATGTTGCCGCTGGGGGGATGCGGTGAGATTGGTATGAATCTAACGCTCTACGGCTACGACGATCACTGGATTGTCGTCGACTGCGGCATGATGATTCGCCAGGATCTCCCCAACTCACCGCTACAAGTGCCTAATCTTGATACACCAAAAGCATTAGGGATAGTCCCGAAAGCACTATTTATTACCCACGGCCATGAAGACCATATAGGTGCCGTCGCTTGGCTCTGGCCGATGTGGAATTGTCCTATTTATGCCACGCCATTAGCCGCGGGGCTGTTACGTCTTAAATTTGCTGAACATCAACTTAGCAGCGCTGCTATTCATGTCATCGAACCAGGTGAGGCACTTGAAAGCGGGCCGTTTACGCTACGCTACTTGCCGTTGACGCATTCAATACCTGAAAGCTGTGCCATCATGATAATGGCTGGTGGCTATCGTGTTTTACATACCGGTGACTGGAAACTTGATCCTGAGCCGCTTATCGGCTCTCCGGTGAGCGCGGCACAGTTTAGAGCGCTGGCCCCGGTCGATTTAGTGGTCGGCGATTCCACCAACGCCCCCATGCCAGGCCACTCCGGCAGTGAAGGTGATGTGGCGAGAGCATTGGTAAAAACCCTCGCTAACTGCCAGGGCCGTGTAGTTGTCTCTTGTTTTGCCAGTAACCTTGCGCGGGTATTGGCTATCGGGCGCGCAGCGCATCAGTGTGGCCGTCGCATCAGCTTAATGGGGCGCTCAATGGAGCGAATGGTTAGCGTTGCGCGTGGGCTTGGCTATATGGATGACTTACCGCCGCTGGTACCCAATCACGACCTGGGTTATCTCCCCCCGGATGAAGTGGTCATTATCGCCACCGGTAGCCAGGGTGAGGCGCGTGCCGCGCTTCAGCGCCTTGCTCAGGGCCGCCATCCCTTTGTTGATCTTCAGCCCGGCGATAATGTCATCTTCTCGGCTAAGGCCATTCCAGGCAACGAACGCCCTATTGAACAGCTAAAAAAACGTTTAGCGCAGTTAGGTGTTCGTATTTACGACGAAATCAACCATCCCGAGTTACATGCTACTGGGCACCCCGCGCATGATGAGCTAATCAAACTCTATCAATGGATTAAGCCGAAGCATCTGATGCCCGTCCACGGCGAAGCAAGGCATCAGCAGGCGCATCAGGCAATTGCCAGTCAATTAGGGATTAGCGCACCTTTGTCGCCAGTTAATGGCGATTTAATCAGCTTTGATAACCAAGGGCTGCGCTGCGAGGCACGCTATCCCCAGCCGCCCTGCATCGTCAGTCAAAACAGTGTGGTTCCTCACCCAGGGTTGGAAGTAAAAGACGCCAGTACGGCACGTCGTGGCAGTTTGTACCTAGCACTACCAGTGACCGCGACTGATACGGGCTGGGCGCGCATTGGACGTTTGATGCTGGATGCGACGGGTGCCAGCCCGCTGGATGAAGATAGCTTTAGTGATTGGCTGGATGATCAGCTTGATGAGATTGCCGCCGACACACTGGCCGACCTTCGCCAAGCACTGCAGCCTCGCTTGGTACACTGGCTGGCGGAGCATATGCAGCACCTGCCCGATGTGCATCTTCAGATTATGGCCGCCGAAATGCCAGAGGCCATCACCCTAGACAATGCTGCCAATCGTTAGTGGTGCATCATTGCGGAGTAGCAAGACGTGGCAAACTCACTCCCAGCGTGCCGCGTCTTCTTGATCAGAGTGGCGTTCTTTGACCCAATATTCTCCCTGAGTGGAGTGCTCTTTCTTCCAGAAAGGCGCCTGGGTTTTTAAAAAATCCATAATAAAATCGCAGGCTTCAAACGCCTCCCGGCGGTGGGCGCTAGCCACTAGCACTCTCACGATGGGGTCGCCAGGGCCCAGGTAACCGACGCGATGAATTATCCGCACCGCTTGTAGCGACCAACGCTGCCAAGCCTGCTCGCCAATCTCCGTTAGCGTGCGCTCGGTCATACCGGGGTAATGTTCCAGTGTTAACCCCGTCACATCGGGCGTTTCATTGAAATCACGCACCAGTCCGGTAAAGCTCACCACCGCGCCAATATTGCTGCGCCCGGCTAATGCATCGCTATAGCCGTAGTCCATTGAGAATGGCGCTGCTTGCACCGCTACCTTAATATCCACCGTTACCCCCCTGTGACCGGTGGGAAAAACGCCACTTCGTCATCATCGGTCACTAGCGCATCATCGTTTGCCATTACCTGATTAATGGCGCATAACGTACGCTGATCAGTAAGCAATTTAAACCGATCATCGCGCTCGGCCAGCGCTGCTTTTAAACCACTGATATCGCGACTAGCAAGCTGGTCCAGCCCGACAGTCGCCTCGCTTTCACCTACCCGCTCGCGCAGTTCAGCCAGAAATTTAACCCGCACACAGGGGGAGGGACAGCGCTCACCCAGGCTTACTTCTCCTGACGTGCCTTCGCCCGTCACGATAGGCGACTGCCTATTCACACGCTGATAATCCCCGCGTTGGCCGCCCTGCTTGCTATCGAGCTGGATCGCGTCAATACGCATGCCCTTATCGACCGCTTTGCACATATCGTAGAGGGTTAAGCAGGCGACTGAAACGGCCGTCAGCGCTTCCATCTCAACACCGGTGCGACCATTTAAACGACACAGCGACGTTACATGCACACAGGACTCGGCCATGTCGATCTCGAATTCAACCGACACCTTTGATAGCGCCAAGGCATGGCAGAGCGGAATCAATTCATGGGTGCGTTTTGCCGCCTGAATACCCGCGATACGGGCGGTGGCCAGGACATCTCCTTTCGGTAATCCCCCCTCGCTGAGCAACGTCAGCGTTTCAGGCAGCATTACAATGCGCCCCGAGGCGACGGCTTCGCGGCGCGTTTCTTGTTTATCGCCGACATCCACCATGTTGGCTTCGCCCCGGGTGTTGAGGTGGGTTAGATGCATGTTGGTCACCTTTCCTTTTTTGAAGCCACGGTTTGCTTTTTTGCGTTTATCCAGGTCACTATCCAGCGCGCGATTGCGTCGCTATCATCAAGATTTAACTGCGCTACGCAAGAAGTTAAATCAATAGGCGATGGCGCGCTTAATGCAACCGCCTCGACCCATGGGTCAGTTAAAATGGCCGAGTCACCCACGCCATCGCGATAAAGCACCAGCTTAGGGATCGGCCAGGCTTTAAAGCCTTCGACAATCACTAAGTCGGGATGGTGCGGCACCATCATGGTTATTAACTCGGCTAAATCGGGCTCTTCCTGGTCGGGCGTTTCCTGCATCAGTGCAAATCGTTGCCGTGAAGCGACTAGTACAGGCGCCGCGCCCGCACTGCGCAGTTTATAGCTATCCTTTCCAGGCTGGTCTACTTCAAACGAGTGGTGAGCATGTTTAATCACGGCTACTTTCAAACCGTGCGCAGCTAATAGAGGCAGCAGCTTCTCTAACAGCGTCGTTTTGCCGGTACCGCTCCAGGCAGCAATCCCTAGAATGGGGAAGGATGCGGTTAGTTCGTTACTCATACAGCCTACCCTCCTACTTGCCACTCATACGATGCTCACAGCGTTAAAGAGGATGACTTTACTCGCCCTCTTGCGCCTTGGGTAATAGCCAGTTCAACGCAATACCTACCAGTGCAGCCAAGCTCACGCCTTGCAGGGTAAATTGGCCGCCCCCAAACTGCATACCACCTATTCCAAATACCAGGATGAGCGAGACCACCACTAAATTACGAGGTGCCGTCAGCGACTGCCCTGCTCGCACTAGCGTGTTCATACCCACGACCGCAATAGAACCAAACAGCAACGTCATAATACCGCCCATGACCGGGCCGGGTATGGTTTGCAGCAGCGCACCAAGCTTGGACACAAACGCCAGCACGATGGCAAAAATCGCAGCAACAATCATGTACTTGGGGTTAAACGCCCGAGTCAGCGTTACAGCCCCTGTCACTTCCGAGTAGGTAGTATTCGGGGGGCCGCCTAATAGCGCTGCCACACTAGTCGCCAACCCATCGCCTAGCAGGGTGCGATGCAGGCCGGGTTTTTCCAAATAGTTTTTGCGGGTCACCGAGCCAATAGCGACCATGTCACCAATGTGCTCAACCGCCGGAGCGATAGCGACTGGGATCATAAACAGAATAGCGGCCCAGTGAAAACTGGGGGCGGTAAAGCTGGGCACCGAGAGCCACGCCGCTTCGTGTACCGGGGTAAAATCTACCAACCCCATTAATAACGCCAAACAATAGCCCGTGACGATACCCCCCATAATCGGCACCAGGCGGAGCAGACCACGGCCAAAGACGGCCAGCAACAGAGTCACCAATAAGCTGGTCATTGAGAGAAAAATGGCCGGACCATAGCCGATATTGTCACTGGTTTCACCGGTTGCCATGCTGACAGCCACAGGCGCCAGCGCCAAGCCAATGACCATGATTACCGGCCCGACTACTACGGCAGGCAGTAAGCGGTGCAGCCAAGCGGTTCCCTTTAATCGCACCGCTTGGGAGATCGCGACATATACCAGCCCTGAGGCCATCAGACCGCCCATCGTGGCCGGCACACCAAAGCTTGCTACCGACCCTTGAATAGGCGCGATAAAAGCAAACGAAGAGGCCAAAAAAACGGGCACACTTTGCTTCGTCACTGCATGAAATATCAACGTGCCAGCCCCAGCAGTAAACAATGCAACACTCGGGTCAAGTCCAGTTAAAAGCGGTACTAACACCAAGGCACCAAAAGCCACAAATAGCATTTGTGCACCGGTTAAGACTACTTTTGGCCACGACTCTGCTTGGCTGTTAGCTTCACGCATTAGAGAATTCCTAGTGATTATTAGAGAGTAGCTATGCAAAAAAATGCCCCTAACGCGAAGCGTGAGGGGCTAGTTTAAAAAAGGCGCTTAGCGCGTTCCGAAAATCTTATCGCCTGCGTCACCTAGTCCAGGGACGATATAGCCATTTTCATCGAGCCGGTCATCGACCGAAGCAGTGTAAATTTCGATGTCGGGATACGCTTCCTGCACCCGTTTAATGCCTTCAGGGGCAGCGACGAGCACAATCACCTTCATATGCACACAGCCACGCTCACGCAGCATGTCCAACGTAGCCACCATTGAACCACCGGTGGCCAGCATGGGGTCAATTACGATTGCCATACGCTCTTCGATATCGTTAGCGAATTTGGCGAAATACGGGACCGGCTCAAGCGTCTCTTCATCGCGGTAAAGACCGACAACACTGACTCGAGCACTGGGAATTAAGTCTGTTACTCCTTCTAACATACCCAAGCCTGCGCGCAGAATCGGTACCACAGTAACTTTTTTACCCTTAAGCCGTCGTGTTGCAATCGGCTCGCCGTTCCATCCTTGGATTTCGTGATCTTCCAGCTCAAGACCTTTGGTTGCTTCATAGGTCAATAGCTTAGCGACTTCACCTGCCAGCTCACGAAAGCTCTTAGTGCTCAGATCAACTTCGCGCATCAGTCCCAGCTTATGTTGAACAAGCGGATGGTTAATGGCGTAAACACTCATGGGACTTCCTCACAGCTGGGGATTCAAAATGACAATCTGGGTATGTCACTAGACGCAAAATTGCGCACATTCTACCCGCAACCTAATAGGAGGTTAAGGGGTTTCCGGCAATTGCCACTCGATAGGCGTGCGCCCCTGCGCTTGCAGGAATTGATTTGCTTGCGAAAAATGCCGGGTGCCAAAAAAACCTCGGTGCGCGGAGAGCGGCGACGGGTGCGGGGCTTCAAGTACCAAATGGCGACGCTGGTCAATTAACGCCTTCTTCTGGCGCGCATGGCTGCCCCATAACAAAAACACACATGGCGACGCATGCTGGCTAACGGTTTCAATGGCGCGGTCAGTAAATACCTCCCATCCCTTGCCGCGATGAGAGGCCGCATTGCCCTGCTCCACGGTCAGCGATGTGTTGAGCAATAACACGCCCTGTTTAGCCCATGCTTCGAGATGGCCATGGCGAACAGGCGTAAACCCTACATCGCTAGCCAGCTCTTTATAGATATTAACCAGCGATGGCGGCACGGGAACACCCGCCTGCACGGAAAAGCAGAGGCCATGAGCCTGGTTGGGGCCGTGGTAAGGATCTTGCCCCAAGATAACGACTTTCACTTCATGCAGAGGGGTTAACTCAAAGGCGCGAAACCATTGCGTTGAGTGGGGGTAAATGGTTTTTTTAGCCGCCTTCTGCTGCGCCAAAAACTCCTTTAGCGCGAGCATGTAGTCAGCCTTAAACTCATCACCCAGCCACTGACTCCAATCGTCAGGAAGTGGATTGGCCATCATTACCTCTTCATTTGATCGACGAGTGGTTCAACGTAAGCAACACCCATGTCCCAAGGAAACTGAATCCAGCACTGCTGGGCTACTTCCGTTAGGTATTGGTCCACCAACGGACGACCGTCCGGCTTGGCATAAATGGTCACAAAGTGTGCCTTAGGCAACATTTTGCGAACTGCGCGTGCGGTTTTGCCAGTGTCCACTAAATCATCGACTAGCAGCCAGCCGTCACCGTCATGGTCGACACCCTTCATAATATCCAGGCCACCCTGGTCCATATGGTCGTAGCTCTTAATACACACGGTATCGATCAGACGGATATTAAGCTCACGGGCGATTAGTGCGGCCGGAATTAAGCCGCCGCGGGTAATCGCCACAATGCCCTTAAAATCACGCTCGATCATCTGATGACAAAGCGTACGCACATCACGATGAAGCTGATCCCAGGAGACAGTGAAGTGTTGGTGATAACGATCGCTGCTCATGGGGGTTACTCGTTTTCGTTGAATGAACAAACTGCGAATACGCTGTAACCAGCATCGCGAATTTTCTGTGACCCACCCAGCTCGGGAAGATCAATAATTGTAGCCGTTTCCACTACATGACCACCGCTGCGCTGGATAAGGTTAGCGGCTGCCAGCATAGTGCCACCGGTGGCGATCAAATCATCCATCAGCAGAATACGGTCGTCTTTCTGAAAAGCATCGGAGTGCAGCTCAACTTCCGAATGACCGTACTCCAGCGTATAAGTCTCACTGATGGTTTTAAACGGTAGCTTGCCCTTCTTACGCACCGGCACAAAGCTACACCCCAACTCATAAGCGAGCGGTGCGCCAATAATGAAACCGCGCGCATCGATTGCCGCGATAGCATCCAGGTTCATTTCCTGATAGCGATGTACGAAGCTATCAATCAGCTTGCGAAAGGCCGCGCTATTTTGCAGCAAAGGAGTGATGTCGCGAAAATTCACGCCTTTCTCAGGCCAATCCGGAACCGTGCGAATAACGGACTTAATGTAGTCGCCGTAGATGCTCATCGCGCCTCTCATTGAGTAGTAAAATTAAGTAGTTAGAAAGCGGAAAAGGCCGATCAAACCAAGAAGAGATACCTTACCGCAAACAGCAGCGCCAAAATAATAACGGCCGGATTCAAGTCGCTAAATCGGCCTGATAGCGTTTTGATCGCTACATAGCTGATGAAGCCGAGTGCAATCCCTTCGGCAATCGAGAACGTCAGCGGCATTGCCAGTGCAGCAATCAGTACCGGCGCGGCATCAGTTGGATCTTCCCAATTAGCATGCGCCAAGCTGCCCGCCATTAATACCGCCACATACAGCAGCGCGCCAGCGGTAGCGTAGGCCGGAATGGAGCCCGCCAACGGTGCGAAGAACAGGCTGATCAGGAATAGGCCACCAACGACCACCGCCGTCAAACCAGTCCGGCCACCGGATGCGATGCCCGCTGTTGATTCAATATAGCTAGTGGTAGTGGAAGTACCCAGTGCGGCACCCGCCATAGACGCTGTACTGTCCGCCATCATGGCACGACCAAGGCGCGGCAGCTTGCCATCTTTATCCAGTAGTTTGCCCCGATGAGCAACGCCCACCAACGTGCCAGAGGTATCAAACAGATCAACAAATAAGAACGCAAAAATGACGCTGAGCATCGCTACATCTAGCGCACCCATTAAATCCATCGCCATAAACGTAGGCGCAATCGAAGGTGGCATCGACATTAAACCGCCGTACTCATTATGGCCCAGCACCATGGCAATCACTGTCACGCCCAAAATACCGATCATTACCGCACCGGTGACGCGCAGGTAAGAAAGTGCGGTAATCACAAAAAAGCCTAACAGCGCATATAGGGCCGGCGGCTGAGATAGATCGCCTAACGAAACGAAAGTAGCGGGATTAGCAACCACAATACCGGCATTTTTCAGCGCAATCATCGCCAAGAAAAGACCGATACCAGCAGCGATCCCGAGTCGCAATGTCATAGGAATAGAGTTAATAATCCATTCACGAATTCTAAAAATGCTTAACAGGAAGAAAGTGAGACCAGAGAAGAAGACGGCGCCGAGTGCCGCTTCCCATGTATATCCCATACCCAATACAACGCCGTAGGTAAAAAACGCATTCAACCCCATGCCTGGTGCTTGGGCGATTGGATAATTGGCCCATAGGCCCATCACGAAACAGCCAATCGCTGCGGCGATGCACGTCGCCACAAATACCGCACCGTAGTCCATGCCCGCTTCAGACAGGATGCTCGGGTTAACAAAAATAATGTAGGCCATCGTCAGGAACGTAGTGATCCCGGCGATAACTTCTGTTTTCACATTAGTTTTGTGCTCAGTGAGCTTGAAATAACTATCCAGAAGTTTCATGAATTTTCTTATCCTTAGCGATAACGCAGCACGCGCACGCGTTCTGGTGCTGAGAAAAGCCGCACATACTACCGAAACGCTCACCGTGATGCGAGCGCTTCAGCATGGCGACCCATGTAAGCGAGAGCAGCCCCGCCGCTGTATACCAAGCAATCTTCAGGCCACAACCTAACCGACCGGTCAATTCAATGGCGGATTAAGCTAATGAGTGTTGCTGCGCCCGCTTTTTTGAGAGAGCACGCGCTCTACCGTTTCAACGATCACCTGGGTTTGCGGATCAATTTCAATATTGACTTGGTCCCCTGGCGCTCGATCCTGAAGCGTAGTGCGCGACAAGGTTTCAGGGATTAAATTGACACTAAACTCTACGCTTCCGCTATCGCTTTGACGTACATCACCGATAGTCAAACTGATACCGTCCACCCCGATATAGCCTTTCTCGAACACAAATCGGCCAAGCCTTTCCGGCAAGGAAAACCATAATCGACGGTTATTGGGCGCTTCTTCAATAGCCACTACCTCTGCCATGGAAATGATGTGCCCAGACATAGAGTGCCCACCAATCTCATCGCCAAAACGCGCCGCACGCTCTATATTGACGCATTGCCCTGGCACAATTGCACCAAGATTAGTCAATCTCAGCGTTTCACGCATCAAATCAAAACTAACGCTATCACCATCAATGGCCGTCACCGTTAAGCAAACGCCGTTATGAGCAACAGATGCACCAATCTCAAGCCCCTCGCGCATAGCTGGCGGCATTTCCACAACATGTACGCGAAAATCATCCAGCTCACGCACCGCTACTACCTTGGCGACCCCTTGCACAATGCCCGTAAACATATGGCTCATTCTCCTAATGGGTAAAAACTAAGTATTAAAAAACTAAGTATTAAAAGCGGGGAGGTAAAAATAACCAAAATCACGGGCACAAGCTTACTACTGGCGCCCCCTATGTGTGCACTCTTATGGTGATTTCCATAAGAGCATGAAACGTGAGGCCCTCTATTCTACGTCACTCGTTTTTATAGGGTCTTGCGTTAGCGTGTTTTTCTCTCGTCGAACACGCCCCTCTAAGCCTGTCGACAGCTCTAAAAACCTAAACACTCTTTTCTAATAGAATAAAAGACTATTTTAAGCTCCTAAAACATAAAATCAGACGGCTATAATTGACAAAACACCTACCTATCTCTAAGCTTTTGCCGCAAATGTAATGACGCCGATTTGTACCCAGATTGCGGGCGTCCACCAAGTTTCTAACTCGGTGAAGTGCAGCTAAAAGGGTGTGTCCAGCGTTGATGGCCGCCCATTAGGGTGGCCTTTTTTGTTTCTCATTCGCTGCTGGCCCGCCCTACACTGACCCGCCCAATGCTTGCGCCCCGCACTCCGTCTTCGGCCTACCGTTAAGGCAGACGCTATGATTGAACTTAGCAACGTCAGTAAAACCTATTTCAGCAACAACAAAGGCAACGGCTCCAATGCCATCCATGCGCTTAAAAAAGCCAACCTCATCGTTCCCAAAGGCACCATTCACGGCGTCATTGGCCTGTCTGGCGCGGGGAAATCGACGCTAATTCGCTGCGTTAATCTGCTAGAGCGCCCCACGAGTGGCACCGTGACAGTGGATGGCCAGGAAATGACAAGCCTGAGTAACGCAGCCCTTAACCGGGCGCGTCACCGCATCGGTATGATTTTTCAGCACTTCAATCTGCTAACCACGCGCTCGGTCTTCGATAACGTTGCCCTACCGCTTGAGCTGATGGGACAAAAACGCCATACCGTTCGCGAACGCGTTATTCCACTGCTGGAAATGGTTGGTCTGGCAGATAAAGCGGATCAGTACCCCGCCCAGCTTTCGGGCGGCCAGAAACAGCGCGTTGCGATTGCTCGGGCACTGGCCAGCAAACCGCAGGTATTGTTGTGCGATGAAGCCACCTCAGCACTGGATCCACAAACCACCAGCTCTATATTAGAACTGCTGCGTGACATTAATCATCAATTGGGGATCACCATTCTACTGATCACTCACGAGATGGAAGTGGTGAAATCGATCTGCCACCGCGTCAGCCTGATCTCAGATGGCGAATTGGTGGAGGATTCTGAAGTCGGCGACTTCTTTACTGCCCCCCGCACCCAGCTTGGCCGTGAGTTTCTCAACGACTTTCTTCAGCTGACGCCACCTAAAGAACTGATAGAAAGGCTCGTTGATACCCCTGGCGACAATACACACCCGGTGGTACGCCTAACGTTTTCTGGCGACGCAGTTTCCACACCGCTGATTTCGCGCCTAGCTCGCGAGTGCGGGGTCGATGTCAGCATTTTGCAAGCCAAGGTAGAGTCGATCCAGGAACGCACTTTGGGGCTGATGATCGCTGAGCTACTGGGCACGCCGACGCAAACTCAGCAAGCCATGACCTATCTTGAATCTCATCAACTACAGGTAGAGGTACTCGGCCATGTCCAGCGCAATGATTGATCTTATCTTACAGGCCACGTTGGATACCCTTTATATGGTGGCCGTTTCAGGGCTTATTTCCACCTTAGTGGGCCTACCGCTTGGCGTGATGCTGTATGTCACCCGCCCACGCCAAATATTGGCGAAGCCGGTGCTCAATCAATTGCTGAGCATTATTACCAACATTGGCCGCTCTATTCCGTTCATTATTTTGATGGTGGCCATTATTCCTTTTACGCGCATGTTGGTGGGCACCTCAATTGGTATTAACGCCGCGTCAGTGCCGCTTACTATTGCTGCCATTCCGTTTGTTGCTCGGCTGGTAGAAGCAGCGCTGAATGAAATTTCGCCAGGATTAATTGAGGCCGCCCAAGCCATGGGGGCAACGCCGTGGCAGATCATTTGCAAAGTGCTAATCCCAGAAGCCCGTGGCGGAATCATGACTGGCTTAACGATTACCGCCGTCACGCTGGTCAGTTACTCCGCCATGGCGGGCGCCGTCGGCGGCGGCGGCCTAGGCGACTTAGGCATTCGCTACGGCTATAACCGCTTCAATCCCACCATCATGCTGATTACGGTAGTGATTCTGGTTGTTATGGTGCAGGGCTTCCAAAGCCTGGGTGACTACTTGGTACGCAAGAGTGATCGTAAATAAAAGCGCCACCACGAAACAATTCAATATAACCAAATCGCATTAGACAACCGTTTCTTATTGCCGCATCATTGCATTATTACGTACAACGTTACTGGAGAGACCACATGCAAAAACTCATTATTGGTAGTCTTACCGCCTTAGCCCTTGCGGTTAACGTCGCTAACGCTGAAACGCGCAGCATCAAGATGGGTACCGTTGCCGGCCCTGAAACCGAAGTAATGGAAGTGGCAGCGCGCATTGCCAAAGAAGAGTATGACTTGGATGTCGAAATCATTGAGTTCACTGATTACGTTACGCCCAATGCAGCCCTAGCCGACGGCAGCCTGGATGCCAACGCCTACCAGCACGAGCCCTACTTGCAGTCGATGGTAGAAGATCGCGGCTATGACCTGGCAATTGCTGGTTACACCTTCGTTTACCCAATCGGCGCTTACTCAGAAAAATACGACAGCATCGACGATCTACCTGACGGTGCACAAATCGCGCTGCCCAACGATCCTTCCAACGAAGGCCGCGCGTTGATCCTGATGCACAACGAAGGACTGATCACCCTTAACGACCCAGAGTTTCTGGAATCAACACCTATTGATATCGCTGAAAATCCCCGCGACTTCCGTTTCCGCGAAATTGAGGCTGCCCAGCTTCCTCGCGTACTGCCTGATGTCGATATGGCGTTCATCAATAATACCTTCGCGCAGCCTGCAGGCTTGAGCCTGGACGACGCCTTGATCAAAGAAGGCCCTGAGTCCCCGTACGTTAACTTGATCGCCGTACGTGGCGGTGACGAAGAACGCGAAGAGATTCGCCAACTGGTCGACGCCTATCAGCGTGATGAAGTGATTGAAAAAGCGGAAGAGCTATTTAAAGGTGCTGCGGTACCTGGCTGGACCGAGTAAAACCGAAAATTAGCCATCAATAGATGACATCAGGCCGACACGCATAGGCACCTCTATGCAAAAAGTGTCGGCCTGATGCGTTAGTAGCAAGAGAGGTCTCATGCAAAACAGCGTTGACTATCCACTCCTCAATCGCCAGCTCGAAGCGCTGCTTGACACGCGTGACTGGCTCACCAACAGCGCCCAAACGTGTGCTTTTATTCAGCAGCAGCTCAGCGACCTTAACTGGGTCGGCTTTTATCTCCAGCGCCAGCCTGACGTCTTGGGCCTGGGCCCGTTCCAAGGGCAGCCTGCCTGCCACCCGATCCCATTCAGCAAAGGCGTATGCGGTGCCGCTGCACGCCAGCAAATCACCCAGCGAATCGACGATGTGCATGCGGTGGCTGACCATATTGCCTGCGACGCCAACTCACGCTCCGAGCTGGTAGTACCCATTGTGGCCAACGGCACTCTTTGGGGGGTTCTTGATCTGGACAGCCCTCTTCATGCGCGCTTTACCTCACAAGACCAAGCAGGCATTGAAGCCCTAGTCGCCACCTTTATACGTCAGACAGAGCTTCCCGACTTAATTGAACGCTAAAACGCCCATACAAAAACACCCCGTGCAATAAATGCCGGGGTGCTTTTAGTGTCAGCTGGTAGGACCAGGCGGATTTGAACCGCCGACCTCCACGATGTCAACGTGGCGCTCTAACCAACTGAGCTATGGTCCTAGAAATTGGGGCTGGCTAGCAAATGGTAGGATCAGGCGGATTTGAACCGCCGACCTCCACGATGTCAACGTGGCGCTCTAACCAACTGAGCTATGATCCTATTGCGCGCTGAAACATATAGCGCTAGCTAAGCAACGGATGCGTATTTTACGCTTTCATCACTGAATTGCAAGCTATTTTACACCACTAACGAATGCGCCTTGAGCTGCTCAACGGGATACAGGTCGTCATTTATAGCGCATTTCTATCTTTATAATCCTTATAGCGCTAGGCTGGGTATTTTAATATTCTTGATATTCATTAAGGGTGATTGATCATGCTGGGTATTTTGCTAGGAAGCATAGCCATCGTGTTATTAATAGCGACACTGATTGCACGCATAGAATTACACTGGTGGTGGATCCGCAGCTTTGAATTTCCACGCTTGCAGATTGCTTGTCTGGCGATAATCACTTGGCTTTCAGCTGTTGTCCTGCTGGAAGGGGGAGCATGGCAGTGGGTAACACTACTTGCGTCAGGCCTCACTTTTCTGATTCAAGGCTACTACATTATGCCTTTTACTCGCCTATGGCCTATACAGGTTAAAACAGCGAAGAGTAACGACGACGATAAAACCATTACCCTGCTGATTGCTAACGTGCTGACACCTAACCGGCAAGCTCAACCGTTAATCGATATGATCAAACAGCACCAGCCTGACATCGTATTAACGCTAGAGTCTGACCAGTGGTGGCAAGACCAATTGGATCCCGCGTTAGCTGAGCAATGGCCCAATAGCGTTAAAATCCCGCTAGACAACCTTTACGGCATGCACCTCTATTCTCATCTTGAGCTTACCGACACCTCCGTTGAATGGTTGATTCAAGATGACATACCGTCTATTCATACCAGAGTAACACTAGCTAACGGCGACTCTATTCGCCTATTTGCCCTACACCCTCGCCCGCCAGCACCCAGCGAGAGTGAAAAATCCCTTTGGCGCGATGCAGAGCTGTTGTTGGTAGGCAAACGTATTCATGAAGACCCCCAACCGACGCTAGTCGCTGGCGACCTCAACGACGTGGCATGGTCACGCACAACACGCCTGTTTTGTCGTGTTGGCGGCATGCTCGACCCACGCCGAGGACGCGGGTTGTTCAGCACCTTCCACGCCAAATACCCGATATTGCGCTGGCCTCTGGACCATATTTTTGTGACCGAACACTTCACGCTGGTGGGTATGCAGCGGCTGAAATATTTCGGTTCTGATCATTTTCCTATGTTGGCAACGTTTTGCTATCGCCCTTCGCGCAAAAATGAAGCAGAAACCCCAGAGGCCAGTACGGAAGAGCGAAGTGAGGCCAGCGAAACAATCCAAGAAGGTAAAATTGAAAAACAAGAGACCTGATCGCTGGCTTACTTGCATTGCTTACTCGGGGACGCCTCCCTGGGTAAGCACGGTTGGGTCTAGCAACCGCTCTAACGTTTCGCGATCCAGGTCGGTCCTCTCCTCGGCGACATCAATAATCGCCCGCCCGGCTTGATAAGCTTCTTTAGCAATCGCCGCGGCAGCGTTATAACCAATCACGCCATTTAATGCCGTTACCAAAATAGGATTTTTTGCTAGCGGGCCTTTTACATTCTCTTCACGCACTTTAAAGGTCGCAATTGCTCTATCCGCTAGCAGCCGGGCAGTATTACTCATCAGGCTAATGGAGGTAAGCAGATTGGAAGCGACCAGCGGCAACATCACGTTCAACTGAAAATTACCGCTTTGCCCGGCAACCGTAATGGCCGTATCCAGGCCAATCACTTGCGCGGCAGCTTGAGCGGCTGATTCTGGAATCACCGGGTTAACTTTGCCTGGCATAATGGAGCTACCGGGCTGCAGTGCCTCAAGTTCAATTTCCCCCAGCCCTGCCAGTGGGCCAGAGTTCATCCAGCGCAAATCATTGGCAATTTTCATGATTACACAGGCGAGCCCTTTCAGTTGCCCCGACAGCTCTACCGCTGCATCTTGTGACGAAAGGCTGGCAAAAAAGCTGTCATTGGGTGTGAACATTAACCCGGTCTGTTCACTAAGCTCTTGAGCAACCTGCTCAGCAAAACCGGCTGGCGCGTTAACACCGGTACCTACAGCGGTCCCGCCTTGCGCTAATCTGCAGAGCCTCTTCATTGCGCTGTCAAAACGCTCTATGGCCTGATTAATCTGGCTCGACCAGGCGCCTAGCTCTTGATCCATGCGCAGCGGCATAGCGTCCATAAGATGCGTACGGCCGGTTTTTACCACATGGCTTAGTTCGCTCGCGCGCTGATCAATAGTATCGCGCAGATGAACAAGGGCTGGACGCAGCGATTCGTGAACGGCAATGGCCGACGAAAGATGGATCGCCGTTGGGATTACATCATTACTCGACTGCCCCATATTAACGTGATCGTTCGGGGTTACCTCAACGCCCTCACGGCTCGCCAAGGTCGCCAACACCTCGTTGACGTTCATATTGGTGGAAGTGCCTGAACCGGTTTGAAAAACATCGATGGGGAAATGCTGGTCATGCTTGCCGGTTAATACGTCACGAGCCGCTTTTTGGATAGCTTCGCCACGTGCGCTATCTAACCCTCCCAGGATTTGGTTTGCGCGTGCTGCGGCTAGTTTGATGCGGGTGACCGCATGAATAAAAGCGGTCGGCATAGGCGTATGGGAAACAGGAAAGTTATTGATTGCCCGCTGTGTCTGCGCGCCGTAGAGGGCATCGAAAGGCACTTCCAGTTCGCCCATGCTGTCGCGTTCCATCCGTGTTGCCATTGCTCTTACTCCCATCAGTGAGATTAATAGTGCTGCTTATCTGAGCGCATACTCTCTCTTTCGTTCGCCAGCATAAAACTGCATCGACTCCCTTTAAGCTAGCTGGTTGAGCCATGCGGGTAAACATGACCTTGCCCACATACACTTACTTGCCCTCTATTCTAAGATGCCTAAAGCCAGATGTTGCACTGCACAAAAACAGTTGCTATGCTGCATCGCAAGATAGCTTAAAAAGCTACCCAATCAATAAGCAGCGCCAACCTCTGGATAGCTGCTTTTGGCAAGACTAGACCCTGGAGGGTATGACGATGCGTACTTTAAACACTAACGAAATGACTCAGCAATTTGACAACATGTTTATGGCGCCAGTACGCGCTTATATGGCATTGAGCATCGATTACAGCGAAAAAATGGTCAATGCTCAAATGGATGCCAGCAAAGCCTATTTCGACACAGGCGTTGCGCAGATGCGCCAGATGATGGATGTCAAAGATGCAGAAGGTCTGCGTAGTTACATGGAAGGCCAGCAGAAAGTTGCTAAAGACTTAGCCGAGCGCGCTAAAGGCGACGCAGATAAAGTTGTATCGCTACAGCAGGACTTTATCCAGAAAAGCCAAAAAATTACTGAAGATAACGTCAAGCAGGCGCAAACTGCCGCTAGCAAAATGACGAAAACTGCCTAAACCAACAAGGTTTAAGTAATCCGTAACGCCACCACTGGCCCCGCCAGCGGTGGCGTTTTAGTCACTGCGTCATCAATTTTCATCTACGTTTCACCAGTCCTCTCATCTCAACAACCATCTCATTTCACCAACCATATCACTTCACCACTATCTCAGTTCACCAACTAAGCGCAGATTTCACAAACGGAATGGTTAGTTTACGCTTGGCCGATAAAGACGCTTTATCCAGTGTTTCCACCGCACGGCAAAGCTCGCCTAACTCGCGCGGGCCACGATGCAAAATATAGCGCCCGACGTCATCGGGTAGCTGCATTCCTCTCACGCTGGCGCGCAGCTTTAAAGCTGCCAAACGCTCTTCATCGTTTTCTAAAGGGCGCACGTGGAAGGTTACCCCCCAAGTCAAACGCGAGGCCAAATCGGGCAGTACCACATTTAACTGGCGTGGGGAGGCGCTTGCCGTAATCACCAGTTTTTTACCTGCATCACGCAGCCGATTAAAGGCGTGAAATAACGCTTCTTCCCAACGTTTGCGACCAATCACACACTCCAGGTCATCAATAGCGACAAGATCCAAGCGCTCAATATCTTCCAACATTAATGGCGGAAAGTGGCCTAAATCACTCAGTGGCAAATAAAGCGTGCGCTTGTCAGCGTCCGATGCAGCGTGGCAAGCGGCTTGAAGCAAATGACTACGGCCAACACCAGGTGCGCCCCAGAGATAAAGAAACTGTTCCCCCGTGGGGGTTAACTGCTGGGTAATATGCTCAACCAGCGGCGCGTTTGCCCGCGACGCATAATAGTTATCGAAAGTAGCGTCATCCCGCAGCCCAATCCCCAGTGGAAGCTGTGCCGGTATTCGGCTCATGATGATTCCCCAAAATCTTTACGACCCTGCTTATCGCGACCCAACTCATCATGATATGAAGAACTGGATTCAATTATCGTTGACTGGTTGTCGATGTTTTTATCGTCGTACAACTCACTATGTTGGTAACGAACCTTAACTTCTTTAAGTAGCACTAGGATGACCGCCGCGACGGGCAGTGCTAACAGCACCCCTGTCAGACCAAATAGATTCCCCCCCGCCAGCACGGCAAATATGACGGCGACCGGATGCAGACCGATTTTATCACCTAGTAACTTAGGCTGTAGGATCACACTCTCAGCCATTTGGCCGACACTGAACACCAAAATGACGCCGACCACGGCCCACCAAGTAGCGTACTGGAAAAGCGCGACAACAAGAGCGATTACTAACCCAACGATAAAGCCCAAAAACGGTACGATGCTGACTAGTCCTGATACAAAGCCGATTAGTAGGCCAAAATTTAGGCCCATCAGCGTCAAACCTACCGAATAAATAATTCCTAAACACAGCATAACGAGCAACTGCCCGCGCAAAAATGAGGAAAGCACTTCATCGCAGCGGCGCGCTAAGCGAAAGGTATCATCTGCCCACTGACGCGGAATCAAATTGGCAACATTATCGAGCAGACGGTTCCAATCCAAAAGCAAATAGAAAGTAACGACGGGTATCAAGGCCACATAGGTAATCCAAGAAACGAATGCCATCCCTGAACGGCCAATTTGGCCTAAGGCCTGGGCTAAATAGCCACCGGCATCCTGCCAGTTTTCAGCGAGGGTTTCGCGGACATTGGTTAATTCCGCCGTCACATCGTAGCCAGTCCACTCCTGCACCTGTGGGGCAAGGATATTTTCCACCCAGTTGAAGATGCTCGGGATGGCTTCTCCCAATTGTTTAAGCTGCTGGACAATCAGCGGAATCAATATGAGCAAACTCACCACAAGAATAAGGAGTAACACCAAAAACACACTACTTACCGCTAATGGGCGGTTCATCCCCCAACGCTGGAACTGGTTTGCTAACGGATCGGCTAGATAAGCGAGAATCATCCCAGCAATAAAAGGCATCAGTACTGCATCTAACAAATAAATCAAACCGCCGATCACCACTAAAAACAGGACACCCCACCAAGAATTCCGCATAGTTCCCTCTCAAACGTGGCTTTAAACCAACATTTTCATTAAACGCTACTATTTTTACTTACCACTACTATGCCGCATATGAACAAAAGCTGCTCGTATGCTTTTCATCATGTGTCACAGCGGTGCGACCTGGGCCGCTGAGTGTTACAATCCGCTCAAGTTAAGCCCAGCACTGGCTTTGTCGCCAGCACTACCAGCACCGCTAATTGCTTCACAGGATCTGTCATGACCGAGACCTCCTCTTCTTCGGCTACTCCTTCCCTCAGCTATAAGGACGCAGGCGTCGATATTGATGCCGGTAATGCCCTGGTTGACCGCATCAAACACGTTGCCAAACGCACCACACGCCCAGAAGTCATGGGCGGGCTGGGTGGTTTTGGCGCGCTATGTGAAATTCCGGCGGGCTATCGGCAACCCGTGCTTGTCTCGGGTACCGATGGCGTCGGCACCAAACTGCGCCTCGCGATGGATCTTGGCAAACACGACACGATTGGGATTGATTTAGTCGCGATGTGTGTCAACGATTTGATCGTGGCTGGCGCCGAGCCGCTACTATTTCTTGACTACTATGCCACGGGTAAGCTCGATGTGGATATTGCTGCTGACGTTGTCACCGGCATTGGTGCTGGCTGCGAGCTGGCCGGCTGTGCACTGGTCGGCGGTGAAACTGCCGAAATGCCAGGCATGTACGAAGGCAGCGATTACGATTTAGCTGGTTTTTGTGTCGGCGTAGTTGAGAAAGCAGACATTCTGGATGGCAGCAAAGTGGCCGAAGGTGATGTCATCCTG
Organism: Halomonas sp. HAL1; assembly: GCF_030544485.1. Taxonomy (NCBI): domain Bacteria; kingdom Pseudomonadati; phylum Pseudomonadota; class Gammaproteobacteria; order Oceanospirillales; family Halomonadaceae; genus Halomonas; species Halomonas sp. HAL1. The sequence goes on from NZ_CP130610.1 coordinate 2,312,746, forward strand.
GGGCTTGCATCCTCAGGACCACACTCCAACGGTTACTCGCTGATTCGCAAAATACTCGATATCAGTAACGCTTCGTTGACCACCGACATCGACGGCAAGTCTTTGGGTGATGCATTGATGGCGCCCACCCGCATTTATGTGAAATCACTGCTCTCGTTAATGCGCGGTAGTGACATTCCTGTGCACGCACTGTCACACATTACCGGTGGCGGTCTGCTTGAAAATATTCCCCGCGTTCTACCGGATGCTCTCGCTGCTCATATTGATATTAATAGCTGGCAGCGCCCTGCCGTATTTGACTGGCTGCAGGCACAGGGCAACGTCAACGAAACCGAAATGCACCGTGTGCTTAATTGCGGTATCGGCATGGTCGTTGTGGTGCCACAACAGCAAGCAGAGCGTGCAACGGCACATCTAGAAGCTGAAGGCGAAACTGTTTACCGCCTAGGTCAGATCACCAAACGTCAAGGGGAAGCCGTTATTCTGGAGAACCTCTCGGCATGACCAATACGGACTATCAAAGCGACACTATCAAAGACGTGACGCCAGACCCCCTCGGGGCCCGCCGTATCGTGGTGTTGGTTTCAGGTAACGGCAGCAATCTACAGGCCTTGATTGATGCCCAGTCCCATGACCGTTTAGGCGGCGGAGAGATTGTCGCGGTCATTTCCAACGTCGCTGATGCCTACGGATTGAAGCGTGCCCACGAAGCGGGCATTGAAGCAGTCGCCCTGCCCCATCGCGAGTACGATAGCCGTGAAGCTTATGATGGCGCGTTGATCAAAGTCATTGAACGTCATGAACCGGATCTTATCGTTCTGGCAGGCTTCATGCGTATTTTGACGCCTCGCTTTGTTCAGCGTTTCTTAGGTCGCATGCTGAATATTCACCCTTCGCTGCTCCCCGAGTACCAAGGGCTTAATACTCACGCCCGTGCCCTGGCAGCCGGGGTTACCAGCCATGGATGCAGCGTGCACTTTGTCACCGAAGAGCTGGATGGTGGGCCCGTCGTGCTGCAAGCTGAGCTCCAGGTCAGCTCTGACGACACGGTGGAAACACTGCAGGAAAAAGTGCGTTCCCGTGAGCATTTACTCTACCCGATTGCAGTGCAGTGGTTTTTGGAAGGCCGACTGCAGTTCAGCGCCGAAGGCGCCAAAATGGACGGTCATCTGTTACCCGAGCATGGAATGCGGCTTTCTCACGCCGACGCTGCTGAAGAGCTAGATGAGGAGCTGGATGACGAACAGCAGGACTAATTAATGCTTTCTAGCCGGAAATGACTGTTCACTCAGCTTGAAACAGAAACGCCTGACGGCTTTATCACCGTCAGGCGTTTTTTGTCAGCAAAGCAGTAAGGCTAGGTGCGCGGCAGAGTAACGCCGCGCTGGCCCATGTACTTTCCTCCGCGGTCTTTATACGAGGTTTCGCACACCTCATCGGACTCTAAGAACAACATCTGCGCAACACCCTCATGGGCATAGATTTTCGCTGGCAGATTGGTGGTGTTAGAAAACTCTAGTGTCACGTGGCCTTCCCACTCGGGCTCCAGCGGGGTCACATTGACAATAATGCCACAGCGCGCATAGGTGGATTTTCCCAAGCAAATAGTCAGCACATTACGTGGAATCCGGAAGTACTCGACCGTACGCGCCAGTGCAAAAGAGTTGGGCGGTATAACGCAAACATCGCCTTTAATATCGACGAAGCTTTTCGCATCAAACGCTTTAGGATCAACAATCGCTGAGTGAATATTAGTGAAGACTTTAAATTCATCTGAGCAGCGTACGTCATAGCCATAGCTTGACGTGCCGTAAGAAATCACGCGTTGGTCGTTCACATAACGCACTTGCTCGGCTTCAAACGGCTCAATCATCGCATCGCTTTTGGCCATGCGGCGAATCCAATTATCAGATTTGATACTCATGTGTTACTTCTTCACTCGCTAAAGGAAATAGTGGGTCCATCGCCTTGATTGGCATTAACCGCTTCGGCTACTTTTTGGGCGATAGTAGCAAAGGTCTGGCTCACCGTCCCCTCAGGTTCAGATATGACACTCGGGCGCCCTGAATCCGTCAGTTCACGGATGGAGAGCGTGAGTGGTAGCCGTCCAAGCACTTGGGTATCGTATTCTTGAGCGATGTAATCTCCGCCACCAGTACCAAAAATAGCCGCTTCATGGCCACAGTTTTCACAGTGGTAAAGGCTCATATTTTCCACTACGCCCAGTACCGGCACGTTAACCTTGCGGAACATCTCGATCCCCTTGCGGGCATCTAAAAGCGCAATATCCTGCGGCGTTGTGACGATCACAGCGCCTGCCACCGGCACTTTCTGCGCCAGCGTCAGTTGGATATCGCCAGTGCCCGGCGGCATGTCGATCAACAGAAAGTCGAGATTGTCCCATTGGGTTTGCGTCAGCATCTGTTGAAACGCCCCCACCACCATAGGACCACGCCACACCATTGGCTCGCGAGTGTTAACCATAAACGCCATCGACATGGCTTGAAGGCCATGCGCTTCCAGCGGCAGAAATTTATCGTTGGCAGCCGCTTGAGGGCGTACACCCTCTTTAACACCCAGCATCTGAGCCTGACTGGGGCCGTAAATATCTGCATCAAGAACACCCACACGATATCCTTGCGCAGACAAGGCTAACGCCAAGTTAACGGTGACCGTGGATTTACCCACGCCACCTTTACCCGATGCCACTGCAATAATATGTTTAACCCCATCCATTCAATGGCACTCCTCATTTAGGCACTTAATTAACGTTGAGTGGATGATACTCCTCGGGGGCTCAATCATAAACCAGCAAACAAAAAGCGGATGCCGGTTGCCCGACATCCGCTCTCGTGTTGCTAGTCTACAGCGTTACCGCTTTTCACTATTAGCCAGCAGCGTTTTGCTGTGCTTCCTCACTACCACCATCGCTATCGTTGGCGCTCTCATCGCCATTGCTAGACGCTTCTTCTGACGAATTCTCTTGTGCAGAGCTGTCATTTGAAGAACCACTATTTGAAGAGCCATCGTCTGAAGCGCCGTCGTCTGAAGAGCTGTCTTCAGACGAACCGCTTTCTGACGAGCCACTTTCTGAACCGCTGCCCTGGGAAGAAGAAGTGGCTTCACCAGCAGACTCCTCAGCGTCGGCCAAACGGCTGTCTAGTGTGGAAAGCTCATCGCGCCATTCACCAAGCTGACTCTCTAAGCGCTCTAGTTGGCTCTCACGCTCTTCAATATCATTCTCAACGCTCGACACTTCCTCACGGCCCATCTCTAAAGCGACCATGACGTCATCGAGCTCGGTGCGCACGTCGCTCAAGCTCTGCTCTTCCTCTTCGCGAAGCGCCGTTAGCGAATCCACTTCATTTTGCAGCTCATCGCGTTCGCTAGTGATGGAATCACGCTCGCTTTTTAGTTCATCAAGCTCGCTTTGGGCAGTTGAGATTTCCTCTTCTAAACCGCTTAGCTGTTCATTTGACTGGCTAATCTGCTCTTCTAGCCCTGACAGCTCCTCTTCCATGCTGCCCAGCTCTTCAACCGCTTGTTGGCGCTGCTCCTCGGCTTCTTGACGGGCGGCTTCAGCCTCCTGACGAGCTTCTTCAGCGCTAGAACGCGCTTCTTCAACTTGCTGGAGAGTACTTTCCGCCTCATCGCGAGTGCTGATGATCTCGTCGCGCTCTTCACGCAGCGCGCTCATCTCACTGTCAGCGCTCTCTATCTGCTCATTAAGAGAGGCGATTTCTTCTTCTAGCGCATTTCGCTCGGATTCAAGTTCTTCTAACCGCGACTGCACATCGCTGACATTGGTTTGAGCACTTTCGAGCGACGAGTTGGCTTCTTGCTGCTGAGCCTCAAGAGACGCCATTTCCTCTTGCAGCGCGGCTAAATTGGTTTCAGCTTCCTCTATTTCGCTAATGCGCTGGCTCATTTGGCTGTTTTCTTGCTCAACGCTAGCGAGCTGCTCTTCTAAGCTATCGACGCGATCCTGGCGAGAGCCTGCGTTAGACTGCGCCATAATCGCCCAGACAACCGCAATAGCAGCGATCCCTGCAATCGCTTTTACTCGGTTATCTTGAAAAAGAGTTTTCATATCCGCCTTTTTAGCTGGCTCTGTTTTTTTGGCTGGCTCCGGCTTGTTGGCCGGCGACGGGTGATCCGTATTATTTGTTTCCGACATTATGCGTTCCTCTTTGGTCTAAGCTAACGTTGGCTCAGCTAACGGTAATCAATTGCATTGGTAATGCGCTAGTCGTGGATGATCTCCCTTTCAGCATACACAGCTCACTGTATCTAGCCAGTTTGTTAGTAACAATCGTATATAAATGTTGCTGTAACGTTACCACCACCTTCTATGATGAATCACGTTAATTTGAAGGGGGGTGTTTCCCCTCATGGAAGCCTGATGCTTGCCCATTGTGCACATCAAACCAACTGAGCGTCGTATGCAGCGACACCACACTTCCCACTATTAGCAGCGTAGGCGGTTTAATGTGACCCGCCAAGAAAGTAGCTGGCAACGCTGACAAACATCCAATATGGGTTAGCTGTTGGCGCGTTGTTCCTTGCTCAATCAAGGCAAGCGGTGTTTCTGGCGCTAAGCCATGCTTTATCAACGCCTGACTAATGACGTTCACGCTACCCAATCCCATATAAAACACCAGCGTCTGCCCTGGCCGCGCAAGCGCATCCCAATCAAGATCACACTCGCCTTGCTGCAAATGACCGGTCACAAAACGCACCGACTGAGCATGATCGCGGTGGGTCAGCGGTATTCCCGCATATGCCGCACAGCCCGAAGCCGCGGTTACTCCCGGTATAACTTCCACACTAATGTTCGCCGCCACCAGAGCTTCAAGCTCTTCACCACCGCGGCCAAAAATAAACGGATCGCCACCTTTGAGGCGAACAACGCGCTTACCTTGCTGCGCCCATTTTACTAGCGCTTGATTAATGCCATCTTGAGGAACGCTGTGCTGCGAGCGCGCTTTACCGACATAAAAGCGCTGCGCTTGCGCGGGTATAAATGCAACAATCTCATCGCTGACTAGGCGGTCATACAGCACGACTTCAGCGGCCTGCAGTCGCTTGTAAGCTTTCAGCGTTAATAACTCCGGATCGCCAGGCCCTGCCCCCACTAGACTGACAAAACCATACGGGCGAGACATTTGCTCTCGTGCTACTTCCAAGAAACCACCTCAGGAATAAAAAAGTTATTTAATATGCAAAAAAGTAATTAATTTTATCATTAAATGCCACTAACGCCTCGACTATTGCTTAAAATTCAACCTTTTATATAATATATAATAATATATATATTCTTAAACAATATAATTTATAACCATATTGTCTGCAATTACTTACATACTGATTACGTAAATAGCGCTAATCTTCACGACCAAAATTAAATTGGCATATGCTTGGAGATTCACGCATGCCCGTGAATGATATAGACACACCCCAGCGAATCAGTGCAGACCACTTGATACCCCACATTCCTGGCGTCATCTTTCAATTACACCGCGCTCGTAACGGTCATATGCGCTTCCCCTATATAGAGGGTGGCGGTGTGGCTCTCAAACATGTTGACCGAGACCTGCTCGCACAAAATGCTGGCGAGTTGGTAGAACAATTAACCGGCAATGATCATCCCAAAATTATGTCAGCGATCGAACGCTCAGCACGCTGGATGCTGCCGCTGACGACCCGCTTCTTACTACCGTTCCCGAAAGAAAAACCACACTGGATTGCGGTAAGCGCAAGGCCAAAGACGGTCGTAGATGGAGTGCAATGGAACGGCATAATGATGGACATTAGCGACCAGGTCTCCGAGGAGCAGCGGCTTCGCAAGCTATGCGATACAGACCCGCTCACCGAGTTACCCAATCGGCGCAAATTGATGGTGCACTTAACTAATATAGCCTCACTTAGCACCCGCCATGGCACACCGCTCTCCATCATGATGATCGATATCGATCATTTTAAACGCCTTAACGACCGCTGGGGCCATTTGCACGGTGATGACGTGCTCAAACAGTTGGCGATGCAAGCGCAGTCACTACTGCGCTGTGAAGACATGATCGCCCGCCTGGGTGGAGAAGAGTTTATGGTCGTGCTGCCGCTCACATCGCTGCAGCATTGCCATACACTTGCCGACCGAATACGCCATGCCATCAGTGTGTACGACTTCGGCATGGGCGCTGGCCAGGTAACGCTAAGCATCGGAATTGCCGAATTTCGTTGTGGCGAGCCTCTTACGAGTTTGATCGAACGGGCCGACCAGGCGCTGTATAACGCCAAGGATATTGGTCGCGACTGCGTTTGCCTTCTACGCTAGTAAGAAACACCCCGCTAGAGGAGCAAAAAGATGGCAACGCTCGCTGAATCTACCTGCGAACCCTGCGGTAAAAATGCTCAGCCGCTAAGCTTAGGAGAAGCCCAAGAGCGGCTAAAAAGCCTCAGCCAGTGGCAGATTGTCGAGCACGATGGCATCATGAAGCTGTCACGGAGTTTTACATTTCGCGACTTCGCCAGCGCATTGGCATTCACCCAACGCGTTGGTGATATTGCAGAGCAGGCTGGCCACCACCCCGTTATTACCACAGAGTGGGGCAAAGCCACCGTCACGTGGTGGTCTCATGCTATTAAAGGCCTGCATCTAAATGACTTCATTCTTGCCGCCAGAACCGACGAGGTAGCCGAATAAATGTTTGAGCATATTGAGCGAGTCCCAGGAGACGCCATTCTCGGGCTGATCGAAGCTTTCAAAAAAGATACCAACCCACAAAAAGTGGATTTAGGTGTCGGTGTTTACCGTGATACCCAAGGCAATACGCCGGTAATGCGCGCTGTTAAGGAAGCAGAAGCTCGCCTGCTCAAAAACGAAACGACAAAAACCTATATCGGTTCTCACGGCGCGCCTAGCTATGGCGAAGTCGTGCTGCCCATGGTTTTTGGCGCTGATTCATCCGTCTTAAAAGCCAATCGTGCCAGCGCCACCCAATCACCAGGCGGTACCGGCGCGCTGCGCTTGGCTGCAGATTTTATTGCCACACAGCTGCCGGGTAAGGGTATCTGGGTAAGTGACCCGACATGGCCGAACCACCACGGCATTTTTACGGCAGCTGGTATTGAGCTGCACAAGTACCCTTACGTTGACCCCGACAACCGTCTCGACTTTGACGGCATGCGGTCAGCGCTGAAAAGCATTCCTGAAGGTGATGTGGTGGTGCTACACGCCTGCTGCCATAACCCTACCGGTTTTGATCTTTCCCATGACCAGTGGCAGGAAGTGCTGGAAATCGTGCGTGAACGCAAGCTGCTTCCGCTGATCGATTTCGCCTATCAAGGCTTTGGCGAAGGTCTGGATGAAGATGCTTATGGCGTGCGCCTGCTGGCAGAGAACCTTGATGAAGCGATCATCACCAGCTCATGCTCTAAAAACTTTGGTATTTACTGCGAGCGTACCGGTTGCTTGATCATGGTGGCCAAAAATAACGAGCAGATGGACAACATCCGCTCTCAAGTCGCCATCGTTGCCCGTGAGAACTACTCGAACCCGCCCGCTCACGGCGGCTCTATCGTCAGCGAAATTCTCCACGACGCCGAACTGACCGAGATGTGGCGTGAAGAACTCACCGAAATGCGTGATCGCATCAATACCCTGCGCCGCGACTTTGTGGAAGCGCTGAAGCCCTACGGACTGGACGAGAAGTACGCCTGCGTTGCTGAGCAGCGTGGCATGTTCTCCTACACCGGCTTAACGCCGGAACAGGTCGATCGCCTGCGTGACGAGTTTGGTATCTACATGGTGCGCTCGGGTCGCGCCAACGTAGCGGGCTTCTCCCACGAGAATCTCCCCTACCTTGCCAAAGCGATTGCCGCTGTTAACGACTAATCGCCAAGCAGCAACGCAGTAACAAACGCCCAGGCAACGCCTGGGCGTTTTCATGTATTAGGCACTTGACCGATTAGTCAACACTTCGGCACACTCAGTATAGCCTTGTATACAACACACCATAATCAAGAGGCATAACATGGCGGCTGCCAGCACTCACTATCCGTGGTACAAAAAAGAAGACACTGACGCATTCTTCGCTCTCTTCCAAAACAACATCGCCAACTTTGTCATTATCGCCATCACTATGCTGGGCATGGGGTTTCCTGCCTCCATTGTCTATGGGCAAGTGCTGCCCGGTGCAGCGGTAGCGGTGATGGTTGGCAACTTCTACTATGCATGGAGCGCAGCAAGGCTGGCACGCAAAGAGAACCGAGCGGATGTGACAGCGCTCTCTTACGGTATCTCGACGCCGGTGATGTTCGTATTCCTGTTCGGCGTATTGCTACCCGCCAAACAGCTCACTGGCGATGCGGAAATGGCTTGGAAAGTGGCTGTTGCCGCCTGCTTTATAAGCGGTGCTATTGAAGCCGCGATTAGCGTCATTGGCCGCTGGGTGCAATACCACCTACCAAGAGCCGCCATGCTTGGCGCGGTGGCTGGCGTTGCACTGACGTTTATCGCCGGAGAAATGCTGTTTAAAACACTCGAAATGCCGATTATCGGCCTGCTGGTGTTAGCGATTATTATTGTTGGCTTAGTGGCCCGCGTCAGCATGCCCTTTAAGCTTCCAACCTCGCTATTTGCCATTATTGTCGGTACCGCCATGGCCTACTTGATTGGCGACGCTGGCACCGAACGGTTTAGCGATGCCTTTACCCACCTAGGCTTTTATCCATTACTTCCCAATCTGGCCTGGTTTGAGGGGCTGGGGCTACTGCTGACCAGCATGCTTGCAGTGCTAACCGTGGTGCTGCCCATTACGCTGTATAACGCTATTGAAACCATGAACAACGTGGAAGCAATGGAGGCGGCAGGCGACAAATACGATGTGCGCGAATGCCAGGCAGTAGATGGCGCAGGCACCATGATTGGCGCGCTATTTGGCGGCGTCTTTCCAACTACGGTTTATATCGCAACGGTAGGCGCTAAATGGATGGGCGCGGGCCGGGGATACAGCCTGCTGAATGGCGCTGTATATGCCTTAGCCACCATGTTCGGTCTCATTGCTGCGCTGGCAGCAATTATTCCCGTTTCTGTAGTAGCGCCCATTCTAGTCTTTGTTGGCATGTCGATGATTGCGACCGCCTTTCAAGCCAACGACACGCGCTACTACCCGGCCGTGGCGCTGGCCATGCTGCCCTACTTTGCTAATTACGTGATGACGCGCTTTAATCGCGGGGCTGGCGAGGTGGTGACCGATATCTCTAGTGCCATCGTAGTAATGGGCCAAGGGGCCATGTTTATGGCGATCCTGCTGGGCGCTATGACGGTTTCAGTGATTGATCATCAGTTTAGGCGTGCAGCCGCCTTCGCGGCGATTGCGGCGGGGTTTTCGTTTTTCGGACTAATGCACGCCCCTAAACTCTCTTTCAATGCAGCGCCTGAGTTTGTCATAGGCTACTTGGGTATGGCACTACTGTTTATGTATTTTTCCTATCAGGAAGCAGCACGCAAGCGTTAATTGATGAATCCCGCCTGCCGATGCGGGCGGGATAAAATACGCCGCATAACGAGCCATGCCATAAAGCCTGCCAGCAGATTCCCCACGGCGGCACCCGCCGCGAGGCCCCACCAACCGAAGAACTGCGAGCCCAACCATAGGCAAGGCAAATAACAAATAAACAGCCGCGCACTGGATAACAGCATGGCTCGTAATGGCCAACCTAACGCATTACCTGCCGAGACGACTAGCATGCAAACACCTAGTGCCGCATAGCTAGGCAAGAGAAAACGAATCAGCAGCGTCAGCTCGCTTTGCACATCCGGGTTGCCTGCCAACGCCATCGCTAGCCAGGGCGCTCCCAGTGCCAATACTATGCCGAGACCCAGTTGCCAAAATAGCGCGACCTTAATAGCTAACGTCATAAGCTGCTGAATTTGCCCCCAATCACCGGCACCGTAGCAACGCCCTAACCACGGCGGCAGCGACATGGTCATGGCCAGAATGACCATCAGTGAGAGTGTCTCCAAACGGCTTGCCAAGCCCCAGGCGGCCACTTCGCTTTCACCCAGGCCCGCCACAACAGAGATTGCCAGCATCGCAGCCAAGGGCGGCATCAGCTGGCTGACCATGGCCGGTGCGGCAATACCCGTAAATGGCCGCCACGACTGTTTGGCCTCTTGCCACAGTCCCTGCTGAGCGGCCCACTGGCGTTTAAGTAATTTACGCGTGGTCACCAATAGACCTACTGAAAAAGCAATCGCGGTTGCCCAGGCTGCGCCAGGTAGACCCCAGCCTTCCCAATCACCAATGCCAAAGATTAGCAGTGGATCGAGAACAAGGTTCACAAGACTACTCAGCACCATCATTTTGCCTGGTAGACGGGTGTCACCGTGGGCACGAAAAACGCTGTAGCTGAAATAAAGCAGTGCCCCCAACCATGCGGATAGCAGCTGAGGTGCCCAATAAATGCGGATATAGGAAAGCGTCGTTTCATCCGCGCCCAGCAGTCGAAAGATAGGCACATAAAATATCCATAATGCGATCGCCAAGAGGCCGATGACGCCGCCACCCGCCATAAGTACCAAACTGCTTAAGCGTCTCGCCCGGGCTTCTTCACCCGCCCCCAATGCCCGCGAAATAAGCGCGGCAATCGCAATACCCATCCCTACCTGAATGCCGATAATCAGAAACGACAACGGAAAGGTAAATGATTGCGCGGCCAACGGCGCAGTACCCAAACGAGCAATAAATGCGCTATCAACAAGTTGAAAACCCAATAGCGCCAACACCCCAATGGCCATAGGCCACGTTTGACGCCATAGGGTTATCGCCAACTCTTTTTGTTGCATGACAGCAGCCAAGCACTCTCTCCTTAGGTGATGGATAATTATTTATCGGTTGTAACGTAAAACGCCACCGCCCTTAAAGGGCAGTGGCGTACTTAGCTCAGTAAGTTCTTACTGACGAATACCTTCAAACGTCACATATAGCTCAAGTTCATGCATAGATTCAGGGAAGTCACTCATATTAATACCGTAATCGCCCAAGGTCAGCGTAGTGCTGCCTTCAAAACCAGCGCGGTAGTTGCCCCACGGGTCATCGCCTTCACCCATCAGGGTAACCGGCATTTCAATCTCTTGAGTTTCGCCGTGCAGGGTCAAATCACCGGTCAACACGCCTTCATTATCACCCGTTGACTCAAAGTCTGTTGAGGTAAAGGTAGCTGTCGGGAATTCACTGGCATTCAGGAAGTCGCCGCTCAAGATATGACGGTCACGCTCAGCATGGTTGCTGGTCAGGCTATCAACTTGGACTTCGATTTCTGCCGAAGATGCATCAAGGTCTTCAGGATCGTAAGCGAACTGGCCCTCAAACTCTTCAAAGCTACCTAGAATGTAAGAGAAGCCCAAGTGAGAAATTTTGAATTGAACAAAGGCGTGCTGGCCTTCAGTATCGATTTGGTAATCAGCTGCCTGTGCTTGGCTCAATGGTACCAGTGCTACAGCGGCGATCGCGGATGCAAATGCTGTTTTCTTGAACATATTGAATTGCTCCTTGCTTGACTTAATGGGCACCGCGGGAAGTCAATTATCTTACGCGCGATGTTTAGAAAAAGTGTAAACGGCTAACGTGATGACTTTGTTGCACTATGATCGCCAGCTCGGCTATGCGCAGGGTTTAGCATACGTACCAATGTTGAATGCCGGTCTAGCCAGTGATGCTTAAACGCGGCAAGCGCGTGACCTGCCGATAAAATCATCAATGCCAGGGCGCTATACCAATGTACGTTACCTGCCAAGCTTGCCTGGTTGGGGAAGTCATATACCAGTGCAGGCACCTCAAACCAACCAAATACACTGATGCCGCTCCCGTCAGCGGTAGAAATTAAGTAGCCACTCACCATGACCAGTAATACAAGCACATAAAGAGCGATATGCCCCACATGGGCAGCAATAACCTCTAGGCGGCCGCCTTCTGCCTTAGGCGTTGGCTGAGCAAAACGCCATACTAATCGCGCCAGGGTGGCAAATAGTAGCAACATACCAATCGAGCGATGTACCCATGGGCCCTGATTGTACCAGGGGTCATAATAGCCAAGGTCCGTCATCCACCAGCCCAGCGCAAACAGACCGATAATAGCCAGCGCGCTTAGCCAGTGAAACAGAATACTGATCAACCCCCACCCGCTGCGACTATTACTCCACATCATTCTTTTCCCTTATTCGTCGCTACCCGTTAGCGAATACGTCAATAACGCAAGCATATCGTGTAACCGCGTTAGGAACCGCTGAAAAAAGCAGAACACACCATTCGTAAAAACCACTGTTTGAAGATAGCGTGCTGATTGAGATTGGCGCAGAAAAAAACCGGCCAACTAACTGGGCCGGTTTTGCTTATCAAGCGGCTAGTTAACTCGCAGCCAGGGCATCCAGCCCACGGGCTAAATCACGCTGAATATCTTCCTGGCTTTCTAACCCTACCGCGACTCGGATCAAGCCTGGGGCAATACCGGCAGCGGCCTTTTGGTCATCAGAAAGACGCCCATGAGTAGTGGTGGCCGGGTGGGTGATCGTGGTTTTAACATCACCTAAATTACCCGTTATCGAAAGCATGCGGGTCGCATCAATTACCTGCCACGCGCCTTCCTGACCGCCCTTCACTTCAAAGCCCAATACGGCGCCGAACCCCTTTTGCTGCTGTTTGGCCAAGGCGTGCTGTGGATGATCCTCCAGGCCGCTATAGAACACGCGGTTCACCGCCGGATGTGCATCTAACCAGCGGGCAAGGATCAAGGCATTTTCACAATGCGCTTTCATACGCAGTGATAGTGTTTCCAACCCCTTGGTGAATATCCAGGCATTGAAAGGGCTCAAGCACGGGCCGCAGGTACGTACCACACCGAACACTTCTTCAAGCAGCGCATGGCTCCCCACCACTGCCCCGCCAATGGCACGGCCCTGTCCATCCAAATACTTAGTCGCCGAATGGATGACTAGGTCAGCACCTAGCGCCAACGGCTGCTGAAGTGCCGGTGTGAGGAAGCAGTTATCAATTGCCAACAGCGCGTCGTGGCGTTTGGCCAACGCGGCCAAGGCCGGAATATCGGCAATTTCAGACAGCGGGTTCGAGGGTGTTTCGGCAAACAATAGGCGCGTTTTGGGCGTGATCGCCGCTTCCCATGCAGCGGCATTGGAAAGCTCGACATAACGCGTGGTAATACCAAACTTGCCTAAATACTTATCGAACAGACTAACCGTTGAGCCAAATAGCGACCGGGAGGCCACAATTTCATCCCCTGCTGAGAGCAATGCCAGCGCGGTAGACAGAATGGCCGACATACCCGAGCTGGTGGCAACACAGCGCTCGCCGCCTTCAAGCGCCGCTAGGCGACGCTCAAAGGTATGCACTGTCGGGTTGGTGAAGCGCGAGTAAACGTTACCCGGCTCTTGCCCACCGAACTTACGCGCCGCTTCGGCAGCGCTTTCATAGACAAAGCTTGAGGTCGGAAAAATAGGCTCCGAGTGCTCCTGCTCAAAGGTGCGCTGATGGCCTGCCCGGATCGCCAGTGTCTCTAATGACCATTCATCCTGGTGACCGTCTTCCTGGTGATTGTCATCATGCATAAGGCTTCACTCCTAATCGTCCAGGTCATCGTCTTGATTGTGCATATCGACAAGAGCGTGATCGCCAGCGCTCTGATCCTTGGCAGAATCATTACGGCTAGCTTCAAGCGCGGCCAAATAAGCGTCGTCGATATCGCCGGTGACGTAGTTGCCGTCAAACACCGAGCAATCGAACTCTTCCATTTCAGGATTCACTTCACGACACGCCGCTTTTAAATCTTCCAGGTTTTGATAGAAGATGCGGTCAGCCCCAATTAAATCACCGACCTCCTCTTCGCTACGGCCATGGGCAATCAGCTCAGACGCAGCGGGCATATCGATGCCATACACATTGGGGAAGCGAACCGGCGGCGCTGCCGAGGCAAAATAGACCTTACGTGCACCCGCATCACGGGCCATTTGAATAATCTGCTTACAGGTCGTGCCGCGCACGATGGAGTCATCCACCAGCAGCACGTTCTTGCCTTTAAACTCAACGTCGATAGCGTTGAGCTTTTGACGTACCGATTTCTTCCGCTGAGTCTGCCCAGGCATAATAAAGGTACGGCCAATGTAGCGGTTCTTCATGAACCCTTCGCGATAGGTCACCCCAAGGTGCTGTGCCATTTCGAGGGCAGAGGTGCGCGACGTATCGGGAATAGGAATGACCACATCAATATCGTGATCCGGCCATTCATTGAGGATTCGATCCCCCAGCTTACGGCCCATCTGCATCCGGGTACCGTAAACATAGGCACCGTCTAGCAACGAGTCTGGGCGCGCTAAATAAACGTGTTCAAAAATGCACGAGCGAAGCAGCGGACGATCAGCACAGACTTGAGTATGAATATTGCCTTCGATATCGACAAAAATAGCTTCACCAGGCGACAGATCACGCTCAAGCTCAAAGCCACCGACGTCCAACGCAACGGATTCGGAGGCGATCATGACCGCTTGACCGTTTTCCTCTTCGCGGGTACCGAAGACCACCGGGCGAATACCGAAGGGGTCGCGGAACGCCACCATGCCAAAGCCATTGATAATCGCAACGGCGGCATAGCCACCTTTACAGCGACGGTGAACGCGACGCACGGCATCAAAGATATCTTCCGCTTCCAGGTGTAAGCCTTGCTTACCCAGCTCATGAGCAAACACGTTGAGCAGCACTTCAGAATCGGAACTGGTATTGATGTGGCGTAAATCGGTCGAGAATAGCTCCTGTTTCAACTGCTCGGAGTTGGTCAGGTTGCCGTTATGCGCCAGCGCAATACCATAAGGCGAGTTGACATAAAACGGCTGCGACTCTGCTTCACTTGAAGAGCCTGCCGTCGGATAACGCACATGACCAATGCCCAGGTTGCCTTTCAGGCGAGCCATGTGGCGGGTGTGGAATACGTCACGAACCAGTCCGTTACTCTTGCGCAGTAAGAAGCGTCCCTCGCTCCATGTCATCATGCCGGCAGCGTCCTGGCCACGATGCTGAAGTACGGTCAGTGCATCGTAGATTCCCTGATTTACCGCCTGTTTGCCTAGAAGGCCCACTATACCGCACATTCACGTTACCTCGCTTAATGCCATGGCTTACCTAAGTCACTTACCTAAGCAAGCCCGTACGTTCGTAGAATCGACTTCAGTAACAGGTCAATCACCTGTCGGGATAACTTCACGTTCCGCTGCACCAGGCAGGCGCAACGCAGGCAGAGAAATGTCTCGTAGTGACGACGGCGCATCAGGCAGCTCGCGATCCCACTGGTTTAACTGACTCACCGCCCAATCGCGCAGCTGGATAAAGGTAGGACGCAGCTCGGCCTGTTGCCACGCCTGTAACTCAGATAACGGGGTGAGCGTAATCAGCACCGTCGCCACAAGCAAAACAACCGCCCCGCGGGCAACACCGAAAGCGGCCCCCGCCACGCGGTTCAACAAGCCCATGCCGACCCACTCTACGGCAGCGTGCACCAATCGGATCACGATGCCACAGAGTAAAATGACGGCAAAAATCACCAGCACGAAAGCGAGCACCAGGCGGGCATCAAAGCTTTCAATAAACCCGCTCATCAGTTCCGCCACCGGCTCGGCGAGCACCCGGGCCACCATTAACGCGACGACCCAGGCGGCCAAGCCCAATGCTTCGCGTACAAATCCTCTTACGAAACCGGCTAGCATTGATAACGCCAGCACGGCCAAGAACACCGCATCAATCCATGTTAACGCCATGGTTTAGTCTCTTACTCGAACAAGAAGGCCCTGAACATTGGCGCGTTCTTTGATCGAGGACATGGCGGATTCACCGTCTTCGGAGGTGGCATAAGGGCCAACAAATACAGTGGTCATATTGTTATCACGCTCACGTTGATAAACGCTAAACCCCTCTTCTGACAGTTGTGCGCTGAGTCGCTGGGCATTCGCTGGCTCACCGAAACTGCCCACTTGCACCGCCCACTCCCCTTGGGCGCTGGAAGAAGGACTAGAAGCGCTTTGTGACTCGCTTCCAGAGCTGCTTTGACCGTTACCACTATTGGTGGCAATTAAATCAGCGATGGGGTCGCTATCAGGAGTCGACGCTGCTTCGTCGGGCTCACTGGAGCCTGCCGCTTCTGCGCTAGAAGGTGACTGGTTTGAAGCAGCGATTTGATCGGTTTGCGGCGCTCGCGGGTTGGCATCAATAGGGATAGAGCCGTCGTCACTATCGTCACTGGGTGCTGAAGATAATGCGGGCTCATCAATGGTTGAGGGCCTTTCTGGCGCGGGTACATTACGACGCTCCACCTCAACCGGCTGCTCAATGACAAAGCTCGGCTGGGGGCGCTCTTCTCTGGGTGCGGGGTCACTCATTAGCCACGGCACAAAGATCGCCAGCAGTGCGAGCAAAATTACAATACCGCTAATGCGTTCGGTTTTACCGTATTTCATTTCCGTCTCCATCAAGCGACGCGGCGCCTGTTGGCAGTGGCCGAGCTAGCAGTGCCGCTACAGTAAAGAACGACCCGGTGGCCAAGACACGATCATTGGGCGTTAACACCTTAGCGAGCCAATCGGCGCCAGCGTGCGGCGACTCTGCGCAAAAGTGCACCCGCCCTCCCTGAGCTATAATACGTTGCGACAACTCACTTGCTAGGCAACCTCGTTCGCCTGTCAGCGACACGCACACCCAATCGCTAATACGGACTGATAATGCCTGTATGACACCGTCAATATCCTTATCATTCAACATACCGATAAGGCCCCACTGTTGGCCCTCTTCGGGTGGAGACGGCAAATGGCGAGCGACGTACTCGGCGGCATGAGGATTATGCCCAACATCCAAGCACCACGGCCCAATCCATTGTAGCCGCCCAGCCAGTTGCACCGTCGCGAGCCCTACTTTTACATGAGCGGAAACCAACGCCATTCCGGCTAGTACGAGCGCTTGTAATGCAGTCGCCGCATTATCGATAGGCAGCCCAGGATCAGGAAGCTCGTCGACAACGATGCTCGTGCCATCCGCTTGCTGCCCCTGCCAACGCCAATTGGAATACTCTTCACCCATGGTTTGGTGGGTAAACTGCTGCCCTAATGCAAACTTAGGCGCTGCTAACGACTGCGCGCATTCGGAAACGCTTACAGGTAGCGCTTGACTGCCTAAGACGACTGGCTTGCCAGCACGGAAGATGCCGGCTTTTTCGCGCCCAATCTGAGCCAGATCGGTGCCTAAAAAGTTAGCATGATCCTGAGCAATCGTAGTGACGATGGCTACATCTGCATCAATGATATTGACCGCATCAAGCCGACCGCCAAGACCTACTTCAAGTACCGCAAGATCAAGTTCTGCGTTGGCCAAGCACCACAGCCCACACAGTGTGCCCGCCTCAAAATAGGTCAGGCTGATGTGATCATCCTGCAAGCGTGCTCGCTCAACGTGCTCAAAACCTTCTACGAGCAGTTTATCCTCAGCTTCCTGACCGTCGATTTTAACGCGTTCGTTGTAGCGCAATAAGTGGGGTGATGTATAGGTACCCACCCGCCAACCGTGGGCACGGGCAATGCTCTCGATCATGGCAAGGGTTGAGCCCTTGCCATTCGTTCCCGCCACGGTAATAACTCGGGGAGCAATCGGGCTTGAAAGCAGCCCCATACGCCTTGCCACTTTGGAAACCCGCTCCAGGCCCATATCAATTCCGACCGGGTGCAACGTTTCCAAATGTTGAAGCCATTGATTTAAAGACAAGGGCGACAAGGAGTCTGGCTGCAAAGAATCAGGCATTGCGTGTATGGTCGTCACTCTTAGCGGTAGAGGAAGTGTCCTTCTTAGCCGGCTCAATGCTTTCAAAAGTGACGTCAGCAGTGTCCGCTAACGCTGCCTCTTCGACGATAGGTTCTGAAACGTCCGCATCATCAGTCGACAACGAACTAACTGGCGTAACATCGTGATGAGTCAGTTTACGCAGCACACTGCCCACGCGGGCACGCATTTCATGGCGATGCACGATCATGTCAACGGTGCCGTGTTCAAGCAGAAACTCACTGCGCTGAAAGCCTTCTGGCAGCGTTTCACGTACCGTTTGTTCGATGACCCGTGGGCCAGCAAAGCCAATCAACGCATTGGGTTCGGCAATGTTTAAATCACCGAGCATAGCCAAAGAGGCTGAAACGCCGCCAAAGACAGGATCAGTAAGCACTGAAATATACGGCACTCCCGCCTGTTTGAGCTTCTCAAGCGCCGCGGATGTTTTGGCCATCTGCATCAGCGAGAAGAGCGCTTCCTGCATGCGCGCACCACCCGAGGCCGCAAAGCACACCAGTGGGATATTTTCCTCCAGGGCCAGGGTAGCGGCGCGCACAAATTTCTCACCGACCACCGCCCCCATAGAGCCGCCCATAAAGGTGAACTCAAAGGCAACCGCTACTACCGGCAAACCATCCAACTCACCGCGCATGACCACCAGTGCGTCTTTCTCACCAGTGTCTTTTTGCGCTGCAGTCAGGCGGTCTTTATATTTTTTAGAGTCGCGAAACTTCAATCGATCATTGGGTTCGATTTCCGCCGCGATCTCTTCGCGTCCTGCTTTATCCAAGAACCAGTCCAAGCGTTTACGCGCTGTCAAGCGCAGGTGATGATCGCACTTGGGGCAGACGCTATTGTGTTTCTCTAACTCAGGAAGATAGAGAACCGCTTCGCACTTGGGACATTTACGCCAGAGGCCGTCGGGAACGCTAGCGCGACGGTCTTTACGCTGGATACGACCCATGGAGGGTACGATCTTGTCTAACCAGCTCATATCAAAAAGGCTTCCGTTATACGTCAACGCCTGGCAAAACCAGGCTTGATGAGTGTCGTCAAACTGTTAAGTATAGGCGATAAAGCATTTAGCTTTAGGCATCCATCGCCGTACGCATTTCTGCTAATACACTTTTCAACTGGCCCGCAATGGTTTCCGGTGCATCCAAGCTTTCGGCGATACGGTTAACCAAGGCGCTACCTACAATGACACCATCGGCGACTTTAGCCACTTCCGCGGCCGTTACGCCATCACGAATGCCAAAACCAACGCAAAGCGGCAAATCGGTCATCCCCCGTAGTGGAGACAAGTGCTCGGCTACGTCTTCGGCATTCAGGGTGGCGGCGCCTGTCACGCCTTTCAGCGAAACATAGTATAAGTAGCCCTCGCCATGGGCGCATATTGTAGCGGCACGCTCGTTAGAAGTGGTAGGCGCAACGAGAAAAATCGCTGCCAAATCACGAGATTTCAGCAATGGGCCAATTTCATCGGCTTCTTCCGGCGGCATATCGACAATCAACACGCCGTCGACGCCGACACTGGCAGCTTGGTCAGCAAAGTTCTCGTAACCAATCCGCTCAATAGGATTTAAATATCCCATTAACACGACCGGCGTCGTGGTATCGGTTTGGCGAAACTCTTTGACCATTTGCATCAGGTCAACCAGCCGAGTGCCCTGCTTTAACGCACGTTCACAGGCTTTCTGAATCACTGGGCCATCGGCCATTGGGTCGGAAAAAGGCACGCCAAGTTCAATGACATCGGCACCGGCGTCTACCAGTGCGTGCATAAAGCCCACCGTATACTGCGGTGCTGGGTCCCCCGCGGTGATGTAAGGGATCAGAGCCTTGCGGCCCTGCTGTTTAAGTTCACTGAAACGCTGATCAATACGGTTCATGCTCGCCCTTAAAAAGCTGACCTTAAAATTCGATGCCATCAATCTTAGCAACGGTCATGATGTCTTTGTCGCCACGCCCAGAAAGGTTGACCACGATATGTTGGTCAGGTCGCATGGTCGGCGCCAATACCTTGGCATGGGCCAGCGCATGAGCCGACTCAAGAGCAGGCATAATACCTTCCATATGCGTTAACTCACGAAACGCTTCCAGCACTTCGTTGTCGTTAGCCACCACATATTTAACACGGCCAACATCCTTCCACAGGGCGTGCTCCGGGCCTACGCCCGGGTAATCCAGGCCGGCTGAAATGGAGTGTGTATCTGACACCTGGCCAGCTTCATCGGACATTAAATAGGTGCGGTTACCGTGCAGGACGCCGCGCGGTGCGTTGGACGCCAGCGGGGCAGCGTGACGCCCGGTTTCAACCCCATCGCCACCGGCTTCTACGCCGTACATAGCAACGTCATCATCTTCTACGAACGGATAGAACAGCCCCAGGGCATTCGAGCCGCCCCCAACACAGGCAATCAGCGCATCTGGCAAACGGCCGATCTGCTCCAACGACTGGCGACGCGCTTCACGGCCCACGACCGCGTTAAAATCACGTACGAGCAGCGGATAAGGGTGTGGGCCAGCCACGGTACCGATGATATAGAAAGTGTTATCAACGTTGGTGACCCAGTCACGCAGCGCTTCGTTCATGGCATCTTTAAGCGTACGCGTACCGGACTCTACCGGAATCACCCGTGCGCCCAGTAAGCGCATACGATAGACGTTCAGTTTCTGGCGTTGGACGTCTTCCGCCCCCATATAAATATCGCACTCAAGCCCAAGGCGAGCAGCGACAGTGGCCGAGGCAACGCCATGCTGACCCGCCCCCGTTTCAGCAATAATGCGTGGCTTACCGGTTTTCTTTGCCAGTAGCGCCTGGCCGATGGTGTTGTTGACCTTATGAGCGCCGGTGTGATTCAGGTCTTCCCGTTTCAACCATATCTGTGCGCCACCAAGGCTTTCGGACCAGCGTTTAGCATGATAAAGCGGCGACGGGCGCCCCACATAGTGGGCAAGATCATAGTCAAACTCAGCTTGGAAGTCGGGGTCATCACGTAAGCTGAAATATGTGTTTTCCAGCTCTTCCAAAGCAAAGCTGAGGGTTTCTGACACAAACCGACCGCCGTAGGGGCCAAAATGACCACGGGCATCCGGCATTCGGGTCAGGTCACTGAACTTTGTTTTCAGTACAGTGTTAGAAACGGTTTCAGAAGCGGTCACAAAGACACCTCACAAGATCACCAGAACAGGCAACCAATAAATGAATCAACTTAACAACGTAGCTCGATAAAATACCCATAGGCAACATACATGAACTGCGTCTATCTAAACGTGTGCAAAGAGCGCTAACGGGCGTCGGCTAACGCCACATGACGAACGAAAGACGCCATCTTATCGGCATCTTTGCAGCCGTGGGAGGCTTCAATACCGCCGGATACATCCACCGCATAAGGCGCTACCTGACGCACAGCGTCAGCGATATTATCAGCACTCAACCCACCGGCGAGGATAACAGGTTTTGCTAGATTTGCGGGGATTCTCGACCAATCAAAGGTCTCCCCTGTGCCCCCCGGCACTCCCGGCCGGTAAGCATCTAACAGCAGCGCCTGAGCTCCATGATAGCGTTCAGCTTCATGCGCTAAATCTATTTCATCGCGCATGCGTAGCGCTTTCATCCAGGGCAGCGAATAGCGCTGGCAGGCATCAGGTGTTTCGCTGCCATGAAACTGGAGCATATCTAAATAGGGCAAACAGCGCTCAATCAGCTCATCATCCTGATCTACAAATAGCCCTACGCGGGTCACAAATGCTGGCACGCGCGCTGAAAGCACCGCCAGTTGTTCGACATCCACACTACGGGCACTGTTCGGCCACATCACAAAGCCTAAGGCATCCACCCCTAGCGCCACGGCACGATCAATATCCTCGCCACGGGTGAAACCACAAAACTTAATGCGCGTACGGAGTAACGGCAACGTACTCATAAAGACGCCTCCTGTTCAGGGTTAATTGCCGTATTGCTTAGCGAACGGTTGCGACGATAGGCGACCCGGGGCGTATCAGGGAGCTCGCGTTCGCCTGTCCACTCGCCGGTAAACGCGAGTAATTGCGGCCCTAACGGCTCTTTAGGCAAATCAAAGCGCTCATCATATACCGTATCAACAAAATGCAGCCCGCAGGCGGGCGCCGTGACATCGCCTTTGCGACGGTTTTGAAGCGCTAAAAGTTCACCAATATAGGCTTCTTGTTGAGCACCACGGCCAACGCTCACCAGCGCACCGGCAATATTGCGGATCATATGGTGCAGGAACGCATTGCCTTGAATATCAATCATGACTAGCTGGCCGTAGCGCTTTACGTCGACAAAGTGCATATGCCGCCAGGGGGTTTTTGATTGACAGCCAGCGGCACGGAAGCTCGAAAAATCGTGCTCCCCTACCAGCGCCTGAGCGGCTCGATGCATGGCATCGGCGTCTAACGGATCTCGGCACCAGGTCACATTGGCGCGCTCCAATACGGGGCGGCTAATCTGGTTCAACAGCACGTAGCGGTAGCGTCGCCCCAGGGCGCACAGGCGTGAATGAAAGTCGTCGCCCACTGGTTTCACCCAGCGCACGGCTATGTCGCGAGGTAACTGGGTGTTGGCACCAAAAATCCAGGCTTTCTCAGAACGCCCCGCGGTGGGGTCAAAATGCACGATTTGCCGAGTGGCATGCACTCCCGAATCGGTGCGCCCACTGGCATGCACCTGAATAGGCTCATTGGCCACCTTGGACAATGCAGCCTCTAACGAAGCCTGGACAGAGGCGGCGTGCTTAAGGCGCTGAAAGCCGCAGTAATGGGTACCGTCGTACTCGATACCCATCGCCAAACGACCCGTAAGCGGAATTTTCTCATCGAAGTGATAGAACAGCGTCATCAAGCCACATCATTTTGAAGATTTTGAAGGTTCGCTATTATCCAGGCCTCGCGGCTTGAATGCTACCTCTTCAATTTCCCACTCCTCTTCAATCGGCCGACGCGGTTGTTTCGCAGGCGAAACAGTTTCGGCGTCAGGCTGACTGGCGAACTCTACCGTAGGCTGCATTGGGGTTTCGGTACGCAGGGCTTCTTGGCTACTTGGCGTGTTCATTAAAGTGGGCGGGTGGTAATCGATAAAGCGATGCCCGGCATCCTCAGACCCTTTGGGGGCGCGTTCGGTTGGCTGTACATGATCAACAGGTGCCGCTGGCTCAGCCGATTTTAAGTCAGCACTGAGAGAAGCCAGCAACAAACGCATGGGCGCTGGGCTTAGTGGCGGCGCTAATGACAAGTGATCAGAACCGTAATCGGGGACAACATGCAGACCTAAGCGACGCTGACGCCCCTGCTCAGCCAACCCGGATGCCTGGCTTTTTTCATAACTATTCTCATAGCTATTTTCATAGCGAAGCGTGTCATCTTGCTCGGGCGTTTGCGCTTGCTCATCAATTAACCACTGTTCGGACGCTGCGCTGGCGTATGAAATCTCGGGTTCGTCTTCGGTTGCGACCTGTGGCTCGCTTTGATGATGCGGCTCTTCCACGTCGTCATCATTTGCCTGGATTGGGTATGCAATAGGAACAGCCTCAGACATCGGCGCTGTCTTTGAGGCTGCTTTAGGTGCAGCACCAGGCGTGACTGTTGGCTTTGCTACTGGCTCAGCAAGCGGGACATCTTCCCAGGTCTCTTCACGTCGCTTGCGCAGCCACACCAACACTCCCAGAAGCAGCGCGATGGCAGCTAACGCGAGCGGCCACTGATAACGCTCCACTAAGGCAGCCACTCCCGGGCTGCCCATCTCGTCCATGCTGGCAATGAGTGGTTCTGGTGACTGCTCTTGAGCAGCCAACGCATCGCTCAACGCCTGAGTTAGCGAGGCCACTTCGCTACGCAGCGCATTAAGCTCGGCACGCATTAACGCGCGCTCTTCCATTACCTGCTGAAGCGTCGCTTGGCTTAGCCGCAGCTGCTCGGTTAATTCTGCCCGCGTCAACGCCTCGGGCTCGTCGGCAGCCTCTTCCAGCGCAGTTGGGTCGTTTACTGCGGGCTCGCTTGCTTCTCGCTCATTTGGTTCAGCGCCACCCGCGGCAAGCGCGCTGTCGGGCCCAGTTGCACCAGTAGCCTCAAGGGTTTGGGTCACGGCTATAGCGAGGTTTGAAACTGTATCGGCTTCAACGTCAGGTATCGGCACTGCCTCCAATGAGCCGTTGCGGCGAGCGCGCCAGGCTTCATTCATCGCTTTGATAGCGGCGTCAGCATCAAGATGGGAGCGCGCCAAAATTCGCTCAGCATCAGGGACACTCAGCGTTTGGCCTGCACGCATATCATTTATATTGCCGCTAGGAAAGACGTCTGGATTGGCTTCCAGTAGCGCCACCATCATCTGCTGAACGCTGGCTTGAGGGGGTTTAACGCGCTCTGCGACGCCCCATAGCGTATCGCCGCTACCCACATACGCGCTGCTGCCATCTCCACGTTCGCTTACCACGGTTGGCGCCGCTGATCTGGCTTCAGCCACCGGAGGAGTCGCTGCGTTACTCGGTGTTGGCGCAGCGTTGGGAGCAGCGCTTTGCGCCTGCCCTTGTTGGGAATAGCCCTGGGGATCAAACAGCAAGGTGATGTCACGAAATTGCTGGCCGCCCGGAAACTCAACCGCCAGCAGCAGGTCAAGCCAAGGCTCCTGCATCGTTTGACCGGAGCTTAAACGCACTTGTCGTTGCCCTTGCTGCTCTACAATCTGGGCACGAACACTTGCGGCTAGAGGCGTCCATTCAAGGCCCGCCGCGGCAAAATCTGCCGGTTCGGCAACGCTGACTCGGATATCGTCAAGGGTGTAGTCACTGCTTTCCAGCAATGGAATGGAAGCATTTAGAGGCGCATTCAGATACGAGCCGACACTCGCCTGCCCCAGCCCAACGGCTAGTGCAAAAGGACTCACTGCACTCAATGAGAGCCATGTAATCCATGTCAGTGTCTTTTTCATGAATGATCCCTGATCGCCTACTTACTTTTTTACCATGGATGCAAGCTTATTGTATTACGTCTTTTTTATCATAACTTAACGAAATAAAGCCGTATTTCCCACTACCGTAATTATTAGCAGCGCAAAAAAACGGGAAGCTGCGAACAGCTTCCCGTTTTCGACTGGCCTACAACAATAAACAATTACTGTTCGCGCAGAATCTTCAACATACGCTTAAGGGGCTCTGCTGCGCCCCACAGCAGTTGGTCACCGACGCTGAATGCGGAGAGGTATTCACCCCCCATTTGCAGCTTACGCAGGCGGCCAACCGGCACCTGTAGCGTACCAGTGGCAACGGCAGGTGTTAGGCCAGCAATGGTCGCATCCTTATCGTTCGGGATCAGCTTGACCCATTCGTTGTGCTTGGCAATGCGATCTTCGATCTCATCCAACGGCACATCGTGCTTCAGCTTGATGGTGAATGCCTGGCTGTGCGAGCGCATTGCGCCGATACGAACACAAAGGCCATCAATGGGGATCGGATTGTTGCCGAGCCCAAGAATTTTATTGGTCTCAACACTGGCCTTCCACTCTTCACGACTCTGACCGCTTTCCAGCTTGCTATCGATCCACGGTAGCAGGCTACCTGCCAATGGTGCGGCGAAGTTATCGATCGGGAAATCGCCACCGCGCATTGCGGCGGTTACCTTGCGATCAATATTCAGAATCGCACTGGAGGTGTCCTTCAGCTCTTCACCAACACTGTCGTGTAACTGCCCCATTTGGTTGAGCAGCTCGCGCATGTGCTTAGCGCCTGAACCAGAAGCCGCCTGATAGGTCATGGAGGTCATCCATTCAACCATATCGGCTTCAAACAAACCGCCCAAGCCCATCAACATCAGGCTTACAGTACAGTTCCCGCCAACAAATGTTTTGGCGCCTTTGGCTAGCTGGTCATCGATAACTTTGCGGTTAACCGGATCCAGCACGATCGTCGCTTCATCTTCCATACGCAGGGTGCTAGCGGCATCAATCCAGTAGCCTTTCCAGCCTGCACTGCGCAGGTCTTTGTAGACCGGCTTGGTGTAGTCACCACCCTGGCAGGTGACGATAACATCCAGCGCTTTGAGCGCTTCAATATCGAAGGCATCTTTAAGCGGAGGCACATCTACACCGATATCGGGGCCGGGCTGGCCAACCTGGGAGGTGGTGAAGAACACCGGCTCAATGCCGTTAAAATCACCATCGTCCAGCATGCGCTGCATAAGTACAGAGCCCACCATACCGCGCCATCCCACGAAACCGACTTTCAACATATGAAGTCCTCCTGCAAAAAATGAGTCTCTATATTATACACACTTCTTTACGCTGATTTTGAAACCAGGAGATAGGTTAAGGGCTACCCCTGCGACAGTCCTAGGAGGGGGCGCTGTGAACCCATCCCTGGGCGCTACATTTGCCATCCCTGGCAAATGACCCCCTCTACGGCCTGCCCCAGGCGCCCTTAACGCAGTCACACTGCCATTACTTTACTGCTTGGCAAACGCCGCCAACACTGCATCACCCATGGCATCGGTGCCGATGGTCTGCATGCCTTCTGAGGCGATATCCGCAGTGCGCAGGCCATCATCCAATACGCTGCCCACAGCAGCTTCAATACGCCCCGCCAGGGCATTTTCATTCAGTGAGTAGCGCAACATCATGGCCACTGAAAGCATCATGGCTAAAGGGTTTGCTACGTTCTGACCCGCGATATCCGGCGCGCTGCCGTGGCACGGCTCATACATGCCTTGCCCACTTTCGTTGAGCGATGCTGAAGGCAGCATGCCGATAGAACCGGTGAGCATAGCGGCGGCATCAGAGAGAATATCGCCAAACATATTACCGGTGACCACCACGTCAAATTGCTTCGGTGCACGTACTAGCTGCATAGCGGCGTTATCCACATACATGTGGGTAAGCTCTACGTCCGGATACTCCGGCGCCAAACGCTCCATGACTTCCCGCCATAGAATGGTGACTTCCAGCACGTTGGCTTTATCGACAGAACAAAGCTTCTTGCCACGCTTCTGAGCCATTTCAAACGCAACGCGACCAATGCGTTCAATTTCGCTTTCAGAATAAATATAGGTGTTAAAACCTACGCGCTCGCCATTACGGACTTCAATGCCACGAGGCTGGCCGAAGTAGATCCCGCCCGTCAGCTCGCGAACGATCATAATATCCAGCCCGGCAACCAGCTCAGGCTTGAGGCTGGAGGCGCTGGCGAGCTGCGGATAAAGCATAGCTGGGCGCAAATTACCGAATAAACCCAGGTTTTTACGCAGGCCCAACAGCCCTTTTTCAGGACGCTTGGAAAGATCTTCGATTTTATCCCACTTGGGGCCACCTACCGCGCCCAGCAAAATAGCGCTGGCCGCTTTGGCTTTTTCCAGAGTTTCCGCGGGCAGCGGCTCCCCATGAACATCGTAGGCAGAACCACCCACCAAGCCCTCTTCTACTTCAATATCCAAGCCCGCTTCTTGGCAAGCTTTTAACAAGCGTGCCGCCTGGGCAGCAATCTCGGGGCCAATACCGTCGCCCGGCAGAAGCAATACTTTATGGGTCATGCTGAATCCTTAGCGTTTAATTATAGAAGGCTGGCTTACGCAGACTGCCGGAACAACCACGGGCGCGCGGCTTTATGTTTCTGCTCAAAGGCGCGAATGGCGTCTTCGTCTTTTAGCGTCAAGCCAATATCGTCCAACCCTTCCAATAAGCAGTGTTTGCGGAACTCATCCACTTCAAACTCTAAAATCTCGCCGCTGGGGGTAATGACGCGCTGATGCTCCAGGTCGACATCCAACTGGTAGCCTTCATTGGCGTCCACTTCGGCAAACAGGCGATCTACTACGTCTTCTGGGAAAGTGATTAGCAGAATGCCGTTCTTGAACGAGTTGTTGTAGAAAATATCGGCAAAGCTAGGCGCAATCACCACTTTGAAACCGAAATCTTCCAGCGCCCAAGGCGCGTGCTCACGAGAGCTCCCGCAGCCAAAATTGCGCCGCGCCAGCAATACTTCAGCACCTTTAAAACGCGGCTGATTCAAGACGAAATCTGGGTTCAGCGGGCGCTGCGAGCAGTCCTGACCCGGCTGGCCTTCATCCAAATAGCGCAGTTCGTCAAACAGATTAACGCCGAAGCCGGTACGCTTGATCGACTTCAAAAACTGCTTGGGGATAATCAAATCGGTGTCGACATTGGCGCGATCAAGAGGCGCTACTACACCTTCCAAACGTTCAAATTTTTTCATGGCTTAGGCCTCCTGTGCGTGAGTGGCGTCGTTGGCGGGCAAGGTACGAACATCAACAAAGTGACCGGCGATCGCCGCTGCCGCTGCCATGGCCGGGCTGACCAAGTGCGTACGGCCACCGTAGCCCTGACGACCTTCAAAGTTGCGGTTAGAAGTAGAGGCACAGTGTTCACCGGCCCCCAGCTTATCCGCGTTCATGGCCAAACACATGGAGCAGCCTGGCTCACGCCACTCAAAACCAGCCTCAATGAAGATTTTATCCAACCCTTCGGCTTCTGCTTGGCGCTTCACCAAGCCAGAACCCGGCACCACCATGGCGAGCTTGATGGAGTCAGCCACCTTTTTGCCCTTGGCGACTTTGGCGGCTTCACGCAAATCTTCGATACGCGAGTTTGTGCAGGAGCCGATAAAGATTTTATCCAACTTGATATCGGTGATTTTCTGGTTGGCGTGAAGGCCCATATATTCCAGTGCGCGAGTGTGGCTGCGCTGCACAGTTTCATCCAGTGCAGCTAGCGGGTCGGGCACTTGACCCGAAATACCGGTGACCATTTCAGGGCTAGTCCCCCAACTCACCTGTGGTTCGATCTCATCAGCCTGCAAAGTAACCACTTTATCGAACTGCGCATCGTCGTCGGAGACAAGATTGCGCCAGTCTGCCACGGCGGCTTCCCACTGCTCTGCGGTAGGCGCAAAGGGGCGCTTGCCCAGGTAATCAATGGTGGTCTCGTCGACTGCAATCAACCCCACCCGAGCGCCCGCTTCGATGGCCATGTTGCAAACGGTCATGCGTCCTTCCATCGAAAGCGAAGCAATTGCACTGCCGGCAAACTCAATGGCGTAGCCGGTACCACCCGCGGTACCGATCTTGCCGATAATCGCCAGCACGACGTCTTTTGCGGTAACGCCAAGGCCAAGCTCACCGTCCACAAGTACCTGCATGTTCTTCATTTTTTGCGCCAGCAAGCACTGGGTTGCCATGACGTGCTCGACTTCCGAGGTACCGATACCGTGGGCCAACGCACCAAAGGCACCGTGGGTAGCCGTGTGGGAGTCGCCGCACACCACGGTCATACCCGGCAGCGTTGCACCCTGCTCGGGGCCGACTACGTGGACAATGCCCTGACGCGGGTCGTTGATTTTAAACTCTTCAATGCCGTACTCAAGGCAGTTGTCGTCCAGGGTCTGTACCTGAATCAGCGATACCGGATCTTTGATACCGCTGTTGCCTTCAGCGCGCTCTTTAATCGTAGTGGGCACGTTATGGTCTGGTGTTGCCAAGTTGGCATCCAGGCGCCACGGCTTACGGTTTGCCAGGCGAAGTCCTTCAAACGCCTGGGGCGAAGTCACTTCATGAAGCAATTGGCGATCAATGTAGATTAACGCGGTGCCGTCATCGCGCTGTTTCACCAAGTGCTGATTCCAAAGTTTGTCGTAAAGCGTTTGGCCTGACATGTGGCTCTCCCGGGCGATGCCCATTTCTTGCTAGTTAGTTGTGCTGGCGTCTTCGCACCAGTAATGCAGCGAGTGTTACTCGGCTCGCGCATAAAAGCAATTCATGTTATTCATACTTTAGATTCCAATATGGAATACGTTAAGGATAAGTAAATGGATACCCAAAGCTTACAAGCTTTTGTGGCGGTGGCCGATACGCAAAGTTTCTCACGCGCAGCCGAGCAGCTTCACCTTACTCAGCCCGCCGTTAGCAAACGTATCGCCACTCTGGAGTCCCAGGTGGGCACAAGGCTATTTGACCGAATTGGTCGACGCATCGCCTTAACCGAGGCGGGTAACGTGCTACTGCCACAAGCACAGCGCATACTTTTTAGCGTTGAGGATAGCCGGCGGGCGCTCGCCAATCTCTCCGGCCAGGTAGGCGGCAAGCTCACCCTGGCCACCAGCCACCATATTGGCCTACACCGCTTACCGCCACTATTAAAGCAGTACACCCAACGCCACCCAGAAGTAGAGCTCGATCTTCATTTTTTGGATTCAGAGCAGGCTTACCAAGGCGTACTGGATGGCACACTGGAAATGGCGGTGGTAACACTGGCGCCCCACCCTCATGAGCAGCTGCAGGTTATTGAACTGTGGCGTGATCGGCTCTGTTTTACCTGTGCTATTGACCATCCACTCGCCTCTCATGCCAAACCCCAAGCTCACACTCACATTCACACTCACCAAGAAGCGTTATCGCTTTCCGCGCTGTGTCATTTTAATTGTGTGATGCCAGGGGCCAAAACGTTTACCGGTTCGTTGATTGCACAGCGCTTCACTGAAGCAGGGTTAAAACTGCCGGTCAGTATGACAACCAACTATTTAGAAACACTCAAGATGATGTGCAGCGTTGGCTTAGGCTGGAGCCTGCTGCCGGAAAAGATGGTCGATAGTGAGCTAGTAGAGCTTAACGTCGATACTGCCCCTATCCATCGCCCGCTGGGGTATTTAGTACATACCAATCGAACGCTCTCCAATGCAGCGCGCCGGATGATTGAGCAGCTAGAGGCAGCACGGGAGAACAAAGAGGCTCAATAAAAGTGCCTTATTCATCAAATGTTACTGCCTCAACCAAGATTATTGCTCGTCGTACTGCGCAAATGCTTCTTTACCGGTTAGCTGCTTGGTTTTTTCCGCCAAAGAGTAGTAAGCAGGTTTTTGCTCTATAAATATCTGCTCGGTTATTTTCCACGCATCAGTGCTATCCAGAAGGCCAACGGGAAGCGCGTAGTGCCCATTCTGCTTTAACCGATAAAACAGGTGCGTACCACACTGCCGACAAAAACCACGCTCAGCCCAATCTGATGAACTGAACGTCGCTATGTGCTCTGCGCCTTTAAAATCCACATCCTCTGCAAAGTCAACGGCAAACATCGGGCCACCTCCCCACTTTCGACACATCGAGCAGTGACAAACGCCGACATGGTTGCTTTTGGTGGTAAGAGTGACGCTAACAGCGCCGCAGAGACAAGCTCCCTGATGAGAAATAGCCATTATCACAGCTCCCTCTAGATTTGTAACATTGTGTAAATAAAATAGAATTTTCTGATGAATAAGCTGTCGGAAAACTCATCAACACAAGATAGCCTAAAAGTGACTGGCACTATTTTAAGAACCAAAAAAATCTTTTAGAGAAAGATATCAACCTCTTTAATCACCCCCACAAGGGCCGATCTCATAGGGGTGTAATGGTTTTTCTCAGCTGTTTTCCTGATGATATCCCTCTTCAAGTTCACGTTTTATTCCAATATTTACTTAAAGATACTCCTATACACTAGAAATATACATTTGATTACAAATCTGTGGTCATTAGCTTTCTGGGTAGGAGTATCACCATGCAAAATCGCCCTAGCTCCCTACTGCCGATTTGCCTGCTCGCCTGCTTAACGTCGGGTGTAGCATATGGGCAAACGACGACCGATGCGCAACGCGAAGCACTCGTTATCCAAGCACGCCAGGGAGCTCTAGAAACATCAATCGACGGCTTAAAAACGCTTTATTACCAAACACGCGATATTCGTGTTCGTGAAGATTTGGTAGCACTACTGGTGCGAGCCGGGCGCCACCAGGAAGCACTCGCCGTTTGCGATTGGTGTCTAACAGAAAATTACAGCGATTCAGAACTCGCCAACCTAGCAGGGGCGGCACGCAGTGCAGGTGATTACGAGCAGGCGCTGGAACTGTTTCGAGCGCTCACCTACCGTGACCCTTCCAACGCTCAGGGATGGCTAGGGCAGGCGTTAGTCCATACGGATATGGAAAATTATACCTTGGCGGATATCTCTCTACAGCAATACAACCAAGTAGCGGGTATAACGACGGCGGGCCTTGAGGCAAGGGGCTATTTAGCAGCAAGAACCGCCAATGCCACACAAGAACTGGATGCCCGCCAATCGTTGATAGCGGAAGACCCCAGTAACACGAGTGAACTAAATGCCCTTTATCGGCTGGCGGTAGGCTTGGGTGCTAGCTCTGCAGCACGCCGTATTATGGAAACGAACCCCGAGGTTTTCAGCGATAGTGACCGCCTATGGCTTACTTATTATGAAGGGGTAACCGATATACGCCTGGGTATTCACACTGACCAACCCTCAAGAACCCGCAGCGGCCTAGAACAGCTGAATATTGTTCTGAGCACGCCGAATGCCCCCCAGGAACTCATTACCATTGCCGAATACGACAAGGTAGTAGCTCTAGCTGAATTAAGGCGCTTCTCTGAAGCTGAAGCGCTGGCGATGAGGCTAGAAAATCAACACGGCCAGCTACCCAGCTACGTTGCTCGCGCCAGAGCCCATGCGCTTAATGGTATGGGCCGCCCAGATGAGGCCATCACGCTTTACGAAAACCTGATTCGGCTATCTCCCAAGCAGGCCACAAACCCTGACGACCCTCTCAACGAAGGGCTGTTTTACAGCTATGCCGACGCCCAACGTTTTCGCGATGCTGACAAACTATTAGAAGAGTGGCGCGCCAATGAACCCGAGCAGCGCCTGGACTTCACCCAAACCGTACGTATAGATAACCCTAACTATCAGAAAGTATTGTTGCTGGAGGTGCTACTTGATTCTTGGCGCGGCCGCACTGATGAGGCCAGCGAACGCCTCGCCGCGTACCAGGCTCAAGCGCCTGCTGACCCTTATTTATGGATCATCAAAGGCGACATAGAACGCGACAGAGGCTGGCCAAGAAAAGCCGAGGAGTCTTATCAGCAAGCGATGCCCTTATTACCCCCTGATCGGCAAGAAGCCGCCGAACATGGCGTATTACTTTCGCGGTTACAGCGTGGCCAATGGAAAGGCACGACCAGCGAGATCGCCACCGAAATTGCAACCGCACGACCAAGCGCATCACGGGACGATATGGCCCGCGAGTGGCGCGAACAGCGTGCGCCGCAACTAAGCTCCACCGTCGAACGTAGCAAAGGCCAAGGTAGTGGCACGCAGGCATCTCGTGAGTGGCGCTATGAAGTACTTTTGGAAGGGCCCCGTAATGACAACGGTTCCCGCCCTTTTGCTCAGCGCATTGGCCAGTATGGGGAGTTTGAAGATGAGGATCTTTATGCTTCTTACAACGTGGCGGGTTACGAATGGAACCTGCACCCCGCCACGGTAACGCTGGCGGCAGGCCATGGGTCTCAGCTTAACGAGGACTTCCTGGCGCTCGCCGAACTGCAGTACGCCCCAACGGATCACATCACCACGACGCTGGGTGTCGAAATCAACACCACCGATACACCGCTGCGGGCGCTGCGGGACGGCGTCAACGCCGACCGCTACCGGGCTGAAGTGGCCTATCGAAAAGACGAGCGCGGCGCTGGTGCGATCGGCGTCATGGCCACCGACTTTGAAGATAGCAACCTTCGGCAGTCTGTTTACGGTTACTGGAATCAAACGCTCTACCACCTGGACCGTTGGCAGGTTAATGGCGGGGTTCAAGCTTCTGCATCACGCAACGATGACGTTGAAGCCAGCTATTACAATCCAGAGCGCGATGCCAGTTTAGCAGGCGTTTTGTCAGTTAATTATGAGATCCCGATCGATTACCGGCAGTCCTTTATCCAAACCGTTTCCCTAGGTTCAGGCCGCTACTGGCAAGAAGATTTCGACAGCGAAAACACTTGGTCAATTGGTTACCAACATAGCTGGGAGTTAGCCCCCAACGTGAACTTTGAATACGGCATCGCCCGCGAAAGAGCCGTCTATGACGGCGTTCCTGAATACGACAACGTTATTTCAGCCGGTTTTGTATGGAGATTCCTATGACACTCTGGCGCGTCATTATGATGAGCGCGGTTCTGCTGGTGATCGTCAATATTCAGCAGGCTCAAGCCGCACGCTCAGCGGATGATTATGTGGTGATCAGCTACCACGATGTCGTGGACTCCACGGTCACTCCCGATCTAGATATTTATTCACAGACGATTACACGTGGCCGACTAGTCGAACACTTCAACCTGATTGCCTTAGGCGGCTATCAGCCAGTGAGCTTACAGCAGATCATCGATGCCAAAGCGGGCGGGCAACCCCTACCTGAAAAAGCGGTGCTGCTAACGTTCGATGACGGTTATCGCAGCTTTTACGATATTGTTTTCCCGCTGCTCAAGCTATACGACTTCCCTGCGGTGCAGGCAGTGGTAGGCAGTTGGCTGGATGTGCCAGCAGGCGGACAAGTGCCCTACGGCAAAATCAACCTCCCCCGCGAACGCTTTCTATCCTGGGAACAAGTTAAAACCCTAGATGAATCACCACTGGTAGAAATTGCCTCCCACACTTACAACCTTCACTACGGCGCTGTCGGCAACCCGATGGGCAATGAGCAAGCAGCTGCGGTGACTAGCATTTGGAACGCGGGCAATGGTTATGAAAGCGAAGCGGACTACATCGAACGCATACGCAATGATATGGCACGGACGCAGCAGCAATTCCAAGAAAAAATAGGCAAGGGTCCGCGCGTGATGGTATGGCCCTACGGCGCTTACAGTGAAGCGACGCTCAATATCGCCTCCGAATATGGCATGAAGTACACCTTCAGCCTACTCGGTGAGCCCAACCGGCTTAACGATTCCATGCGCAGCATGAACCGCTTCCTGATTGACCAGGAAACCACCCTGGAAACAATTGAGGAGATTCTTTCTAACCGCTTATGGGAGACAGAAGAGCAACGCATTGTGCACGTTGACTTGGATTACGTTTATGACCCGGACCCCATCCAGCAAGAACAAAATCTGGACCGATTAATTGAACGTATTTCACGTTACGGCGTCAGCACCGTTTACCTTCAGGCCTATTCTGACCCGGATGGCGACGGTGTGGCCGATGAACTCTACTTTCCCAACCGCCACTTACCGGTCAGAGCCGACCTTTTCAACCGGGTTGCTTGGCAGTTAAAGAAACGCGCCAATGTAAAGGTGTATGCATGGATGCCGGTACTATCGTTTGATCTAGGGGATGGTTATCAATACGTCACCGATGTAAGAACCGGCAATGAATCTCCAGACCACTACCGCCGACTCTCGCCCTATGTGATTGAGAACCGCAACACCATTCGTGAGATCTACCTAGACCTTGGCCGCCTGACCAAGTTTGATGGCCTGCTATTTCACGATGACGCCTTCTTTACCGACTTTGAAGATGCCAACCCCGAGGCATTGGACGCCTATGAGCTGGCGTCGTTACCCCGCGATATTAACGCCATTCGTAACGACGAAAACTTGATGGCCACCTGGGCCCGCTTTAAGGGAGAACACCTGACCGACTTCACGCTAGAGCTAGAGAAAGCAGCTAACTACTATCGCCAGTCCGACAACAAGGTATTCACGACCTCTCGCAACCTGTATGCCGTCACGGTAATGGAGCCGCGCAGCAAGCGTTGGTTTGCCCAAGACATGCAGAATTTCGCCTCGGCTTACGACTTCGTTGCCGTGATGGCCATGCCCTATATGGAAAAAGCCGAGAACCCCAACCAGTGGCTGAGAAGCCTAGCCCAGCGTTCACTGGAACAGGTGAGCGCTGACCAACTGGTGTTCGAGCTACAAGCTCAAGATTGGAACACCCAAACCCCCATTCCCAGTGCAGAAATAGCCCAGTGGGTACGCATACTGCGCGAAGAAGGCATTAAAAACATTGGCTACTACCCGGATGATTTTCTTCAAAACCATCCTGATATCAATGTGATGAGACCGGTATTTTCCATCGGACGTCGATTCAGGGCCATCCCATGAACATACTCGACCACCTAGCCATCTTTACCCTCGGCTATCCCAGCCTGATGGCAACCATATGGATATGCGGGGGCATCTACTTCTACGTTCATTGGGAGCGCAAGCAGCCCTGGCCCACCACCTTCACGTGGGATGAAAATGCCCCGAAAGTATCTGTGCTGTTGCCCTGCTATAACGAAGAGGCCAATGTGGATGAGACCATTTATCACCTCTTTAAACAGAATTACCCGTTCATGGAAGTTATTGCCGTTAACGATGGCAGCAAAGATGACACTGCCAGTCGGCTTGACGCCTTGGTGCTTCAATACCCCGCCTTAAAGGTGCTGCATCAAGCCAACCAAGGCAAGGCCAGCGCCATGAACAACGGTTTGAGCCACGCCACCGGCGATATCATCGTGGGCATCGATGGCGATGCGATACTCGACTACGATGCGATTGGCTATATGGTCAGTCACTTTCTCAGTAGTCCAAAGGTCAGTGGGGTTACCGGCAACCCACGGGTCAGAACCCGCTCGACCGCCATTGGCAAGATCCAGACCGGCGAATTCTCCGCCATCATCGGCCTGATCAAACGCGCACAGCGCATCTATGGAATGGTGTTCACCATCTCAGGGGTCATCTGTGCGTTCCGGCGCAAGGCGCTCGAAGAAGTCGGTGGCTGGAATACCGACATGATCACCGAAGACATCGATGTCAGCTGGCGCTTACAGCTGGCAGGTGGCCAAGTTCGCTATGAACCCAGGGCCATGTGCTGGGTACTGATGCCGGAAACGCTACGCGGGCTTTTCAAGCAGCGGCTGCGTTGGGCGCAAGGTGGCGGCGAAGTGTTCCTGCGCTACTTCTCGCAAACCATCCGTTGGAAAAACCGCCGCTTCTGGCTGCTGATGCTGGAGTACATCGTCAGCGTGGTGTGGTGTTACTCGGTGATCACTTTGCTTTTTGCTTGGCTGGTTTCTCAGTTCTTTGTGCCCATGTCGTGGCCTATCACCGCTACGCTGCTTTCCTATTTTGGCAGCATCCTGATCGCCATTAGCTTCATCCAGTTCACCGTCAGCTTCTATATCGACAGCCGCTACGACAAAGAGATATTCCGCTGCGTTTACTGGAGTATCTGGTACCCGTTCGCCTATTGGATTCTCAATATGGCGACCGTTGTAATTGCCTTCCCGAAAGCTATGCTGCGCCAAAAAGGAAGGCTCGCCACATGGACTAGTCCTGACCGAGGGGAGCAATTCAATGAACAATAAACTGGTGCCCGTCATCATCGACAACCCTTGCCAAAAAGGCTGGGGCTATCGGACACGCGATATCTTAATCACACTCGCCACCCTCGTGCTGTGGATGTTGGTAATAACCAGGATGTATATGTTCTTCATCGTGGAAGAAGCAATTCTGGAACAGCTCTACTCCTCGGTCATGATCAAGGTGGTATTAATCGGCTTTGTCGTCACCTTCCTAACCTTTCACTTCTGGGCGGTTTACAACCGATACCTCTACACCAGCTACCTAAAACGCCAGCTGCGCCACGTCCAGCAGCCAACGCTGACAATAGAGAACGACACGGATAAAGGCATGGGCAACGAAATCGAAAGCTACCAAATGCGCAAACAAGAAAAAGTCGGCATATCCAACCAAGCAACCAGCTAAGAACGCCAGCTTCCATTCAGGCCGCCTATGGCCTGAATGGAACATACTTCCTTCTTCGCGTGGGCAGGCGACTCAATCTTCCCGCTTATGCATCTCCGCATTTGTTAGTACAAAAGATGAGGACTTAGAACCTACTGACCCTAGCGCAGAATTACGTGCTCATCATATGCGCCTACCGAGTAAGCCCAACACAACCATTAAGGTTATAATCACGGGCTAAGCCAAACCCACTTTACTAATGAAAGCCAAGCCCCAGGCCTATGATTGTGAACCCCCCCAATGGAAGTGAAAAAAGCCGCGCTAGGCCTGTTCGCAAAGGCCTGCACCCGACGAATCTGCACAACCAAGGCTATGACTTCCCTGCTCTCGTAAAAAGCCACCCAGCACTAGCCCCTCATGTGAAACCGCACGCTTATGGCGAACTTTCCATCGATTTCGCTGACCCATTGGCCGTCAAAACGCTCAACGCCGCGTTATTAAACCAATACTACAATATCGTCGATTGGGACATTCCTGAGGGTGCGCTTTGCCCCCCATCCCAGGCAGAGCCGATTATATCCATCACATGGCGGACTTAATTGGGCTTGGACGTGAAAAGCCCAGCATCAAGCTGCTCGATATAGGGACGGGTGCCAATGGCATCTACCCGCTACTAGCCTGCCAAATATACGGCTGGCAGTGTGTGGGGAGTGACATTAACGCTCAGTCGCTTGAGAACGTCGCCACGATTATCGCCAACAACCCCACGCTTAAAGATCGCTTCACGCTGCGCACGCAGCACGATAAAAACCACATTTTTGAAGGGATCATTCAACCGGAGGAGTTCTTTGACGTCAGCGTATGCAACCCACCCTTTCATGCCTCGCTCGATGAAGCACTTAAAGGTAGTCAGCTTAAACGCAATAACCTTGCGCGTAATCGCGGTGAACAAAAAGCAAACACCAAATCGCCTACGCTGAATTTTGGCGGGATGGGAGCAGAGCTCTGGTGTAAAGGCGGCGAACAGCTGTTTCTTAAAAAGCTAATAAGAGAAAGCCAAGTGTACTCAACTCAATGCCGCTGGTTTAGCAGTTTGGTTTCAAAAGCCGACAATATTAAGCCCGCAAAGAAGCTGATTAGTAAGCTCGGTGCCGTTGATAGTCGGGAAATAGAGATGAAACAGGGAAATAAGGTGACGAGGATATTGGCCTGGACATTTATGTGAGAAGTTCTTGAGAAGCCGCATGATGATGCGAAACCTGCCGTGACATATGGATTCTGTCCGTCACCCGCGCACCGGTTGGCCCGCTATTTACAGTGATTCGGAGCGGGTACGGTTACTTGAACTCGTCCAAGAGGAAACTCATCAAAAGCGAAATAACGTCATGCAGGTGGGGAGGTAATCCCCCCGAAAAATAATCGCGGTGATAAGTGGAATTTTGTACTCTGAACAGACAGGAGATTCCACATGCGAAAATCACGTTTTACCGACAGCCAGATCATGGCGATTCTGAAGCAAGCCGAATCTGGCGTGCCGGTTCCTGAACTTTGCCGCGAGCACGGTATGAGCAGTGCCACGTTTTATAAATGGCGTTCGAAGTATGGCGGTATGGACGCGTCCATGATGAAGCGCCTCAAGGACCTGGAAGACGAAAACCGTCGACTCAAGAAGATGTACGCCGAAGAGCGCTTGAAATCCGAGCTTCGCCAGGAGGCCCTTGAGGGAAAGTGGTAAAGCCATCTCAACGCCGAGAGATGGCAAAAAATGCAGTTGATGCCGATCGCTGCAGTGTACGGCTGGCCTGTGTGGCCTTTGGTATCAGTGAGACCTGTTATCGCTACCGGGCAAAGCTGAGCCATGAGAACGCGGTGATTGCCGACTGGCTGGTGCGTTTAACCCATAACCAGCGTAACTGGGGGTTTGGGCTGTGTTACCTGTATCTGCGCAACGTGAAGGGCTTCGGCTGGAACCATAAGCGCATCTACCGGATTTACCGGGAGCTGGAGCTTAACCTGCGGATCAAGCCCAAGAAGCGACTGGTGCGGAAAAAGCCGGAACCCTTGTCGGTACCGCAGGTTCTGAACGGCTGTTGGTCTATGGACTTCATGCACGACCAGTTGGCAGACGGCCGAACGTATCGATTGTTCAACGTGCTCGATGACTACAACCGGGAAGGTCTGATCATCGATGCAGACTTCTCGCTGCCGGCAGAGCGCGTAATACGCTCTCTCACGCAGTTGATCGAATGGCGCGGCAAGCCAAAAGCCATTCGCTGTGACAACGGCCCGGAATACATCAGCGGTAAGCTCGTTACCTGGGCAAGGCAGGAAGGCATTGAACTTCGATATATCCAGCCGGGGAATCCGCAGCAGAATGCTTATGTTGAACGCTACAACCGAACAGTCCGTTATGATTGGTTGAGCCATTATCTTTTCGACTCGATCGCTGAAGTACAGGATTTTGCCACACGCTGGCTCTGGACGTACAACCACGAGCGACCGAACATGGCATTGGGTGGGATAACACCGAAACAGAAGGTGGCCATGGCGGCCTAACCAACTCTACTTATCGCTTCGGTTATAAATGGGGGGATTACCGGGAGCCTGTTCCTCAAAAACAACAACCGATGCGTGGGAAAACGCACTGGTACATTTCTTTGGAGGTATGCCCGTGATTTCTTCTCCATTCCGTTTGTGGGAAGGTTTTTCTGGGGCCACCGTGCAATCAAATGGCGTGCTGTTTGAAGGCCTCGACCGTAAGCTGTCGCCATTGCCTGAAAGCACAGACGCGCCGGTACATAATCCGTCGCTCAACCTGGCCATGCGCTTTCAGGTCTCCGGTGACTTTGCGATCAATATCACCGCTACGCTGACTGCCGCCAACTCCACCTACTTCCTGTTCCACGGGGTTATCCCGATGGTGCAGGATGAGTGGTACTACGCGCAGAGCACCTTCAAGGCCCAGATCGTCAATGGTGACTGGTGTTACTGGACAATGTATCACCCTGATAATACAGAGTCGGGAAATGCTGCTGCCAGTGTCGGCACCAATGTGATTTACACCTTCAAGCGTGAGGGCACCGAGCTTGTGTTCCTGACCAACGGTGTGGAAGTAACCCGTCAGTCGGATATGTGTCTGTTTGCCGATGGGGTGGTTTATCTAAGCCTGGATGAAGCGAACGTGGGGGCAACGTTCCTTGTCACTCAGATCACCACGACCGGTACCGTGGAAGAGACGCCAGTGCGTAGTGTGCCTAAGACAGCGGGCACCTTGCGTGACAAGGCCGGTAAGTTCCGCATCGGTACTGCGGTGGCCACGTACCCGATGGTGTTCGATGAGCAGTACCGCACGATTCTGGGCAATGAGTTTAACCAGATCACCCCTGAGAACTGCATGAAGTTCCAGTTCATCCAGCCTGCCCGTGGCGTCTACGACTTCTATGAATCAGATAAGCTGATCGACTACGCCGAACGTAATGGCATGGAGGTGCATGGCCACACGGTGGCATGGAACGAAGCGACCCCGCAGTGGCTGTGGGATGGCTGGCTCGATGGGTCCATCACCGCTAGCGAAGTAGGGGAAATCCTCGACGAGCATATCGAGAGGTTGTTTGGCCGCTATAAGGGCCGCATGGTGTCGTTCGATTTGATCAACGAGCCGTTCCTGGACTGGACAGACCAGCTCCGTGATTCCGTCTGGTACCAGGCATTAGGGCGTGGCTACATTGAACGGGCATTACGTAAAGCCCATGAAGTGGATCCGGATGTACTGCTGTTCATTAATGAGTGGGGGTGTGAAGAGGCGGGTGACAAACAGGACTTCCTGTTCAACCTGGTGGTCGAGTTGCAAACCGCCGGCGTGCCCATTCATGGCATTGGCTTGCAGATGCACGAAGACGTGAACGCTGATTACCAGGCGACCTGGCCACGCAATACTTCGTCTGTGACCAAGGCACACTTGAAGTCGGCCATTGCCCGCTTCAAGTCGCTGGGTATCGAGGTACGGGTGTCGGAGCTGGACATTAACCAGTATCAGAACTATGCCGCTACCCCAAAGGCCGTAGCCGATTGGTATGCCCAGTACTTGGAAGCGTGCATCGAAGAGGGTGCGCACTCGTTCACCATGTGGGGCTTCACCGATCGTTGGTCGTCACTTAATGAGTGGTACGACTATTACAACCATGGTAACGGGCTGATTTATGATGCCCAGTATCAACCCAAGCTTTCCTACCAAGCGCTTTCCAATAAATTGGACGAGATGGCAAGTTCTCTTACTGTAGGAAGATTGTTCTTTTGATAATACCCATAGATTTTACCTCAATTAGCTAACACCGAAGCACACAGGTGGTTTTGAGGTAGCGAAGCGTAGACTAAAGTATCCGAGTGATACATCTGCTTAGCTATTCTCAAGCATATATGCACGAAGCTGCCGCTCCTCTCGCATGACATAAAGGACGAGAACCCGCTGCTCATCCTCACGATAAAAAATGCGACACGGTGGAACCGCTACCTCTCGGTATACCGAATTAGGGAGCTCCGGTGGAATCCGCCCGTATTGGGGAAAATTCTCCAAACGTTCGGTCTTATCGAAAACGTATTGTACTAAATGACTTGCGGCAGCAGGATTATCCAGTGCAATGTAATCAGCGATAACATCCAACTCTTGAAGCGCGGGCTCCGTCCAGATTACTTCAGCTATTTACTCATTTTCTCCCTGGCCTCGCTTTGGCTGTAGGTTCTTCCCTCAAGCACAGCACGCTCACCCCGAGAGAGCCCTTCAAGCAGCTCAAGTCGGCGCTGCATAAATTCGTAATCCTGCACATCGACAAGGTAGACGGATGGCTGACCATGCTCCGTGATCAGTACCGGCTCTTTGGAGAGATGCAGGTCTGCCAAGATTTTTGTGGCTTGGCGCTTTAGGTTTGTAACAAGCTCTACTTTCATGGGCTCACCCTGATCCGAACTAATAGTTATACTATAGTATCCCTATTGTGGGTGAGGCAATCAGAGCTAAGGCTGCGCTCACCGGGGTAAATCCATGAGTTTGATCAAGGTGTCCACTGAAACGGAGGAACTACAGCATCCGACAACAGCCACTTGTATTGGGCTTGCTAATAAACCAATTGATACAGTTAATGCCTAGCCAGAAAGGACGAGCACTGCTCTGACAAGAGAATCAGCTCCTCGCCGCAGATCTTCTTAGCGTGAATTAAATTCTTATAAGCTATATATTAATTATTTATCGGCGCTAAAGTTAAATTATGTTTCAGGCGTATCTGATGGTGGAGCTTTCGTTAGTGATAACTTCGTAACTGCGAATAGCACTACGACCGAAATGACTAGCTGGGCGATATACATTTCCTCCGAATGTTCCATGTAATACGAGAGGCTCTTGAATGGTATGTAAAAGGAGATCACTGCCCAACAAGCCACGAAACCTACTATGAGGCGCATGATGCCCGGTTTGGGTTTTAAAAATAATGTCAGTGCGAATAGCGCGACGAGATAAATAATAATCATACTCACCAATGAGTATGCAGCTGCACCTATCAGCATTAAAAAATGTTCATTAGTCATTTGTTCTCCTTCTTGGTGACTAACACGCGAAGCGCACCGGCGCACTTTTAGTGTCCGACAGCCTACACTTTTTAGGAATGAGCGTTATTCGCAACGCCAAGTCGAAATAACATCTGGCCCATATTGCGTCGAAGCTCCGTTATAAGTTGCAACTTTAACCATAGAGGCGCAATGTTCATCAGTAAACCTAAACGCAATCTTTTTACCCCAGGTACTATGCTCAACCGTAATTCCATTTTCGTTTTTGCTAATAATCTCAGCGCGCTGGGTGCCGTTAGGCTCGTCATCATAGTCAGCCGGCCCAATTGCGCAACCACCAATTACAAACATAAAGGAATAGAAGAGAATTCGTAGATAGCGACATTTCTGAATGTTTATTTCTCGAATCATGATCTTACCCGAACTAACTGTCGTTTTCAGAATTTATACGGTTTTTGGCTTCAGCACACGCGGCATACTTGGCTAAGTCTTTACTTTCGAGAACGGTCGAATAGCGCCCTTGGAACAGGGCATCCTCATTGCCCCAGATTGTAAATTCGTAGATTCACCCGGCATCTCGCTGAAGCAGAAGGACGTCGTACATGAAATCCCCGTATTCAGCGACAAAGGCCTGATTGTAACTACTCATTGTTGTCTCCTTTGTTTTTCCTAATGCTAAAAGCGGTGCCTCACGCATCAACCTTCCGTGACTTGCTAGACTTCAGTTTAGTATCAGCATGCTAACAACAACCCCTGAAGCTATACCGAAAACAGCTGGTAGGATTATAGACACAAGTGTGCCGATTTTAGGCTGCAGCCAAAAATAAGAGCCTATCGTAACGAGCGCACCGACCAACCCCAGCGTTTTTGCTAAAATCAACCCTATGAGCGCAGGAATTACCCAACCCCAGGAGCTCGCAGCTTTTACCTCTGCTTTACTCTCTTCTTGCCCATGCCCCATGTAGCTTCTCCTTGAGTACGGCAATCGAATCGTTTTT
The DNA here is from genome assembly GCF_030544485.1 of Halomonas sp. HAL1. Lineage (NCBI taxonomy): Bacteria > Pseudomonadati > Pseudomonadota > Gammaproteobacteria > Oceanospirillales > Halomonadaceae > Halomonas > Halomonas sp. HAL1. The sequence goes on from NZ_CP130610.1 coordinate 2,356,730, forward strand.
AAAAACGCTTAGCATGGCCAGGAAGCCTAATTTTTTCAGGTGTTGTATAACCATACATATGTAATCGCAAAAAAAACAAGATACACGATAGAACTCGCTATATAGTAGATGGTCGTTTTCGCCGCCGACCTGGCCATGAATCGGACTGCATCAGCATCGTCTCCAGCAAGCTGACGCATTGCCTCCGCGCTCTTGCTTTGTTTCTTGCCAACTATGAATAGCAAAGTGCCGGTCAGAGCTAATTGCCACAGAAAGAACGGATGCAATTCAAGCGCGAACAGTGCCCACCCAACCAGTCCGGCATACCCGACAAGAAGCGGGAGTGATGGCCAGAAATACCTGTGATAGGTCGTAAGGCGAAATACCTGCATCACACCGAAGTGGCTGAATACCAGGAAAACGATGAATCCGGCGACTTCCATGATCACCTCAAACATCTAACGCCGTTCAGCACGCGCGGTTACGGAATGGAGGCGTAGCCGCAAAGCCGCAAAGCCGCAATGCAGTAACCGTCGCCGTGACTGGCATGGTTAGGCCCTCACCCCAGAACTGAGCCCTCACGCTCAATGAAATCGAGCCATTTCTTGAAATCTTTTTCCGACATTTGTCCCAAGCGTTCAATATCCTTATCAGAATTCACGACCCCAAGCATGTTGAAAAGTGCTGCAAATGCGGTAACTTGATAATAAAAAGATGCCCAAGCAGGACTCTTTAGCAAGTCCTGTTTTGCTGAAATCGGTGCGCCTTCCAGGTATTCGTCCGGAAGAGGAAGACTGGCGGGAACACAGCTCTCGATTCCGTGAAGCAAATCATGACTATGCTCCAGCGCGTACCGAAGCTTCTCCCCCACATAGGAAAGCGGCGGACCGTTTCTTGCTTCGTTTTTCTCATAGGCCGGTCCATTCGTGCTTTTCATGAAGTCATCGATATCCATGTTTGAACCTCTTTCGTTTACTGGCCTAACGTAGAGTTTTGCGGCAATTTTGTAGCCGCGAAGCGGTGAAGAAATTGTCCGGCAAAAGCGAATGGTTAGGCACTGGCTCGGATTTTAACAGGGCGCATTGGTGATCGAGTGATACTCAACATCTGAGGCAAACCACTTTTGGCCAGCATCATCAACGTAAACTGTTTCTCCACTTTCTTTTGCCGGGCTGCTTTGGGGACTTCCTTCGAGTTCAACCACGCTCTGCATAAGCTCTCTATCATAAGTGAAGCTTACAGAACATAGCGATCCATCTCTGAGAAGAATTCCGACGATTTTCGTATCAGCTGGAGATATGAGAGGGATGATTCTTGTAGCCATGCTGCTTTTCCTTTTTATCCGACTGATTACACTACCGGCGGAACTTAGCGATCATAGGGTGATTTAGTAGGCCAGTGCTATTTTGAATTGAACCATTATTTAGCTGCGTATTTGTACATAGAATCTGGCTCATCGACGGTATTGGTTACCATGGCCATTTTTCCAGGTTTTCCCACTTAGAGTCTGTATCAAAGTCGGATTTAAACTTTTTGCAGGCCTCAATTACGGTCGCTTTCATTTGGCTTGGTGAGGGGTTTGGCGGATACTCGAACTTCAACCCATCTTCGTACATAAGTGCTGCCCAAGCATTGCCCTTTCCAATGGTATTCTCAGATCTAAACTCATTAGCCGAAAGGTTCTTAATGACATCGCAGCTATCTAGGATTCCAACAGCAGTTTCAGCAGGAATCGCGTTTCCTTGGAAATTGAGACAAGCAGCCATCCCCAGTGCACATTTTAAGGTCATGAATATCACGCTAATTGCCTAACGCCTCAAATACCGGCTTGGTGAAGTTGGCGACTTTTTTGGAACAAAAAAGGTGACAGGTTTTCCAAGTCCGAGTGCTTTGACTTGTTAGGGGATTCACACAAGTTGCTTGAATTCCCAAAGGTGTCCGTACACGTCCGCAATTTCACGTGCGTACTCCTCAGGAAACCCCTCTTTACGGAGCAAGCGAGCCATATCTTCTTTAGCAAGTGGCTTGCGCATACGGCTGTTTCGCACAAATTCATAAAATCGTTTCCAATCTAAAGGATGCAAAGCGGTTTTATTTGCCAGATTCGTAAAGCGCTTAAACAACTTATGGCTTTGAGGTGGCAGCTTAGGTTCAAGCTTCTCTTTGGCTGGGACCGTCAAGCGATGACGCGTACCTGCTCTCCGATTATATTCGGAGAGCAGAGGGCCAATTAGGGCCTTCGCCTCTTTAACATATGCTTCATAGGTGGGAGGGTCCTGGGGGCTCCAGCGCTCAGCCCTGATTTCAACAGCTATTTCTTTCTTTGAGTCAGGCTGAATGATTAATTGGGCACCCAGTCCCTTGTGTTGCTTGGACTTCTTGAGCCTAAAATTGGCTACGCTGAATCCATCGATGCCCATAGCATCATGCTCGATTTCGACATCAAACCTTTCAGACTTGTCAGCAATAGCGGCTATCTTCTCCAGAAAAAGGGACAACGGTCCGCTCACATTTATGTGAATTGGAGGCAGATAATCGCGCATGAAACCCTTCTCCTAACACCAGTGGTAATGGGCGGCAACGGAGCGCAGCGTAGTTGGCGTCCCGTTGACCATATTGTTACGTGTTGTTCCGACTGTTGAAATAGAAGGCAGTAACACTGCCAATCAATGTACCTGCGAAGGCTAGAAACTCGGGGAAATGCGGATTTTTGATGAGAGCCAGAACGAACACGAAGATAAGAACCAGAAATACGATCCCCATGGCAAGCAACGGCTTGGTTCGTTTATTTAATCGCTCAGTCATCGGTTCAGACTGCCCCAGCCCGCCACAAGTACCGCATGCCAGTCCAACGAATTCTTTTCCCTTCAATTCGTGATATTTCGCACAGGCCAGGCAACTAGAACCATTTAGGCCAGTCTTACAGACACCCGTTTCCTCGCAGTGCCGACAAGGGTACAAATTAGACCTTACTTCCTGCATTCAGATACTTCCTTGCACACGTAACGAGGCTGTAGAAAAACCCGATTTTGAGCCATCTCAACCGGCTGTGATCCTAATTTATTTACCCAGCTAGTCATCTGGCTGGATAATATTAATATCGGCATTCAGCCACTAAAGTGCGCGCCTAAGGCCAGTTAAGAGGACTATTTGGCTCTTATGTAGCAACTTACCCCGCTCTAAGCCCTTCATGAAGCGGCCAAATGACCATAATTCGCTAACTTCTCAATATGGTGCACCAAGCAGTAAAGCTGCCACTGGCCTTGCACCTTTTTCTTACCCCGAAGGCTGAAGCGGTTCAGCCTTTTCGTTGTGCCAATGTTGCCGAAGACGGGCTCTACGACTGACATGCGATGGCTGTACATTTCTTTGCCCTTTGAGCTATCAACTCGGTGCTTCATCCAGTCCGTGTAATTGGGTAAGCGCTTGTTCTCGATAATAAAAGACACTTGTCGCCCTGCTCCGTTGCGGTGGTCGGCAGAGCTTGGGTTCTGCATGCATCGGTATTTCTTTGGGCAGTGCCGACATTGCAGCAAACGCCCTTCAAAGTGTACCCGGATCTTGCCATTATCTGTTTCTCGTTGCCCGCGATAGGACAGCTTTTCACCGGCGGGGCAGATACACGTTAGGTTTACAGGATCAAACTGGAACGCGCTGGCGGGCGTCGTCTCTCGCCAGCCTTTGTCCGGCAGGTTCTGGTGGCGCTTGCCGTATTTGTTTTTCTGGTCGGTGAATTTCGGATCTCGGCTGCGGAACTGGTTATCGGGGATGTAGCCATTAATCCATCGCTCGTGAAGGTACTTCATATTGAGTTTACTCGTCTCATCCATGAGACTCGCCCTTCGGGCCAGCCTGCGGCTGTTCAAATTTATTCCCGATAAATTTATCATTGGCGAAGCCAGTATCGGCGGTGACGACGGTGCCTTTCTGATAAATGTTCTCGGCGATACCCAGCTTCTTAAAACGCGCTTCGACCATTTCCAGTACGGGCTGCAAGGTGTGATGTTCCTGGCCTTCGCCGAAGGCCTGAGCGTCAATGACGATCTGGTGCTTTTTATCCACCGTGGCGACGCCGTTATAGCCCTGGATCGTGCCCTTGCTGGTGGTCATTTTGGCACTTTCGTTATCGGTCAGATTGCTCTTCACTTCCTTGATTCGCTTCCCCCGGCCCATCCTTGGGCTGTGCGTCTTTAGGAAACGATCCACTTTGTTCATGGCGGCATCTAGGGAGAGAATCATCTTGGCTCGGCGAATGTCGCGATCCAGGTCGGCTTCCGTTTCGGCTTCATCACGCGCGTAGTGCTCTAGTAGGTGATGCCGAATCAGGCCTCTCAGTTTCTCCCGCTTCTCGCCCAATTCTTTGAACGTACCCGACCATTCCTTAGAGGCATCGGAGGACATCTTGCAGCCGTCAAAGGCAAAGAGTTCGTTACCCAGCAAGCCTTGTTCGTGGCACACCAGCAGCACTTGTTCGAACAGCGCTTCAATCTCATCGGCATGGCGACTGACGAAGCTGGCCAGTGTGGTGAAATGGGGAACGGTATCGCAGGAAAGGGCTTTGAAAATAATAGTGGTCTCGCAGCACCACTGAATTTCACGACTGGAGGTGATGCTTTTTGAGTAAGCAAACAGGATAATCTTAAGCAGAATAGCCGGATCATAGGCCAGCCGACCGGTCGCATCGTTGCGGTACTTGGGATAGAAAACGAATAAGTCGAGCTTGTGCTCGATCAGGTAGTGCACCGCGTGCTCAAAGGTGCCGGGCTGGGGCTGATCTTGGTAGTTGATCACCACCATGGCATTTTGATCGTAGTTATAAGCCTTGAAGCGCGGCATGCTGACCACTCCTCGTCTGTTTCCTTGATCCTACCAAAACTTAGCCGTCAAAGGGGTTTTTCTACAGCCTCAACGCCTGCAGCATGCGCGGCTTTGGAATGTAGGCGAAGCCGCAATGGAAAAGCCGTCGCCGTGCCTGCGATTGTTAAGCAACATAGAGGGTAACCACGACCCCTGCGACAAAAAACAACAAACTTATTAGTGCAGACCTTATTAACGACTTCGAACTCTCAGCTCGGAGCTCTCCTCGCAGCGTTTGAGCTACCGCTTCAACCTCTTCCTCTTTAAGGGTGGCAAGCTTCTCGTACCTTTCAACGTCAGCCTGCAATTTGGTTGCCATCGAATGGCGCTGCTGAATCTCGCTCTCGATTTCGTTTGTGAGCGCGATAGATTCTTTTAGGGCCTTGGATAGTCTTTCGATTCGCTCGCCAGTCGTTTCCCCTCGCTTTTCTTTTATTTTTCGCTCAACTTTAATCTTCAAATACTCCATCCCCACAGCAAAAGCACCAGCTGCCAAGACCATTGGGAGAAGAGCAAAAAACAATTCTGAGGTTGGAAACGAACTCATTTCTATCCTTACTGCTTAACGCCCGTGTAATGGGCTGGTTTGGAGCGCCAGCGGAAAACCAGTCCCAATTGACGCGCTTTTTACATGCTTATTTCAAGTACATACGCAACTTACCTAATTCGACGCTAAGCATAAACGCGAATGTAGCAATACCACCTATAGCTTTTAGATCTTCATTTGCAGCCTTAGCATAAGATGCTGACAAATCAGGTCTAAATTTAGATACAAACGCGTGAACCTGATTTAAATCTACGCTTGATGGGCTGATGACAGTTATATCATGCGCCAATGTATCTCTAAGCTTCTTAATTTGTTTAAGAGGAGCAATCATATTTCTATAGTGCTGGGCGTCGATATCATATGGACACGTTTTTTCGACCTCTTTTATGAAGCTTGGCCGCAGAAACTGAGTGCAACACCTAAGAATTTTAGTAAGGTGTTGGATTTATGTCCTATTCAGAACTCAGCATCGAAGAACGTGCCACCATACAGGTAAGCCTCAGGCAAGGCATGAGGCTCCGCCAGATTGCTCACATGTTGAGGCGTTCTCCGTCTACCCTCAGCCGTGAAGTACGGCGCAACCAAACTCAGTCAGGTGCCTACTGTGCTCATAGTGCGCAGACGCACCGCTGCGCTCGACGCATGGTTTGTCGCCCAAAACGTAAGCTGCTGTTGGGGAGTGAACGCTTTGAGCTGGTCATTCATATGTTTCGCAACCGCTTGTCTCCAGAACAAATAGCAGGCAAGCTCAAACGCATGATGACGCCCAGTTTTGAAGATGCTTACGTCTGCCGTGAGACGGTCTACAACGCCATTTACGCCTTGCCTGTGGGCCAGCTTAAGAAAGAGTTGATTCACTGCCTGCGCCAAGGCAAATCGACCCGTAAGCCTCGCCGTGGTCAGGTCGATCGCCGTGGCCAAATACCCGACATGGTGAGCATTCACCTTCGTCCACCGGAGATAGAGAAGCGCGAAATGCCAGGCCACTGGGAGGGCGATTTAATCAAAGGTAAGAACAATGCCTCTGCCGTCGGCACGTTAGTTGAACTCAGCAGTGGCTACGTCATCCTCGCCAAATTACATGACGCCACAGCGACCTCAGCTGTTGAGGGATTTAGCGCAGCACTCAACCGAATGCCACTAGCCGCACGCAAGAGCATGACGTATGACCAAGGCCGAGAAATGGCTAAGCATGCACAGATTACCCAAGCAACGGGTGTTGCAATCTACTTTTGTGACCCTCACAGCCCATGGCAACGCGGTAGCAATGAAAACATCAATGGCTTGATACGGCAGTATTTACCGAAAGGGACGGATCTGTCGCACCACACCCAAGAGGAACTTGATGCCATTGCATTACAGCTGAATATGCGGCCTCGAAAGCGCTTTGACTTCAGGTGCCCAGTTGAAGTGCTGGGCGAAATATTGGCGAAACACCAAGAAAGCCCACCAGCCATTCATTAAGTAGCGTTGCACTCAGAGACTGCATCCACCAAGTCTTTAAATACTTGGACTTTTTGCCCAAACATCCGAGATTCAATATCTGGACAAAAACCCGCTAAAAGCAGAGAGAGCTTATGTTCAATAAGAAGAAAGCAAGAAAATAGATGCCCCAGCATTTCTGCGCTTTCTTTAGTTCTGGCTCTTCCCCACTCATTACCTTCCGCAACGAGTTCTAGCAGTTTTTGAGAGTTTTCATCTGGGGTGCCTGGTTGTGAGTACGCTATTTTCTGATACTCATTACCTTTATTTTTGGAGCAACGCTTCAACCATTTAAACAATGTCTGATTCCCTGGGGCATGTAACGCTCCGCTAATGTGCGCCGCCTGCGGCGTCACCATTGAGCGGCTTGTTAGCAGATTCTGCCTGAAGACGCTCCACCAGCCACACCTTGATGATCGATTGGCGGGTAACGCCTATGCGCGCAGCCTCACGATCCAACGACTCGACAACCCAAGCCGGGAAATCGACGTTGATTCGCTTTTGTTCCTGATTAACGCGGCGAGCAGAGGACATATCCAGGTCATCAACAATATCTTCCTGACCTTCCTCAAACTTTTTGTCGAAGTCTTTAGCTTTCATAGAGCTCAACCTCGGCGGGAACGTCTGACTGAAATCAGACGAATACGAGCATCCCTGTATGTGACGACAGCCGACCAGTGCTTTTCACCAATCTTGCCTATCAGCAAAAACCTCTGCTCATCCTCTGATTGAGCGCGGACCTCCAGCAGGTATGGATCTTTCCTCAGCCCTTGGGCAGCAACGAAATCTATACCGTGCTTGTCCAGGTTAGCTTGGCTTTTGGCTTCGTCGAATTCAAACTCATCCATGAGTAAAAATTATTTCTTTTTTTACTCAATCCGCAAGATTTTGAGGGAGCCTTAGCTGCTAACGCCACACTCACCGGTAAATTAGGAGCGCAGCAAGTAATTTATCCGTGTGGAATGATTTGATACTCATTGAGCCTTCTCTACCCCCCGGTGTGCTGAAACAGGGTGTCTGCTGACTGATTTTGAGATCTGAAACCCGACTTCTACACCCAACCAGAAGCCCGTCGCTTTGATTATCCATCCTGCTGGTGTGCATCAACACCCTGAGCGAGTGGGCTTACACCGGCGCTGAACCTGAAACTAACTGGGACTGTAAAGTAACCTGCTGTTTGAATAGGACAGATGCTGGTTAACCGATGAATGTCTAGCGCCCCAGCCCCACCTGCAAGGAGCAACGCGGTCTGGCAGTGGTAAACCACCACGTTAAGAGAGCCTCAATAGGTGTTTGCTGTAAGCCACCAATAGCCAACGATGACAGATGAAGTAGGATCACTGGCTCAAGGACTTGATATTGGCCGCTGACGCGGCCAATAAAAAACACTGCGGTCTATTGACAGAGAGAAGGCTCATAGGTGTTAGCCTTTATTTGCTCGTTACTACAATTAGACGTTCATCAATCGAAGGCCCGCGTGAATAAGTGTATTTCAGTACAAAGCCATCAGATTCAATGGTTTTATTGCTGTTTGCCCAGAACGTTTGTTGAACCTCGCTGGCCTTTTGAGGTGCATACATTTGGATTAGTGCCTCTAGAGCTTTTTCAGCTTCTCGTTTATCTGCATGCAGCCCATATCCAATATTTTTAAACCAATCGTTCCACATCAACTTGATATTCTCGACGCGCCCTGTGTCTGGAATTTCATTTATGAACCATTTGACTGTTTCTGCTTTTCCCTGAATGCACCCGTAGAGCGCGCCCATACCATATGATGCTGGGGTGACTTTTGAATTGCGGCAATTCAGTGCTTGTGTTGCGGCACTTGACTCTGAGGAAAATGATTGAAACCCCGCACCGAAAGCAGTGCCAGATACCAGAATGAAGCCTATAACAGACAACGCTAACTTCCTATATGTTTTCATTAATAAATATCTCTCAGTTAGGAAGGCTGCATGTGGCAATAGTGTTACCGTTGCTAAATGGTGAGTAGATTCTTATTTTCCACCCACGATCAAAGCGGATGTTCTTTTGATCCATCATGTCTGCGACACCTAAACATATTTTCCTTGCTTCTGACGAATTTGTATCTATTGAAACATCTACTGCCTGATTCCAGCCTGAAACATCGCATGGCTTGCTCAAGAGTCCTGTGCCATCGAATACGGAACAGAGCCTATACGCGTTATCAACGGTATCAGCAAAAGTGAGTGGTGCATTTAATGCCAGAGCGGCAATAGCAGCTATCAATACTTTTTTGTTCATCTTCGTTTTCTCCTTTTTTGGGGCTAACGGGGTGGCGCGTCAGCGTTGACGTTGGCTGTAGCGTAGTGTTATGCATTTTCCGAGATCACCGTTGTATTAAAATCCTCATCAGAGGTCCTGAAACTGACACACCATACTCTTTACAAAAACGATGCGTGGCGGTTAACAAGCTAGAGAAAGCAATTATATTAGGCGTCTGCTTTTTATATGCACTTTTCCCTTTAACTGATATTAGGGTGAAAATATCTGGGTTGGCTATTGCGTAGCTTAAGCCGGCAGTAACAACTTCACATGCTCTTTTATCAAAGATATATGGAGCCTTTTCCAACAGATCCCTACATACTCCAAGTTCATATCCATGCAATCTTTCCAGCTCATTCTCAACACAATACCTTTGTATGATAGGAGAAACTTTGGACTCGATTTCTCCAACAGATATTACAGCGCCTTGGTAGTAGAGGGGGGATTTCTCGCTAAATATCTCTTTCCCAGAGTGTCCCGACTCGTCAGCATATATGAAAGCACCTTCATTCCTTTTACTCATAAATACTTTTGTTTCATAAACTTGAACCGAGAATATAATGCTTGAGTTGAGGGGCTTTTGCGGATCAGGCGCAGCCTGCGTAGCAAAAGTCCCGCTCCAACGATTTGTTGGGCATCAATCTCCTCGGTTTTTCCAACGCTGCCATAATGCTCGTAGATTTACGCCGATACCGTAAATATTAGGGCTTAGTTGGATTATTTCTTCCAGGTTTTTCTCGGTCTTTTCTGCTTCTCCTGGCTTCGCCAAGAACATCTCGCCTTCGTAGGTCAAGCCGCCCCTGACTATGACGAGGTCATACCAGCCATGAGGGCTATCGCTTTCCTTATGGGGAACGCAGCTCTCAAGGAAGTTGTTTCGGTGAGCGTAGACAAGAATTTTCGCTATAGGTTGAAAATCCCACATATCCTGCTCTTCGCGAGAGGCTGGGGCAAAGCTCGTAGTACCCGGCTGCACTTCCTTTAATATCGATCTGAGAGTGTCCACTAGACTATCCTTGATACCCAACAGGTATTAGACGGCGCGTCCTATGATTGGATGAACGCGAAAGCATGTTTACTTAGCAAATGTAGCCTACTTTTTCGTGCATAACCACATGATTTTAAATTAAATTAATATTAATTAGGCTCTATTTGCAGAATTCGCATTCTTGCGCATTTTGCCAAGCTCAATAATTTTGTATACATATCCACAATCAGGAGACAGACACCAAATGGATATGCGAAGCAGGCCTCCGAAATTAATGGATCGTGTGAAAACTGTTATGCGGGTAAAGCGCTATAGCCCACGTACTGAAAAAACATAGTGTTACTGGATACGTTACTTCATTCGTTATCATGGGGTGCGACACCCTGCCAGTATGGGCCCTTCTGAAGTCCAAGCTTTTCTGGAGCACCTTGCCGTAGAGCGATATGTGGCTGCGGCTACAAAACCAAGCGCTTAATGCTTTAGTATTTCTGTATCGTCATATCCTTGATATGCCACTGGGTGATATGGGCACCTTTCACGAGCTAAACGCCCGCGTCGATTACCTGTCGTGCTTTCTCACGAAGAGGTTATGCACGTGTTAAATCGAGTGTGGGGGACTATGAATTTGATAGCCATCCCCTGACCTGAGGAAGGAATTTGCCGGTGTGCGCTGCCCTTTGGGCTAATGAGCTAAAACGAAACCACGCTACCGCTACGTCACACCTAGTTTACGAAAACGCTCCAGTTGCAAACGTGTTTGAGTTATTAACCTTACCTTATTCATAAATTTGGATTAGGTCACGTATCAATGAAAAAAAAGTGTTCCCTCTCTGAGGGCAACGGCTCGTTAGTTGCCTTGATCTGGCATCGCTTCGCGATGCTCCCGCGGGTGCCTCATTTGCTCGTTCCTCGCAGATTCGTTACCACGCGCTACAAAATGAGGCTATGCAACTAGTGGTGCCAATTCTTCTCACGTGTACAAAATGCTCTTGCTTCATCACTCGTTGCCACTGGCCTTCCTCCGCAAATCCGATTAGCCTGCTAATTCACTATTAAGGGTTTGGCATGGAAGAGACGACTCCTCGGCAGCGCTTGGCGGGCGTGCTGATTCTGCTTGGTTTGATCGCACAGATTATTGGGTTTACCGGCTGGTTGGGCACCGCTAATGCGGTGAGCTATTTGCTGTGGGCGGCGGTTGTGTTGCTGTGGCGGGATATTCCTAAACGTTCGCGGATTCAGGCGGGCGTATTGATTGCACTAGGCGCGAGCATGCTGTTGGTGGCGCGGTTTGTGTATGACGCTGAGGTGGATTGGCCCGCGATGTTGCAGGGCAATTCGTTTGTGGCGGCGATGCTGGTCGGCGTTAGCTTTATTTCGCTGATTGGTAAGCAAGGGACTAAGGGCGCGTCGGGTAAGCGTGTTACTGGTGCCAGTGGCGTGATGAGTACATGGCTAGGGGTTCACTTCCTGGGTACGATCTTGAATCTCTCTACCGTGTTTATGGTGGGCGATAAGCTGGCACGCCGGGGGCCGTTGACGACGCCGCAACTGCTGGCGCTTAACCGCGGGCTTTCCAGCGCGGCGCTGTGGTCACCGTTTTTTGCTTCCATGGGTGTGGTAATCGCCCTGGTGCCCGAGGTTGAGTACGCGCAGATTGCCGTAGTGGGCTTTCCTATCGCGATGCTGTCGGGGCTTTTAACCACGCTGGAGTTGCGGCGCCGGTTTGATCTTAGCGAGGTGGATGGCTACTCCCTGGCGCCGCGTAGCCTGTTGATGCCGGTGGGTATGGCCGCGCTGGTGATGCTGTTTCACTTTGTGCTCACCCCTACCCTCACCATTGTCAGCATAATCACCTTTCTACTGCCTGGCGTTGCCGTGCTGAGCAACTTGCACCATGGGCCACGCTTTACCCTACGGCGAATTCGTCAACACACCACGACGCGCTTACCCGCCATGCGTGGGGAGATTTCGCTATTTTTAGCCGCAGGGCTTTTGACGATTGGCCTTTCGACGTTGGTCACGGCTGCCGCAGGTAGCGACTGGACGCTGTTCACCCGCTTTGGTACAACCCAGGCGATGATCAGTTTTGCGGCCATTACACTAAGCGCGTTAGCGGGCCTACACCCAATTATTGGCGTGTCGGTGTTGGCGTCGGTACTTAATTTGCAAAACGGGGAGCAGACGCTGTTTGCGTTTGTGGCATTAAGCTCATGGGCGGTGGGCACCAGCGTGGGGCCGCTTTCCGGCATTAATCTTTCATTGCAGGGGCGCTATGGGGTAAGCGGTTATCGCATGATGAAGAATAACCTGCTGTATGCGGCGGTGATGAGCCTGCTTTCGCTGGGGGCGATCGCAGGCGTCAGTTTGCTGGTGACCTAACGAATCAGGTCTCAATGATTTTATTGGGAAACCGGTAGAAGTAGCGATGGCCGCACTCATGGCAAGGTTCCAGGCGTGCAACGGTGGGTAGCATTACCTGTGCATCGCAATGGGTGCAGGCCATTAAACCGGGCGCGGCCATTTCGCCTTCGCAATAGTCGGCGCGGGCGGCTTCTAGGTCTTCCTCAAAGCGTTCGCGTTCCACCACGCTACGGTCGGCAACCGAAAGCAGCGATTCCGCCACGCGGCGGGAGAGCCCATCTATATCGATGCCTAGCCAACTGGCTACCTGCTTGCCGGTATCTGCCATGAAGTAGCGCATATCTTTAAGGTCGCGCTCTACCCAGGCGCGCAGCAGCGCTAGCTCGTCTTTGGTGTACTCTTCAAGCTCCGATTCAAACTCAACCGCGTCGTCCAGATCCTTCTGTAAATTCTCCCAGGTAAGCTCATTGGCGCCCCCCTGCATCCGCTCCAACAAACGTTCGTAACCTTCGCGCAGGCGATTGTCATTCTGTTGTTCACTCATGGTGCCTCTCCTTTTGTCGACGCATGCGGTTTCCTATCATCGGCTTACCGTTCAAGGATACACCTGCATAGGATACAATCGACCTCACTTATCTGACAGATGTCATCTCACATTCACTTTGCGCCCCTTTTGGGCGAATACGCCAAGGCATTAATAAACCGATGGACGCACACTACAGCCCTCGTGATATCGAACGCGACGCCCAGCAGTACTGGGACAAAAATCAGTGCTTCAAAGCCGTAGAGGACGCGAACCGCGAGAAATACTACTGCCTCTCCATGTTCCCCTACCCCAGCGGCAAGCTGCATATGGGCCATGTGCGTAACTATACTATCGGTGACGTTGTGTCGCGTTACCAGCGTATGCAGGGCAAAAATGTCATGCAGCCCATGGGCTGGGATGCCTTCGGTATGCCTGCGGAAAACGCGGCTATTCAGAATCAGGTGCCGCCCGCCAAGTGGACCTACCAAAACATCGACTACATGCGTAATCAGTTGAAGGCGCTTGGTTTTGCCTACGACTGGAGCCGTGAGTTCGCCACCTGCGATACCAGCTACTACCGCTGGGAGCAGTGGTTCTTCACCAAGCTGGTTGAAAAAGGCTTGGTGTATAAGAAGATGTCGACGGTCAACTGGGACCCGGTGGATCAAACCGTGCTCGCCAATGAGCAGGTTATCGACGGCCGCGGGTGGCGCTCCGGTGCGCTGGTTGAGCGCAAAGAGATCCCGCTGTGGTTCTTGAAGATTACCGACTACGCCGATGAACTGCTGGCGGACCTGGATAAAGTTGAGTGGCCTGAGCAGGTCAAAACCATGCAGCGCAACTGGATTGGCAAATCCCGTGGCGTTGAGCTCAGCTTTGATATCAAGACCGCTGAAGGCTCCGATATCAAGGCGAAAGACGGCAGCACCTGCGATCCGTTGGCGGTGTACACCACGCGCCCGGATACGCTGCTAGGCGTGACCTATGTGGCGGTTGCGGCAGGCCACCCACTGGCCAAGCAGGCGGCTGAGCAGAACAGTGAGCTGGCAGCCTTCTGCGATGAGTGTGCCAAAGGCGGCACCTCAGAAGCCGAAATGGCCACCAAAGAGAAAAAAGGCATGCTCACTGGCCATAGGGCGGTTCACCCGCTGACCGGCGATGAAGTGCCGGTTTATGTGGCTAATTTCGTGTTGATGGAATTTGGCACCGGCGCGGTCATGGCGGTGCCCGGCCACGACCAGCGTGACTGGGAGTTTGCCACCAAGTATGGCATTGCGATCAAACCAGTTATCGCCGACGAAAGCGGCCAACCCGCCGATGTTTCTGAAGCCGCCTACGCCGAATACGGCACGGTAGTGAATTCAGGTGAGTTTGATGGGCTCGGTTTTGAACAGGCCTTTGATGCCATTGCTGCCAAATTGGCCGAGCTTGGCCGTGGTGAAGTCAAAACCAACTACCGCCTGCGCGATTGGGGCGTTGCCCGTCAACGCTACTGGGGCGCGCCGATTCCGGTCAAATACGGCCCGGAGGGTCAAACCGTACCGCTGACCGATGACGAACTGCCGGTGTCCCTGCCGATGGAAGTCACCGTCGATGCTTCGGGCTCGCCGCTGAAGAAAATGCCCGCGTTCTCTGACCTGGGCGATGGCTGGACCCGTGAAACCGACACCTTCGACACCTTCATGGAGTCGTCCTGGTACTACGCGCGCTTCTGCTGTGCCGATAACACCGAGGCGATGCTGGACGAGCGCGCCAACTATTGGCTGCCGGTCGATCTCTATATTGGTGGTATCGAGCACGCCATTCTCCACCTGCTGTATGCCCGTTTCTTCCACAAGCTGATGCGTGACTTTGGCTTGGTGGATTCCGACGAACCCTTCCAGCAGCTGCTGACCCAGGGCATGGTCATCGCGGAAACCTTCTACCGCCCTACCGATAACGGCGGCAAGCAGTGGTTTAACCCCGCTGATGTGGAAGTGAAACGCGATGAGAAGGGTCGCCCGCTCAGCGCTATTTTGATGAGCGACGGCGAGCCGGTAGAGATGGGTGGCATCGAGAAGATGTCCAAATCGAAAAACAACGGCGTTGATCCGCAGTCGATGATCGACAAGTTCGGCGCCGATACCGTGCGCCTGTTTATGATGTTTGCCGCACCGCCCGAGCAGTCGTTGGAGTGGTCGGATTCCGGCGTAGAGGGTGCTCACCGTTTCTTGAAGCGCCTATGGCGTCAGGTCAATGAGCATTTGGCGGCTGGTACGCCTGGGCCGCTCAACATTGACGCGCTCAATGATGACCAGAAGGCACTGCGGCGTAAAACCCATGAGACCATCAAGAAGGCCAGCGACGACATTGGCCGCCGCACCACCTTCAATACGGCGATCGCAGCGGTCATGGAGCTCTCCAACGCGATCGGCAAGTTCGACGACACGTCTGAACTGGGTCTCGCGGTTAGCCGTGAAGCGTTGGAAGCCGGTGTATTACTGCTCTCGCCGATTACCCCGCACCTGTGCCACAGCCTATGGGAAGCACTGGGCCATACGGGCCCGGCCATTGAAGCGACTTGGCCTGCCGTGGATGAAACGGCCCTAACCCGCGATAGCATTGAGCTGGTGGTGCAGGTCAACGGTAAACTGCGTGCCCGTCTTGAGGTGCCCGCAAGCGCCGATAAGGCATCGATCGAAAAACTCGCCATGGAACACGAAAACGTGCAGCGCTATCTTGAAGGTAACACCGTGCGTAAAGTGATCGTGGTGCCCGGCAAATTGGTCAACATCGTGGTGAGCGGATGAACCGACGCACATTTTTAACCGCCAGCATCGCCGCCTCAGCGGCGGTGCTGCTTAGCGCCTGCGGGTTTCAGCTACGGGGTACTGAATCACTGCCCACGCTGCCTCCCCTTTCCCTAGAGGGCGACACCAACAGTGCCGTTGCCCAACAGGTCGCTGCGCGCCTTCAACAGTTAGGCACTCAGGTAACGGCTGATGCCCCATGGCGGGTCACCCTGGGTACGCCTGCGTTAATTGAGCGGCGATTGGGTGGTGATGGCCGCGCAAGTCGTGAACATGAGCTGACACTGAGCACTTCGCTTTCGGTACAAGAGCGGGCATCCAATGCCTATCACCTCAATAACGCGACCCTGACGACGAGCACGCGTATTCGCGTTAGCGACGATGATCTCCTGAACCGTGAAACGCTGATGATGGAAGCCGAGCAAACGCTTGCTCGACAATTGTCTCAGCAAATCATCGAACGCCTTGCTTACATTGAGGGCATGCAGTGAAGGTATTTGCTGATCAGCTACCCGCTGCGTTAGCAAAAAAGCTGCCCCGCGTGGTTATCGTGGCGGGGGATGAGCCCTTACAACATCGCGATGCCTGCGATGCTGTAAGGAAAGCAGCTCGCCAAGCAGGCGTTGAAGAGCGTGAAGTACTCAATGTAGAGCCCAACTTTGCTTGGGGCCGGTTGATGGAGATGTCCAGCAACCTCTCATTGTTTGCGACCAGCAAGCTCATGGAATTGCGTTTGGGCAATCACAAGCTAGGGCAAGAAGGCAGTAGAGCACTAGCGCAGTATGCCGAAACACTGGATAACAGCGATGATATCTTGCTTATCAGTATGGGCAAATTAGACGCCAAGCAGCAGAAAAGTGCCTGGTTCAAAACGCTGGATAAGCAAGGGTTATTCGTACCGGTCTGGCCTGTCGATGTTTCCCGGTTGGGTTACTGGCTGAGGGATCGCGCTTCACTCCACGGCTTACAAATTGACCTGGATGCAGCTCGCCTGCTGGGTGAGCGCACAGAGGGTAACCTACTGGCCGCCGACCAGGAGCTGCAGAAACTAGCGCTGATTCACCCGCAGGGCACGCGCTTGAATGTGGAAAGCATTGCCCAAGGCGTTGAAGACAGCACACGCTTCGATGTTTTCAATTTGGCCGATGCCTGCCTAAAAGGCGAACCTAGCCGCGCATCGCGTATCGTCAATGGATTGCGTAGTGAAGGGGTCGAGGCCCCCATCGTGCTTTGGGCACTGACCCGGGAGCTGCGCACTCTCCTCTCGCTGCATCAGCATCTGGATCAAGGGCAAAGCTTTGAACATGCCTGCAAAAGCCAAAAGCCGATGATTTTTGATAAGCGACGTCCGGCCTATCAAAAAGCGATTGGCCGCCTGCCAATGAAGCGCCTGCATAAATTGCTGTTAATGGCACAGCGGCTCGATTTAGCCGTTAAAGGCGCTGCAACAATACCGCTGTGGCCAGGCCTAAATGATTTGGCAATGACCATGGCCGGTGGTCGTGGGCTGCTTTCTGAATCCGCCTGGACCTATCGCATTAGTGCAAATAATTAGTACTTTGCACATTAGACTTAAAAATTGAACCAATTGTTTCTATACTCACTCCACACCCCCCGACTAGTCTATAAGGAAGAAGACGATGAAAACATTGCGTGCATACCTCTCCACCCTCCTGATTGCGGCGCTTGTTATTACCAGCCTGCCCGTTGCAGCGGCTCCCACTGCGCCTCAATCCATTGATTTAGTCTCTACCCAATCTGTTTTGTCAGCTGATCGTGCTGGCGCTGACCGTGAGCGTATTAACGAGGTCCTGGCCCGCGCCGATGTGCAGGATCAACTGCTAAAACAGGGTGTTGACCTGAACGAAGTAGATGCCCGCGTTGCTGCCTTAAGCGATTCTGAAGCAAAGCAAATGGCTGACCAGCTCGAGATGATGCCTGCCGGTGCCGGTGGTGGCGTTATCGGTGCCCTCTTTGCCGTCTTTATCATTCTGTTGATTACCGATATTCTCGGCCTGACCGACGTTTATCCGTTTACGCGTTGATAGGCAGCTGATGACCACTAAGTCTACTAATATGCTTTCTAACGCCCGCTTCGCGGGCGTTTTTATTATGTTGCTACTGCTGAGCGGCTGCGCACGAAACCCGGTACTGCTACAAAGTACCTATCAAGCGCTTCCGCCCCATGCAGAAATCACCAGCGTACCGTTTTACGCCCAAACGGAGTTTCAGTGCGGCCCTGCCACGCTGGCGATGGTTCTCAACCATCAGGATGTCGAAACAGACGTTGAGCAACTGATCCCCCAGGTGTTCTTGCCTGAACGCGACGGCAGCGTACAGCCAGAAATGCTGGCGACTGTGCGACGCTATGATCAACTCGCTTATCCCATTCGCGGCACCATGGATGCGCTGTTAGGCCATCTGGCAGCAGGCGATCCGGTGGTGGTGATGCAAAACTTATCACTCCCTATCTACCCGATGTGGCACTACGCGGTGGCCATTGGCTACGACCTGCCTAGTGAAACGCTTATTCTGCGCAGTGGCGAAATTGAACGCCATACGATGTCGTTTAGCCGTTTCGACGCCACCTGGGCGCGCACTGAACGCTGGGGATTTGTCGTTGCCGAGCCCGGCACGCTACCTGCGGGTATCACCGCCCGTAACGCCCTTGAAGCCATCAGTGCCTACGAAGAAACGAACGGCCCCCAGGCTGCATTATCAAGCTGGCAAACGTTTAACGAGCACCACCCTACCAATGCTATCGGACAATTTGCGCTAGGCAACGCGCTGTACGCTGACCAACAACCAGAGAAAGCTCGCAACGCCTTTGAACGAGCAACGAAGCTTGATGAAAAAATGGGCGCTGCCTGGCTAAATCTAGGCCTTTTACTGCTTCAGCAAGAAGAACCCGTCGCTGCTCGAAAAGCGTTGGAACAGGCCGCCTCGCTGACGGGTAGCTGGCAGGAAAAAGCCCGCTTAGCCATAGAAAGCATGAATACACAATAAATATCAAAGACCTATAAAATTTACTAATAATAACGAGCACAAGTATGATCCTGCGATTAGTAAAGTTGTTGGATAGCATACCTTGCGAGTGAGTGCTTAAGTTACATAAGGGTAAGCCTTCAAGTTGTTCATTGGACTACCTAACCATTGACGGGAGAGGTGCCATGCAGAACTGTCCTTTGAAACGTAAGTGCTCTATTAATGGTTGTGTATATTTACTATACGAGCTGGCTCGTTTGCGACATTTTGCAAAGAGAGACGTCATCACTAACAGCTCGTTGATTGCGTCATGACGATTCTTCATCATTTGCGCCAGCCTCGCGGATGTTTGGCATTCCTTTTCGCCGTCATCTTCTGCACCTTGTCGGCAATCATGGGCAGCTATGTATACAACACTTGTCAAAAAGCCAGTGCCAACTACACCAAACTGGTGAGTGATATTATGCTGGCCCAGCAAGCGACACCTCAATTACGAGAAGCGTTGGAAGAAGGAAGGAGTCGTCAGCCTAACAACGAACATATTGAATACATTGATCACTTCATTTCAACTTCCAAGCAGCATTTAAATAGCATACAGACCAACATTGAGCAAAATCGCTTTCTCACTTCTAACGTTAACTACCTTATTAATCATTTTAGCGAGCTTGATAATCGTCTTTCTGACCTGAACCAGCAGGCCCGTGAAGTCCATCAGCATCCAGAGCTAATTGAACCGTTGCAGCGTGGTGCAATGAATGTTGGCGGCTCCCTGGCATGGCTTTATGACCAACTATTGGAAGAAGTCTACACAATATCCTCGCAACAAAGCTTGGTGATGCAGCGGCTCTCAATTGCTATCAATGTGCTACTGGTAGTCATAATCGGCGCGGCAATTACGCTTTGTATGGCGGTTATCCATCTACACCGACAACGCAACGTAATGCATCAGTTAATGCTCACCGATGAATTAACTGGGCTGTATAACCGGCGCCATTTGGTCAATGTAGCCTTCGCAGTGCTGACTCAAGCGCAGCGTGATAAAACGCCGCTTAGCCTGCTGTTGTTAGATCTAGATCACTTCAAGCAAATAAACGACACCTATGGGCATCCTACTGGCGATGAGGTGCTACGCCAGGTCAGCAAAAAACTGCGTCAACTAAGTCGCCCCTCCGATACATTAGCGAGAATTGGTGGCGAAGAATTTTGTTTGTTAATGCCCAACACATCCACCCATGATGCACTACAGGTGGCGGATCGGCTGCGCCGAGAAATTGAAGTTAGCGAGCTGGGTGACCTAAATTTACATGCCAACCCGACCATTAGCATTGGCGTAACGACGGGTTATGACGGCTCACTTACGTTTGAGCAGCTGTATTCATTTGCTGATAAAGCGCTCTACCAAGCCAAGTCGCTGGGTCGCAACCGTGTTGAAAGCTTGTTACCACCCATCGTCAAGGCTTCAGAAAACGCTGAAAAAGCAAAAAACTACAGCCATTCTCTCATCAGCTAACAGCGTATTACCAAACTAGAAAGAAATGAAAGCTGAGGTTAAAAAACACGATTCAAGCCATTTTGAGCGGCCACCCGATATGCTTCTGCCATGGTGGGGTAATTGAAAGTAGTGTTAACGAAATACTTTAGCGTATTGGCGTCGCCCTTCTGTTGCATGATCGCTTGGCCGATATGCAGAATCTCAGACGCCTGATCGCCAAAACAGTGAATCCCGAGTATTTCCAGGGTGTCCTGGTGGAAAAGTATTTTAAGCATCCCCACGGTATCACCGGTAATCTGTGCTCGGGCAGTATCTTTGAAAAAGGCTTTGCCTACTTCGTAGGGCACTTTTGCTTCGGTTAACTCACGCTCATTCGGGCCAAACGAGCTAATTTCGGGGATGGTATAAATCCCGGTGGGAACATCACTGACAAAGCGATACTCTTTATCGAGCAGCTCGTTGCATGAATTAAGGCCTTGATCGTAGGCGGCACTCGCCAAACTTGGCCAACCGATAACATCGCCTGCTGCATAAATATGGGGCACCTCGGTGCGGTAGTGCTCATCAACACTGAGCTGGCCCCGCCCATTGGCATTCAAGCCAATGTTTTCAAGCCCAAGGCTATCGGTATTACCCGTACGACCGTTGGCCCATAAAAACGCATCCGCGCGGATTTTCTTGCCTGACTTGAGGCGCACGACGACGCCTGATTCATCGCCCTCAACACTCTCATACTCTTCATTATGGCGAACCAACACACCGTGCTTACGCAAGTGATAGGAGAGCGCATCGCTGATTTCATCGTCCAGGAATGACAGTAGGCTGTCACGGTTATTGATTAAATCAACCTTGACGCCTAACCCAGAAAAGATTGACGCGTACTCACAACCGATTACCCCTGCCCCGAAAATCACTAGGGTACGTGGCGTATGCGAAAGGCTCAAAATGGTATCGGAGCAGTAAATGCGCGGATGCCGAAAGTTAATGTCCGCCGGGCGATAGGGACGTGAACCGGTAGCAATGACGATTTTTTTGGCCACCAGCTCTTCCATGCCTTCTTGGCGGTCATGAACGATCAGCGTATGTTCATCTTTAAAGCGGGCAACACCGTGGAAGAGGTCAATCCGGTTACGCGCATAAAATGTCGTGCGCATCTCTACCTGCTTGTCGATGGTGCCACGTGAACGCTCCATCACTTTCGGAAAGGAGAACCAGCGCGGCTCACCGATATCGCGGAACATGCGGTTTGTATTGAACGCCATGATCTGCTTGACCTGATGGCGCAACGCTTTGGAGGGAATGGTGCCCCAGTGAGTACAGTTACCGCCTACTTGAGCCTGCTTCTCAATAATCGCTACCCGTTTGCCATGCTTGGCAGCGTTAATGGCAGCGCTTTCACCCGCAGGCCCTGTACCGATTACCACGACATCGTAATTGTGAACCGCCATACTCTCTGCGTCTCCTTCCTATTCGGGTTAACCCATTCTCGTCAAACTATCGCCGACAAACGATCCAAGGCTGATAGTCCCAGGCAAACAGTCCAAGACAAACAGGCACTTGTGGCATAAACGTTAAGAAGGCGCAGTTCACATGAACATGCGCCTCTTCGTTATCTATATGGCTTATTAACGACGGGTGGCGTCATAGCCTAGGTCAGCGCCGCGACTTTCGTCACTACGGCGCCGCTCGCTGCCACGCTTGCGGTTCTCTTCTTCGCACACTTCGTCTTTACCGCCACAAATATCACAGCCGTCTTTCATGCCTATTTGATTCAAACCACCGCATGAACCTGCAATAGGTTTACGACCCATGATGACACCCACGGCCATGACACCCATAATCAGTGCCATAAAGCCGAATACCAGTAACCAAATCGCCATATCAACCTCCCAGCATGTCACTGCTTAGCTTTCTATTATTGACCTAACCGGCCATCACCTCTATCTACAGCATTCAGGCCGATTAGTGCCTCACAATCTTTGTTTGTTAAGCCTATTGTACCTCAGTGGGCTGTTGTTATCAGCGCGGCGCACTTCTCATTAACAATACCTATCAGTAACACAAACGGGGCTGACCAAAAGGCCAGCCCCGTTCATTGTTACCGCAGTAATCTCGCTTCATAACCTATTGCGATTATGAAGATTGATTAACCACCGAAATCATCCAATAGGATATTTTCTGGCTCAACGCCCATATCAAGCAGCAGCTTAATTACCGAGGCGTTCATCATCGGCGGACCACACATGTAGTACTCGCAATCTTCAGGTGCCGGATGGTTCTTCAGATAGTTTTCGTACAGTACGTTATGGATAAAGCCTGTCGGCCCTTCCCAGTTATCTTCCGGCTGTGGATCAGAAAGCGCCAAGTGCCACTCGAAGTTCGGGAACTCTTCGGCTAACTGGTCATACTCTTCGTTATAGAAGGTCTCACGCCAAGAGCGTGCACCGTACCAGAAGGTAATCTTGCGATCAGACTTCAAGCGCTTCAACTGATCAAAGATATGACTACGCATTGGCGCCATACCCGCACCACCACCGATAAAGATCATTTCGGCGTCAGTATCGCGAGCAAAGAACTCACCAAACGGCCCCATTACGGTCACCTTGTCGCCTTCTTTAAGATTGAAGACGTAGGTCGACATCAGGCCGGGCGGATGATTAGTGCCAGGAGGCGGCGTCGCAATACGGATGTTGAACTTGAGGATACCCTTCTCATCTGGGTAGTTCGCCATGGAGTAGGCGCGAATCACTTCCTCATTGTTCTTATGGGAAATTTTGAACATATCAAATTTTTCCCAATCACCCCGGTACTCCTCTTCAATATCAAAATCAGAGAATTTGACATCATAAGGGGGAGCAACGAGCTGAACGTAGCCACCAGCGCGGAAGGCAACTTCTTCGCCTTCAGGCAGTTTCAGATTCAGCTCTTTGATAAAGGTGGCAACGTTGGGATTGGCAATAACTTCACATTCCCACTTCTTCACCCCAAACACTTCTTCAGGCACTTCGACTTTCATGTCCTGCTTCACAGGTACCTGACAAGAGAGGCGCCAGCCTTCTTTCTTCTCACGCATAGTGAAGTGCGACTCTTCCGTGGGCAGAATAGAGCCACCGCCCTCTTCTACACGGCACTTACACTGAGCACAAGAACCACCGCCACCACAGGCGGAAGAGAGAAAAATACCGTTAGCAGCAAGTGTATTAAGCAGCTTGCCACCAGCCTGGGTTTTCAAAGTGTGTTCGGGGTCGCCATTGACCTCAATGGTCACGTCCCCGCTACTCACAAGCTTGCTGCGCGCTGCCAGAATGATCGCCGTCAAGCTAATAACGATGACCGTGAACATGACAACACCGAGCAAGATGACTGTTGTATCAACCATGTCGGTTTCCTATTGCTGGAGGTTTCTATTACCCAGCGGTGTCTGACACCGCTGGGAAAAACCGGCTCCGATTAAAGCTGAATGCCCGAGAAGGACATAAAGCCCAACGACATTAGCCCCACGGTGATGAAAGTAATGCCCAGCCCTTGAAGGCCACTCGGCACATCGCTGTACTTCAGCCTTTCACGGATACCCGCCAGGGCGGCAATGGCCAACGCCCAGCCGGTGCCTGCACCAAAGCCATATACCACGGCCTCACCAAAGTTATAACTACGCTCTACCATGAACAGTACGCCACCCAGGATGGCGCAGTTAACGGTAATCAATGGCAGGAATACACCCAGCGCGTTGTAGAGCGACGGCACATACTTATCAAGGAACATCTCCATGATCTGTACGAGAGCAGCAATAACACCGATGTAGGAGAGCAGCCCAAGGAACGACAGGTCAATGTTTTCAGCACCACTGATACCAGTCCACGTTAGCGCACCTTCTTGTAGCAAGTAGGTGAATACTAAGTTGTTAACCGGCACCGTTACGGTTAATACAACGATTACCGCTATACCCAGGCCAATCGCTGAGGAGACTTTTTTGGACACTGCCAAGAAAGTACACATCCCCAAAAAGAAGGCCAGCGCCATGTTTTCAACAAACACCGAAGCAACAAAAAGACTCAGATAATGTTCCATGTTACACGGCCTCCTTGGGCTTGGTGTTTTCCTTCATTTTGAACTCATTATCTTCTACCTGTTCCGGGTTAACGGCACGCATCACCCAGATTAGTAGACCAATAATAAAGAACGCTGAAGGCGGCAATAACAGCAAGCCATTGGGAACGTACCAACCACCATTTTGAACGGTCTGAAGGATAGTGATACCAAAGATGCTGCCTGAACCGAGTAGCTCACGGAAGAAGCCAACCACCATAAGCACAAAACCATACCCAAGGCCGTTGCCAACACCGTCTAAAAATGACATTCCCGGCGTGTTGGACATCGCAAAACCTTCTGCACGTCCCATGACGATACAGTTAGTAATGATCAAGCCAACAAATACGGAAAGCTGCTTAGACATCTCATAGGCATACGCTTTCAAAATCTGATCTACCACAATTACCAGCGAGGCAATGATGGTCATCTGCACGATGATACGAATCGATGAAGGAATATGATTCCTAATCAACGATACGAACAGGTTTGAAAACGACGTTACAAAAATAACCGCCAATGCCATCACCAGCGACACACTCATGCTGGTCGTTACCGCTAGTGCCGAACAAATCCCTAGGATCTGTAGCGCAATAGGGTTGTTATGGAAAATCGGCGCTGTTAAAACACCTTTTGCATTTACGTCCGCCATGATCAGGCCCCCTCAACGTCTTCGAAGTCGGTATCGGTCTCTTCGGCGTCTTCCGGCTCAGTACCGCTGCGGAATTTAGCCAAATAGGGACCGAAAGCTTCTTCGCTTAACCAGAACTGCAGCATGTTAGTCACGCCGTTACTGGTTAGCGTAGCACCAGATAGTGCGTCTACTTCGTATTCGCCGCTAGCACCGCCCTTGGTCAGGTGGATCTCCGGTGAGAGGTCGCCCTCTTCATCGTAAATCTTTTTACCTTCCCACTGAGCCTGCCAGCGAGGATTGTTTACTTCAGCACCCAGGCCTGGCGTTTCACTGTGCTCATAGTAGGTGATACTGACGATCGTATTGCCATCACCCTCTACTGCCAGGAAACCGCGCATTAAGCCCCACAGACCTTGACCACGAATAGGGAGTACGATCTGTTCCGGATCATCTTCGCCACCAATCAAATATACGGTGGCGTAGTTTTCGACCCGCGATAGACCTGCGATGTCCTGGTCACCGGATAGCGTGCGACCCGACGCAGGGTCACGGGCAGCTTCAAAGCTATCGTAGGTATCAGGATCAAACTCATCAGAATACTCACCGGTATCCAGGTCAACGACCCGAGCGGTGATCTCTTCGCTAAACACCTCTTCAACGTCCATGCCAGGCTCATACAGCTTGGCGACGTTCAAGATATTGGTTTTACGATCAAGCTCCTGGTTGAGCTGTTGGGCGGGTCGCAGTGCGACCGCCGCAGTCGAGACAATGACGGAGCACACGATACAGAGTGCAAACGCCACAATCAGGACTTTCTTGATGGAGTTGTTACCTTGTGCCATTAGGCAGTCTCCTCGGCCGGTACGCCGGTTCGCTTAACGCGACGCTTGATGTTGGCCTGGACGAAGAAATGGTCAATCAGCGGTGCAAACAGGTTAGCAAATAAGATAGCCAACATGATGCCTTCCGGGAAAGCCGGGTTCACAACGCGAATCAATACGGTCATCACACCAATCAGCGCACCAAATATCAAACGGCCTTGGTTGGTCATCGATGCTGACACCGGGTCAGTGGCCATGAACACCATACCGAAAGCGAAACCACCGATTACCAGGTGCCAGTACCACGGCATGGCAAACATCGCATTGGAGTCGGAGCCGATGAGATTAAAGAGTGTGCTGGTAGCCACCATGCCCAAAAATACGCCAAGCATGATTCGCCACGAGGCAATCCGCGTCCACAGCAGCACTGCAGCACCAATAAAGATCGCAAGCGTCGATACCTCACCCACAGAACCGGGAACAAAGCCAAGGAAGGCGTCCCACCAGCTGAAAGTATCCGTTAACGCGGCCATACCCTCTTGGAACGCCAGCGAGAGTGCAGTAGCACCGGTGTAACCGTCAGCGGCAACCCATACAGCGTCACCGGAAATCTGCGCGGGGTAGGCAAAATAAAGAAATGCACGGCCAGTCAGCGCGGGGTTCAAGAAGTTCTTACCCGTACCACCGAAGATCTCTTTGCCGATTACCACACCAAAGGTGATACCCAGCGCAACTTGCCACAACGGAATGGTCGCGGGCAGTATCAATGCAAATAGCACTGAGGTAACGAAGAACCCTTCGTTAACTTCGTGACCACGCTTAATGGCAAACAACACTTCCCAGAAACCACCCACCACAAAGGTGACTAAGTAGATTGGCAAGAAGTAAGTCGCGCCGAGGACAAAGTTAGCCCATAAGCTGCTGGCATCATGACCTGACGCCAATGTCATCATAATTGCTTCGCGCCAGCCACCCATTGATGCGTAGCCTGCATCGATGGCCGTGTTTGCTTGCCAACCCGCGTTCCACATACCAAAGAACATTGCTGGGAAGGTACACAGCCACACGGTAATCATGATGCGTTTAAGGTCGATACCGTCACGCACGTGAGCGGTGGTTTTAGCAACGCTTGGCGGTGAATAAAAAATGGTATCTACCGCTTCAAAGAGCGGATAGAACTTTTCGTACTTTCCGCCTTTGTGGAAATGCGGCTCGATATTTTGGAGTGTTTGTTGAATACCCATCATCAGGCCTCTTTCTCGATCATGGTGAGATTGTCACGCAGGATGGGGCCATATTCGTATTTGCCGGGGCAAACGTACGTACACAGCGCCAGATCCTCTTCGTCCAGCTCCAAAC
The DNA here is from genome assembly GCF_030544485.1 of Halomonas sp. HAL1. Taxonomy (NCBI): domain Bacteria; kingdom Pseudomonadati; phylum Pseudomonadota; class Gammaproteobacteria; order Oceanospirillales; family Halomonadaceae; genus Halomonas; species Halomonas sp. HAL1. The sequence continues at coordinate 2,383,922 of NZ_CP130610.1, forward strand.
ACCCAAGCTGCATGGCAACCTCAATGTCGCCCACGATCAGCGAACGCAGTAACTGAGTTGGCATGATATCCAGCGGCATCACCGTTTCATATGAGCCAACGGGCACCATCGCGCGCTCTGAACCATTGGTTGATGTGGTGGGTGCGTAGTTACGCAAGCCTTTAATTCTGGAAAGATAGATCCCCAGGACAGAATGTCGATCTGCGCCCAGTGATAGCCACCCAAGTAAGATGCGCTTATTACCTTCTTCAATCAGACTAAACTGATTGCTAAAGCGTCCCAGATAGGTAAGTTTGCCTTCCGCGGTAAAGCCAGAAAATACAGAACCAGAAATGACACGGGTGTCATCGGGTTTGATGACTTCTTCTGCCAGGAGTTCATCCGTGCTAGCGCCGATACGGGTACGTACCAAGCGAGGGTTTTCAGCACGCGGGCCACCAATGGCAACCACGCGGCTCATATCCAGTTTCCCTTCTACAAAGAGCTTACCGAACGCGATAACGTCCTGATAGCCGATGTGCCACACCTGTTTGTGCAGAGCGACGGGAGAAAGGTAATGAATATGGGTACCCACTAGCCCGGCTGGGTGCGGCCCGGCAAAGCTTTCGGTTTTGACGCCTTCCACCTCACCGCCCGGAATAGAGGCGTTTTCCCCTGTACAAAGAAAGACGTTGCCCTCGGTCAGGCGCGCTAACACCTTGAGGCCATCTTCAAATGCTTGCGGCTGCTCATTAATGATCAGTGCAGGATCAGGGCTTAAAGGATGGGTATCTACGGCTGTTACAAAAATATCGGCCGGAGTGCTATCGATTGCCGGTGTACGCGAGAAAGGACGCGTGCGTAGCGCCGTCCAGAGTCCCGACGCCACCAGTTGGTCAACAACGACCTGGCGTTCAAGCTGCGTTAAGGCATTACGGTCATGAGCAGCGAATTCAATCGCCTCCTCAGTCTCGTCGACTTTGATCACAACAGATAGTAAACGACGTTTTTCGCCACGGTTTATTGCAAGCACTTCACCAGAAGCGGGCGCTGTATAGCGCACACCATCAATTTTCTTGTCGGTGAAGAGCAATTGGCCTAGTTTGACCTTATCCCCTTCCTGAACTTCCATCGTCGGCTTCATGCCAACGTAGTCGGTACCCAGGATTGCCACGTGGCGCACAGGCCGCGCATCTTCAATACGCTGCTCGGGCGCTCCCGCGATGGGGAGATCCAGGCCTTTTTTGACTTCGATCATAGTCTCGCCCAGTTGTTGGATCGGATATACGAAGGTATGGGGTTCGAATGCTTATTTTCTGCTCAGCGAATTGTTATTTTCTGCTCAGATTGTTACCAGTCCGGCCCAAGCAGCACTTGAACCACCCCGAAAAATCCATCGTATTATAAAGATAAGCGCGTCCAATGACCACATCCCTGATGATCTCCAAAAGTGCTATATACATTGGCAAACGGAAGGCATAGAGACAAAAAAACGCCACCCGAAGGTGGCGCTGCATCATTATTTCGCTTGATAGCCCCCGCAGAGAAGCTAATTTAGCAATATTATTATTTAGCTATTTAGCGCGGCAGCTTTAAGAACCGCACATTAGACATCTGTTGTAAAATACGCACGACTTGGCAGCTATAGCCAAATTCGTTGTCGTACCACATATAGACAACCGCATGATGACCGTTGGCGATAGTCGCTTTGGCGTCAACAATGCCAGCATGACGATTGCCTACAAAGTCCGACGAGACCACTTCTGCCGAGTCAACGAAGTCAATTTGCTTTTGATAAGCAGAATCAATCGACATGCGACGCAAGTAGTCGTTTAGCGCAGCCGCATCAGTCGTTTTGTCCAGTGTCAGGTTAAGAATGGCCATGGAAACATTGGGGATCGGCACGCGAATTGCGTTACCGGTTAGCTTACCCTCAAGCTCAGGCAGTGCTTTGGAGACAGCTTTAGCCGCGCCCGTCTCGGTTAACACCATGTTCAACGCCGCGCTGCGGCCACGACGGTCGCCTTTGTGGTAGTTATCGATCAGGTTTTGGTCATTAGTGTAAGCATGCACGGTCTCAACGTGACCGTTTACCACACCATACTCATCGTTAAGCACCTTCAATACCGGCACGATCGCGTTGGTGGTACATGATGCAGCTGAAACAATAAGATCGTTATCGCCAATCGATTCGTGATTAATACCGTAAACGATATTTTTGATATCGCCTTTACCCGGCGCGGTCAGCAGCGCTTTGGCAGCACCTTTGCACTTCAAGTGCTGGCCCAAGCCCTCTTCATCACGCCAAATACCGGTATTATCAACGATAACGGCATTGTTGATGTCGTAGGTGGTGTAGTCGATCTCACTCGGTGAATCGGCATAGATAACCTGAATGACATTGCCATTTACGGTTAGCGTGCGCGCTTCTGCATCAACCATGATGGTGCCATCAAACGGCCCGTGTACGGAATCGCGGCGCAGCAGGCTGGCACGTTTTTCAAGGTCCTTTGCCACATCGCCACGGCCACGTACAACAATAGCCCGTAGGCGTAGCAGGTTGCCGCCACCGGCTTTTTCAACCATCACCCGAGCCAATAACCGACCAATACGGCCAAAACCATAAAGCACTACATCTTGTGGCTCACCGGTGCTGGCACCTGGCTGATAACCATCAATAATTTCGTGCAGTTCTTTGCGCAGAAAGGCTTCAACATCGCCCCCGCCCTGGCGCTTAAACATTACCCCCAACTTGCCCACATCGACATGCGCAGGGCCAAGATTTAACTCAACCATGCTTTTAAGAATCGGGTAGGTATCTTCAACGGAGAGCTCAGTTCCCTCCAGTTTGCGTACAAAGCGGTGGTCTTTGAGAATACGGATGACTGACCGTTTGATGAGCGAGCGTCCGAACATGGTGGCAACAACATTATTCTGACGATAGAGCTGCCCTACCAATGGGATCATCTGCTCCGCCAAGGCTTCGTTGCCTTGCCATTCTTGAAAAACGTTTTCGAGCGCTTGCTGACTCACGGGCGGCCTCATCAGGTAGTGGAAACAGGAAGTGGAAACGGGGTCGTAAACTAATAATTCGGTTTATTATCCGGGGCAAGCGCAGTCGTCGCAATGAAAGGATAGTCGCACAACATGTAGGGGTATTACAGAAACGCCAATCTCACTACAAAACCACTTTCATAACAGATTAACCCGCTACCTAAAGCCGCGGCACTCTAACTGAAACGGGTGATCGTGTATGATCTGTTTTCCGTTTCAGCGCAAAACGATATCTTGCTTATGCCGACTTTCTCTCTGCTCGAACCGCCCCAGCCTCAAGGGACTCGCGATACGCTCTACTGGACATCGCCGCCGGGCAGCGCGACTGCTCTGGCACTCTCTCGCGTTGCCAAGCACGCCCCGCTATTGGTGATTACGCCCAATACGGCCAGTGCGCAGCGCCTGGAACAAGATCTGTACTTTTATAGCGATGTACCCGTACTGCCCTTCCCCGATTGGGAAACGCTACCCTACGATAGCTTTTCGCCCCACCAGGACATTGTCTCAGCGAGGCTACGCACCCTGCGCCAGCTCCAAGATGGCGTGCGTGGCATTGTATTGGTGCCGATCAATACGCTGATGCAGCGCTTACCGCCGGTTGAGTACATCGCCGGGCGGGTAATGACGCTCAAAACCGGTGAGCGTTTGAATCGCGAAACGTTCCGGGAATCGCTTTCGCGAGCGGGTTATCGCGCCGTGGAAACGGTGTATGAACCAGGCGAATACGCCATGCGTGGGGCATTGATCGACCTATTTGCAATGGGCATGGACGAACCGATCCGCATCGATCTGTTTGACGATGAGATCGACACACTGCGTCACTTCGACCCCGGCAGTCAGCGCTCAACCGATAAACTTGAGTCGCTAGAGTTGCTCCCCGCCCACGAGTACTCGCTGAGCCGAAGTGCCATCGCCTGCTTTCGTGAGCAGTTTGAAACCCTATTTGATGTCGATCCGCGCCAGTGCCCTCTCTATAACGATGCATTAAAGGGCATTCCCTCTCCGGGGCTTGAGCACTATCTGCCGCTGTTTTTTGAGCAGACCGCTTCGCTGTTTGAGCACCTAACCGACGACACCCGGGTCGCCCTACTGCCTGGTGTGCTTAATGCGGCCGAACAGCACTGGCAGTCTATTGATGCACGCTACGTTAACTTGGGTGTTGATCCTACACGGCCACTGCTACCACCTCACCGGGCGTTTTTCCCGGTCAGTGATGTTTTTTCGTCTATAAAAGCACGCCCGCGCATAGAGCTAACTGAAGACAGCGAGCAGCGCCATGCGCATCTGCCTGAAGCAGCACCATTGCCTACGCTGTCGATTAATGCCCGCGCTAAGCAGCCACTTGGCGAGCTTACGGCGTTTTTGAAGTCTCACGCCGAAACCCGGGTGCTGTTTGTAGCGGAATCACGGGGCCGCCGCGAAGCGCTGGAAGAGATATTGGCGCCGCTTAAGCTTTCGCTCCCACATACCGATAGCTTTCACGACTTCCTCGCCAGCGATCACACCTACGCCATTACCGAAGGCTTGGTGGACAGCGGCCTGTGGCTGAACAACCCAAGCGTTGCAGTGATCAGTGAGACAGAGCTATTTGGCGATGTGGTACGCCAGAGCAGGCGGCGTGAAAAAGCTACCGATGATAACGAGCTTGCGGTCCGCCATCTCTCAGAACTACGCGAAGGCGCGCCGGTGGTTCACCAGGCACATGGCGTTGGCCGCTACATAGGGCTGGAAACATTGGAGGCCGGCGGTCAGGCCAACGAGTTTTTAGCGCTCTCCTACGCCGATGGCGCCAAACTTTATGTGCCGGTCGACAGCCTACATATGATCTCCCGCTACAGCGGTGCCGGTGATGAACTGGCGCCGCTGCATAAGCTGGGTTCCGATCAGTGGGAAAAAGCCCGTCGCAAAGCCGCCGAGAAGATTCGCGATACCGCCGCTGAACTTTTGGATGTTTACGCTCGAAGGGAAGCTCAACAGGGCGTGGTTTACGAAACGCCAGGCGATGAGTATGTTCGCTTTGCGAGCAACTTCCCCTTCGAGGAGACTCCCGATCAGCACGCAGCCATTGAAGCGGTGATCAGCGACATGACGTCGCCGCAGCCCATGGATCGTGTGGTATGTGGTGACGTAGGCTTCGGCAAAACCGAAGTGGCCATGCGCGCGGCATTTATCGCCGTACAATCAGGTCGCCAAGTAGTGGTCCTGGTGCCTACCACGCTGCTGGCGCGCCAGCATTTCGAGAATTTCCGCGATCGCTTTGCCGACACCGCCGTCAATATTGGCCTGATCTCCCGCTTTACTAGCGGCAAAGAGGTCACTCAAACATTAGAGAGTGTTAAAAGCGGCCAAACCGATATAGTGATTGGCACCCATAAACTGCTCTCTAAAAGCGTTGAGCTACCCAAAATGGGACTCCTCATCATTGATGAAGAGCACCGCTTTGGGGTAGCGCAAAAAGAGAAGCTCAAAACGCTGCGCGCTGAAGTCGATATTTTGACACTAACGGCGACGCCTATTCCGCGGACGCTAAACATGGCGATGAGTGGCATCCGGGATTTGTCGATTATCGCTACCCCGCCCGCCCGTCGCCTGTCGGTTAAAACCTTCGTTCAACAGCATGATGCCAGCATCATTAAAGAAGCTCTGCTACGTGAGATACTGCGCGGTGGGCAGGTGTATGTGCTGCATAACGAAGTCAAAACCATTGAGAACAGTGCCGAAAAAATCCGTGAGCTGATTCCTGAAGCGCGGGTAGCGGTTGCCCACGGCCAACTGCCTGAGCGCAGCCTCGAACGCATCATGTCGGACTTCTATCATCGCCGTTTTAATGTGCTGGTATGCTCAACCATTATTGAAACCGGTATTGATGTGCCTAGCGCTAACACCATCATTATCGAACGCGCTGACAAGTTTGGCTTGGCACAACTTCACCAGCTGCGGGGCCGAGTTGGCCGTAGCCACCACCAGGCTTATGCTTACCTGCTGACACCGCCACCTAAAGCGATGACCCGTGATGCCATCAAACGACTGGAAGCCATTAGCGCTTCGGATGACTTAGGCGCTGGCTTCACCCTGGCCAGCCACGACATGGAAATACGCGGGGCGGGCGAACTACTGGGTGATGAACAGAGCGGCCAGATGGAAACCATTGGCTATACACTGTACATGGAGATGCTTGACCGGGCAGTGAAGGCCATTCGCGCGGGTAAAACACCCAATATCGATGCACCCTTCAATACTGGCGTGGAAATTAGCCTTAACCTGCCTGCATTGATCCCCAATGACTATATTCATGATGTGCAGCAACGTCTGGTGATATATAAGCGAATTGCCAATACTCAAAGCGATGGCGAGCTCAAAGAGCTGCAGGTTGAGCTTATTGATCGTTTTGGCTTACTGCCTGCACCGCTCAAGAATCTTATCCGTCAGACCAAGCTTCGCCATCGTGCAGAGCAGCTGGGGATCAGCAAGATTGAAGCAGGCGAGAGCCGTGGGCGTGTACTGTTTGATAGCTCGACTCAAGTAGATCCTCTGACCCTGGTGACGCTCATTCAGACCTCTCCGAAGCACTACCGCTTGGACGGCTCTGACACATTAAGATTTGAATTGCCTATGGAAAGCGTCGACAAGCGCTTCCAACAGCTTGAAAACCTACTTAGCACGCTTAATCAAAAAGTAGCGGCGGCGTGACGCTTGGGGCAAACTTGACAGTAGCCATGCCCTAGTTAACCCACCTCGTGGATTAACATCAGTGGCCCAACGACGCGCATCAGCAGTGAATTAACATATTAGGAATGACCATGAACATTCGCGACACCTTTACCCTCTGGGGCCCCACCAGCTTGGCAGTGCTACTCGCCGCAAGCTTGGCGAGCCCTGCTTTTGCGCAATCTGCTGCCGAGCAGGCCGACAGCCAAACCCAAGAGTTAGCTCAAGAGCAGGAGCAGAAGCAGGAGCAGGAGCAGGAGCAGGAGCAGGAGCAGGAGAAGAACCAGAACCAAGAGCAGCAGCAAGCACAGGAAATCAGCATTGACGCTGTCGACAGCGCCGCTCAGGTTGCTGACCAAGATGAACTGCCTCGTGGTCACTTCCGCCTACCCGAAAGCGGTGACATTATTGGTGAGAACTACACGGTTGTGGTCGAAGACCCCAAACAGACGCTGATTGATATCGCCCGTCGTCATAACATTGGCTATGAAGAAATTCGCATGGCCAACCCCGATGTCAGCTTGTGGGTGCCTGGCGTGGGTACCGAGGTAGTGATTCCCGCTAAGTACATTCTGCCGCCTGCCCCACGCGAAGGGGTGGTGGTGAACCTTTCAGAGCTACGTCTCTACTATTACCCTGCTGATAAACCCGGCATCGTTGAAACCTACCCGGTCAGCGTGGGACGTGAAGAGTTCGCAACGCCTGTGGGCATTACCCGCACCACCGTTAAAGTTAAAGACCCTGCCTGGGCGCCCCCCTCCTCCATGCGTCGTGAAGCAGCTGAACGTGGTGAACCAGCGCCGTCCGTGGTACCAGCAGGTCCTGACAACCCATTGGGCGAGCATGCGATTCTATTGGCCATGCCGAGCTATCTAATACATGGCACCAACCGCCCTGATGGCGTCGGTATGCGCGTTAGCCGCGGCTGTATCCGTATGTACCCTGAGGATATCAAATCGCTTTACGAGCGCTTACCGAGCGGTACGCAGGTTAATTTGATGGATGCGCCATTTAAAGCAGGCTGGGCTTCCGACGGCACGCTGTTTGTGCAGTCATTTCCGCAGCTGGAAGAGAACGTGGAAGGCTTTGAACCTCTGTTAAATGCCGTAGAGCGCGTCACTGAGCTGACTGACAATGACATTGAAATAGATGCCGAACAGATACAGCGGGCCGTTGAAGCCCCCGATGGCCGCTTTATTGCCCTGCATGGCCCACAAGCGCCAGCACCGGCGCCAGAGCCCGAACCTGTTGAGCTGATTAACGAAGTTGAGCTCAGCGCTGCAACTAATGGCGAAGAAGAAACTTAATACGCTGATACGGCAGTAACAAAAAACCCCGCCGAGGCGGGGTTTTTTGCGTAGCTAGCGGCAAAAACTACTTGCCTAATATCTTTACCAACTACGACTTGCATACAGCAACCGCTGAAAGAGCCTATTGACTCCCCAGCAGCTCCAAGCAGAATTACTTCTGCATGGAACGCTGGAACATGCGGTTCATTTCTTCACGGTTCTGCTCAGACATCTGCAGAGCAGCCTGCGCATCGCGCTGGGCTTGGTTTGCAGTGTTCATAGCTTGTGAAGCCATGCTGCGTGCTTCTGCAGCGTCAGCCTGTGCAGATTCTGCAGTCATGCGGACTTCTTCCAGCGCGCCGGTAGAAGCACAACCAGCAAGAATTGCCAGAGAAGCGGCAGCAGCAGTCATCTTCAGAGTAGTTTTCAAAGTCATAATGTTCTCCTTGAGTCGTCCTTGGGTACTACATTAAGGGTATGACAAAAATAAGGCTACGCACTTTACTAACGTACTTAGCTTAAATTTGTCTACCTGCGGTGCAGGTTCTTTACAGTGACTTGTTTTGCGATGCTCGCAAGTCAAACGCTGTTTTATAATAGACTACAGCGGTTGTCTATAGCCACTTGTTTAAAACCTCGAACTTCCTTCAACGGCATTAGCTTAACGGATCACTACACGGGTGCCAACACCCACTAGCGATGCCAAGCGATCAATTTGCTCGTTGGTAACGGCGACACACCCTTGAGTCCAATGATAGCGACCATGAATATCGGGGTCCGCGCTACCCAAGCCATGAATCCCAATCGCCCCACCCAGGGCAGTATTTTGCGGTGGTTGACCGTTACGTCGGTAGTAGTCGAAGTAATCTTCATAATCGGTTTGGGAATAAATACCTTTTTCAAGCGCCATGCGTGCATGGGCTGGCGTTGGGAAATCAATCCCCATAAACGTACGCCACTGGCTTTCGTAATTAAAACGATTGATACGAAACTCACCCTTAGGCGTCACGTTATCGCCACGAACGCGCTGAGTCTTCGCCCCTGCACGCCCTAGGGATATGGGTGCATAGCGCTCCAAAAGCGTATTACCACGGAACACACTGAGTGTAGCCTCTTGATCATCAATCAGTACCCACAGCTCATTGCTATGGCGCGGCACATGGGCGCGCGTAAGCATTGTTTCGATAAGGTCAGAGGGAGCAGCCTGGTTAGGTGCAGTGACAGCAGCGCTAGCAACCGCTGGCAAGCTCAGCACCATAGCTAAAAATCGACGGCGATTGATTAAAAACATGACAGCTCTCGAAACATAGTAGCCTGTGGTTGACCAACTAAACGCATAGGGTGGCTGTTATACCTTATTCCCACATCCGCCGTAAGTAATTTCGTCATAGTATCGCTTTGGGTCGTCCCGAAGCGATGATGTACTCGCCAGTGGCACATACTCATTAAACGCCCTGCAACTCTTCCATACTCGCCATCATGTGGCGTATTTCAGAATTATGCCCTTCAGCTAGCGAATCAAAGAACTCTGCTTCGGGTTCAATTCTCGAACGTGCGGCACGATGCTTGTACAACGCCTGCAAACGCTCATGGGCGGTGGTGGCTGTTTTCATGGCATCTTCTATGGAGCCTGTAACGGTTTGCTCCGCAATTCGATCCAGTTCTGGTGGTTCGGGAAATTCGCTCGACTCGTCGAACCACGTCTCCAGCACCTCAGAATGATCCGTACCGTCATGGAACAAGTCTTCAAGACCCGTTTTCATCTTCAATTCACGGCTGGCGAGATAATCTAATCCCATTTTTAAGCGTTCATTGTCGGCTTTATCAGCGGCCTCGCTGTATTGACGCGCCATTCGCGCGTGAAAGCCTGCCGCCCATTCGACTAAATCTTTAACTTGGTTATAGCGCATCATGATCTCCTTTTCGTGGTGCTTACTTGACCAGCGGGTAAAATCGAGCCTTTTACCACTCCAGGCTGGTTTCACGCAGAGCACTTATTTCGCGCTTTGCGGCCTGAAGGTTATCCAGCAATTGCTGAGGCAAACTCGCTTGACTATCCACCTTAATCATAGCGGGATTATGAGTAGTACGCCGCGCAGCACCTTCATCGCTATGTAGGCGTTCAAGCTGACCCGTCAGCCAATTCAACCAACTTTCCGGCTGAGCGTTTAAGTCGCGCAGGCGCTGTAGCTCTGCCAAAGCCGGGCCTTGCTGAGATAACAATACATGCCAGCGATGCTCTGGCAAGCGAGCATGCTCTGTGACTTCCCGTAAAAGCGACTCTAACGCCAGCTCAAAGAGCGCCAACGCGCCCTCCTCCAGTGCCATCTGCCGCGAGGGGGCATGCTCATCCTCCCCCGCTGGCATAATGGCTAACAGCTCCGCTTGGTAGAGTAACTGATTGGTCCGCGAGCGTGCATTCACTTGCGCTTATCCTCCACGTGCCATTTGCCAGCCTCAAACATGGCCTTCCAGCCGGTGGCTTTGCCCTCTTCGTCAGTCATTACAAACTGCTCTTTCGTCTTACGCGAATAACGGATTTGAGCGGGGCGACCATCGGGGTCTTCGCTAGGCGCTTTGAGAATAAAATGGTACTTCTCAGGCAGCTCTTCGGCATGCGCTTTCAGCTCTTTCACCAGCGGCGGCCGCGTTTCGCGATTTTTAGGAAATTTGCTCGCCGCCAAAAATAGGCCACTCGCGCCATCGCGCAGCACGTAATGGTCGTCCACTTTTTGACACGCCAGCTCCGGCATCGGGATTGGATCCATTTTTGGCGGTGCCACTTCGCCACTCTTCAATAATTTGCGAGTGTTTTTACACTCGCTATTGGTGCAGCCAAAATACTTACCGAAGCGACCTGATTTCAACTGCATCTCAGAGCCACACTTATCGCACTCGATCACAGGACCGTCATAGCCCTTAATCTTGAATTTACCGCTTTCCACTTCGTAGCCATCACAGTCAGGGCTGTTGCCACAAATGTGCAGTTTGCGCGTTTCATCAATCAGGTAGTTGTCCATTGCCGTGCCACACTTGGTGCAGCGACGCTTAGCACGCAGTGCATTAGTTTCGGCCTCTTCGCCCGCGTCTTCCGCTACCGCTTCTTCACCTGGGATCAGGTCGATGGTGGTCTTGCAGCGCTCTTTTGGCGGCAAATTGTAGCCGCTACAGCCCAGGAACACGCCTGTTGAAGCGGTGCGAATTTGCATATGGCGGCCACATTTCGGGCAGTCAATATTGGTGGGCACCGGCTGATTGGGCCGCATACCATCTTCGCTCTCCGCCTTGGCTAGCTCTTCACGAAACTCGCCGTAGAAAGCATCTAGCAAAGCCTGCCAGTTACGCTCGCCTTCGGCGACTTCATCAAGACTATCTTCCATGCGTGCAGTGAAAGAGAAATCCATCAAATCAGGGAAGGACTCTTTCAGCCGCTCGGTAACGATATCGCCAAGCTTCTCGGCATAAAAGCGGCGGTTTTCAAGCTTCACATAGCCGCGATCCTGAATCGTGGAGATAATCGATGCATAGGTAGAAGGACGACCAATCCCCTGCTTCTCAAGCTCTTTCACCAAGCTTGCTTCGGTGTAACGCGGTGCAGGTTTGGTAAAGTGCTGCTGAGGATCGAGTGCTTCCAACGCCATCGGCGTGCCTTTAGGCAAGTCAGGCAGGGTCTGATCTTCATTTTTACCGCTGGGCTTCATCACCCGCGTATAACCATCAAATTTAAGCACGCGCCCTTTAGCACGCAGCTCATACCCATCAACCTCGACGCTAAGCGTGCTGGACAGGTACTCAGCAGGCGTCATCTGGCAAGCCACAAACTGGCGCCAGATTAGCTCGTAGAGGCGCTCTGCATCGCGCTCCATGCCGGACAGGTCTGATGCTTTGCGTTCAACGCTGGAGGGGCGAATCGCTTCGTGGGCTTCTTGAGCACTCTCTTTGCTGCTGTAACGATTAGGTGCTTCAGGCAGATAGCGTTCGCCAAACTCTTCGCCGATATAACTGCGCACGCCTTCCACTGCATCTTTTGAAAGATTGGTGGAGTCAGTACGCATATAGGTGATATAGCCCGCTTCATACAGACGCTGGGCCATGGTCATGGTCTTCTTAACAGAAAACCCTAACCGGCCACTCGCGGCCTGCTGTAGCGTAGAGGTAATAAAGGGCGCTGTCGGCTTGGAACTGGTGGGCTTATCTTCCCGCGAAGTAATCGCAAGTTTGGCTTTTCTAAGCTGCTCAATGCGCGCCAGGGTGTCTTTTTCAGACGTGGGCCTAAAGGCTTTGCCATCCTGACGAGCCAGGGCAAAACGCACCAGCTCACCCTCGGGGGAGGCCAAATCCGCATGCACATCCCAGAACTCTTCGGGAATAAAGGCGCGAATTTCTCGCTCGCGCTCAACAATTAGACGTACCGCGACTGACTGTACACGGCCAGCCGATAAGCCGCGTGCTACTTTCGCCCACAGCAAAGGCGAAAGCATAAAGCCCACCACGCGATCCAGGAAACGCCTAGCTTGCTGTGCTTCCACCCGGGGAATATTTAGCGCGCCCGGCGCTTTGAACGCGTCCTGAATGGCATTTTTGGTAATTTCGTTAAACACCACGCGCTTATAGCGACTGTCGTCTCCACCGATAGTCTCACGCAGGTGCCAGGCAATGGCTTCCCCCTCGCGATCCAAATCCGTTGCGAGATAGACAGCGTCGGCTTTCTCAGCCAACTTTTTCAGCTCAGCCACCACTTTCTCTTTGCCTGGCAGCACTTCATAGCGCGCTTCCCAGCCATTATTGGGGTCAATGCCCATCCGCCGAATCAGCTGATCCTGGCTCTTACGCTTCTTATATTCCACCTTCTCTTCCGCCGACATCTTGCGTGTCGCTGCGGCTTGGCGCGCGCGCTCCTTAGGGTCGGAGGCAGCCTTACCTGAGCCGCTGGTCGGCAGGTCACGAATGTGACCCACGCTCGACTTCACGATGAAATCGTTGCCGAGATATTTGTTAATCGTCTTCGCTTTAGCCGGCGACTCGACGATGACCAGTGACTTGCCCATAGTGCTCCACTTTCCTAATGCACGGGCTGTCTAGCACGTGCTCTAAATTCGGTGCCGTATCGCCGGGATGAAACAGCCCATTAACAAAGATACGGATGAAAAAATGCGCCTACCCTACCCCAGCCCTTGGCTAAGCGCCAGTAGCAACCAAGCCGTAGGAAGAATCCGTAGATTTCAGACAAAGAGTAGCTAGACACTAGACTGCCACTGGCATTACGGCAACCCAAAAGGCACACAGACAAACAAAGCGCCCCCACCATATAGGCGGGGGCGCTGTAAGCTAACGCACTGTTTTAGCGTTTGTCAGAAGGCTTACTACCGCCGTTAGCACTGTCAGATTTCACTGTTGACTTGGTGCTTTCCTCATCGGTTGCAGAGGGTGTAGTGGCTTTTCCCTCTGCTTTGTCAGGCACAGCCGAGGACTCAACAGAGGTTAGCTTAGCTGCTTTTGGATTAGCTTCTTCTGCATTAGCTTTTGCCTGACTAGCTCCTTCCGATTTAACAGCTTCCTGCTTGGGTTTGATAGCTTCTGATTTAGCAGCTTTCGGTTTGGTAGCTTCTGGTTTAATACCTTCTTTATCAGCTTTACCAACCACACCAGTCTTGGCGGTTTGTGACTTTGCTGGTGTTTTCGCCTTTGTCTTGGCAGCGTTAGGAGAAGCAGGTGTTTCCTTTTTGCTAGTCCGTGCCTGATCAAAAAGCGCCTTTATCTGAACAAAGCGATTTGCAGCATGCTCCGTAAGCTCGCCACTGGCGGCAAACACGTGCTCAAGATGGCTAATATAACCATCGATATCGTCGTTGCTATTACCCTTGAGCAAAATAGGCAGTGCATTCAGTGCTTGCTCACGATCCAGCTTCAAGATAAAGAACTGCTCGCGCACTAGGCGTTTAAATTCACTCAGCTCTATGCCTGGCTCAAGCTCGGCACGGGAGGCGCGTAACCGCTTAAAGTTACGCTCATCCGTGGCTGGAGCACCGCCGAGCACGTAGATCAGCGAGCGCATAACCGCTTCATGCGCACCGCCGTGGGTAATCTTCTCACGCAGCGCTTCCTGACGCTGCTCCATGAAGCGGCGGTGCTCGGGCTCAGCCCCGGGGCGGCGGCGATGCACATGGGCATCGCCATAAAGGCCCACGGCGGCCTGCAACAGCGGCTGGCCGTAAATATCCATAAACATTTTTTCGGTGCTACTATCGCGTAAGTCGCGCACTGCATTGAGGCTTGCAACCAACTGGTCAGAGCCCATGGTTTCAAGTGCTTTAAACAGATTATCTTGAGACACAGGGTGACGATTTTTACGCACCGCTTCTGCCATTACCGGTAACGGCACGGAAAGCGGGTTACGGTCGGAAAGCAGTTTGTAGCCCAGCCGGATCGGGTGCATACGACGAATAAAGCGGGCAGCTTCCGGCGTCATAATAGCTTTTAGCCAGGGCTGCATAAATATCCGATACAGCCCCAAATTAATTTCTGATATACGCGCCACGGTGGCAAAGCGACGATCATCCTCAGGCTTGTGCATCACTGCCTGATCTAACTCTTCAAAGTTACGCGGCATAAATTCGAGCAGATAATCACGCTCGAACAGGTCAGCATCTGCGCCCTTTTCCGCCGGGGATATGGAGGTTTCGTACAGCCCAGACGGTAGTACGTCGATGTAATCCATATTGGCAGTGAATTCGGTATGCTCTTTGCGCGACACGCTACCCGAAACAAATATACCTAGGTGGCCGGTAGTATCATGCTGGCAATAGACGATAGTTTGCTCGTTGGCGATGATGTCATCTGTGTTTTCATATAAATCACGAATCCAGCCCAACGCTTGCGGCGGCGGGGTAATATCGTCCCCACGAGAACAGAACACCACGATCGGTGAGCGCACATTCCGTAGGTCGATTCGGCGCCCATCACGAGTCACCAACTGCGCGGTAGAAAGTCGATTGCCAACAAACAGATTATCGACAATATATTGAATTTCTTCACCGCCCAACAGGACGTGACCGCCCCACCAGCGTTCAAAGTCGAGGTATCGGCCTGCTTCTGTATCGATGTTATCGTAAAGGTGATACTGTTTTTTCCAGTAGGTATTAGCCGGGTTGAGGCGCTCAAAATTCTGCACCAGCCACGCCCCGTCAAACAGGCCATTGCCAATATCGCTAGTGAGTGCCGTAATCCAACTACCCCCGGTCATACCGCCCGTATAACGCATTGGGGCTTTACCATGCTCGCCCGCCCAATAAGAAAGCGGCGCACCGGCAATAAGGATCGGCCCAAACACATCTGGCTCTAGTGCGGCCGCCATCATGATTTGCCAGCCTGCTTGGCAATTGCCCACCACCATTGGCTTTTCGGTGGTTTCGGGGTGAAGCTCGATTACATGGCGTAGAAATGCAATTTCTGAATCAACTACATCCTCGACGGTTTGACCCGGCTCAGGAAAAGGTAAAAAACCAATAAAGTAGCAGGGATGCCCCGCTTTTAGCGCCACCCCCAACTCGCTGTCTGGCTTAAAGCCACCAATCCCTGGCCCATGCCCCGCTCGCGGGTCGATCACTACAAAAGGACGTTTTTGTAGGTCAGTTTCAGTCCCTTCATGGGGCAGTACGCGCAGCAGTTCATAGTTAGTTGGCTGCGGTAGCGTCCGTCCATCCATCAGCACTTCGGTATCAAACCCCAACACACTGGGCTTGGTTTGCTCCATATGCTCAAGGTACTGATTACCACGCTCGCGCATAACGTCCAGGTACAAAACGCTACGCTCCATGCTATCGCGCCAGTAACCGAAAGCCGCCCGTCCAAACCCAAATGGGTCGAACAAGGAAGCGATCGTTTCACTACTTGGCAACGCTGTGGAACCATTTTGTTGCTTTAGCCAGGCGTCAGTAAAAGCGCTGGTGGAGAGCAAAGGATTGGCGAGAAAGTTCATAGGTTCTCCCATTGGGATGATGCGCCGGCATCAAACCGGGCAGCAATCAGGATGCTGCAATGCAATATAGTTTAGGCCACTACGTGCGTGACGTCGATCTTTACCCCTAATAATTACGACTAATGGGGTGACATAGCTCTCTTTAAGCAGCGCCAAAGATTCAGTGTTAGCATGCGTTGCGCTGACGATAAAGCCTGTATTTGGCATTAGTCCTAGCGACATTAAAGGGTGTTCACTATGAGGTTGCTATGTCATCCCCTACTCTGCTCAATCGCCTTACATTTCGGCAACTACAGGTCTTCCAGGCGGTGCACCGGCAACGCTCTTATTCTCGCGCAGCTGAGCAGCTGGGACTTACTCAGCCCGCGGTGAGCGCACAAATACGCCAGCTTGAGCTGGCACTGGGTCAGCCGCTTTTTAACTACGCGGGCAAAACGCTCCACACACTTCCCGCCGCCGACACGCTCGCCCATTCGACACGAGAAATTTTTGGTCAGCTTTCACGTCTGGAAATGAACCTATCGGACATTAACGGCAAAATAAGCGGCGAACTTAATATTGCGGCAGTATCCTCGGCTCAATATGTGGTGCCTTACTTACTCGCCCGCTTCCGTGCTCACTACCCAGAGGTGCACGTTCGCTTAAAGGTATGCAACCGCAGCCAAGCCCTAGAGCGGTTGACTGAGCAGCAGGACGATCTCGTTATTATGGCGATGGTGCCAGAGGATGATCGCTTAGTAGTGATGCCAATTCTTGATAATGAATTAATCGCGGTGGTTTGGCCGGAACACCCCTTGCTTTCCATGCCAGAGCCCTCTCTGGCAGACTTTGCACGCCACTACGTATTGATGCGCGAGCCAGGCTCTGGCGTGCGCAATGCCTTTGAACAAATGGCCGCCAATCAGCAGGTCGCCCTTCCCCACTGTATTGAGCTGGGCACCAATGAAGCAATTAAAGGCGGAGTCATGGCCCACTTAGGCGTTGCCGTTCTCCCCCGCTTGGCGGTACAGCTTGAACTTGAGCAAGGGTTACTTTTTGAGCTTGGGCTTCCCGATTTCCCGATCCACCGATCCTGGTGCACGGTGTATGCGCGGAAACGTTTTCCCACACCGGTGGCAGAGCTTTTCTTAAGCTTTATCCGTGAGCACTTACCCGATTATCGCCGCCACTTTCAAGCGCCTTCAAGCCCGTTACCGAGCCACGGCGTCGCTTGCCTGCCAATGCTTGCGCCCTAGGGTCATGCGGTGTCCTGTTGACAGTGAGATATGTTACATTAGTAGCTATTAGCACGATGAAATATCGGATTCACTTCGTATTAATTAATCAGGTATCAATTGGCAGGTCTTGTAAGGGCTTAACGCCCGCAAACGTACTTGGCCTACCGCACAAAAGAGAGGCTCTGTCCCTATGAGCAATATCCCTCCGCAACGCGTGTCTAGCGGTGAAAAATTCCGTAATGAACATGGCATGTCGGTGATCAAGGATGGCATGAAGCAGCGCAAAGCGCAGGCAGAAGCCC
The DNA here is from genome assembly GCF_030544485.1 of Halomonas sp. HAL1. Classification (NCBI taxonomy): domain Bacteria; kingdom Pseudomonadati; phylum Pseudomonadota; class Gammaproteobacteria; order Oceanospirillales; family Halomonadaceae; genus Halomonas; species Halomonas sp. HAL1. Next base: position 2,401,449 of record NZ_CP130610.1, read on the forward strand.
CTTCTCTTGAACGCAAGCCCAAGTGGCTGCGCGCACAGATCCCTGGAGGGGAGCGCTTTGAGGCGGTCAAGAAAAACGTCGCCACTCACCGACTGAGCACCGTTTGCGCTGAATCTCATTGCCCCAATATGGGCGAGTGCTGGAGCAACGGTACGGCGACCATCATGCTTATGGGGTCAGTATGCACCCGCGCCTGTCGATTCTGCGCGGTAGATACCGGCAACCCACAAGGCTGGCTCGATCATGAAGAACCTGAAAACACCGCGAAGTCTGTGGAGTTAATGGGCCTTCGTTACATCGTGCTCACCTCGGTAGACCGTGACGATCTCGACGATGGCGGTGCATCGCACTATGCCAACTGTATTAGTGCCATTAAAGCGCGCACGCCTGAAGTAGTCGTGGAAGCCTTAACGCCTGACTTCGATGGCGAGCTGAGTGCTATTGAGCGCGTTGTTGATTCTGGGTTACAAGTATTTGCCCAAAATGTTGAAACCGTTGAACGATTAACAGGCCGTGTACGCGATCGGCGAGCCGGTTATCGTAAAACGCTTGATGTGCTTGCCCATGCCAAGCGCTACCGTCCTGACATCATCACCAAAACCAGTTTGATGCTGGGGCTGGGGGAAACTGACGAAGAGATTTTGCAGACTTTTGATGATCTGCGTGAAATCGGTGTCGATATCGTCACGCTTGGTCAATATCTGCGTCCAACCAAAAATCACTTGTCGGTAGAGCGCTGGGTAACGCCAGAAGAGTTTGACCGCTACCGCGTGATCGGTTTGGAGAAAGGCTTTATGGAAGTGCCTTCGGGCCCGCTGGTGCGCTCCAGCTATCGCGCTGATCGCGTGTTTGAAAAGAACAACCTGGGGCTCGCCTCACCCGCTGCAATTCCTGGTCAGGAACAAGAAGCGAATCCCAACATTATTCCAGCGCTAAACGTAGGATAGGCCTAACTCTAGCGCTATAGAGTTTGCTGAAACGGGGAGCCAGTGGCTCCCTTTTTACAGGGGCGAGCTATCTACACTGACTAATTCACGATTTAGCCGTTTGGCTAGCGCTTTCGCCAACTGCTCTCCGACCCGATGATCACTTGGCAGTGCCGTAAAATCGGCCAACCTCACCATGGGCATACCTGCATAACCGCAGGGGTTAATTCGTAAAAAAGGCGCTAGATCGCCATCGACATTTAATGCCACGCCATGAAAGCTTGCACCACGCCGAATACGTAGACCTAATGAGGCAATTTTGGCCTCACCCGCCGCTGTCATGACATAGACCCCTGGCGCATCGGGGCGCGCACGCGCGCTTACCCCATAGCTGCTTAAAACATCAATTACCGCATTCTCCAATGCAGTAACTAAATCGCGCACGCCAATTTTACCTCGTCGTACATCCAGCAACGGATACAGCACCACTTGCCCAGGGCCGTGGTAGGTCACCTGCCCGCCCCTATCCGTATGCACTACCGGAATATCGCCGGGCAAAAGCAAATGCTCTGGCTTGCCTGCCTGCCCTTGAGTAAACACAGGATCGTGCTCGACCAACCAGAACTGATCAGGGGTATTGGCATCGCGCGTATCGGTCAGCGCACGCATTGCCTCCCAAACAGGAAGATAGGGTTGGCGCCCTAAGTAATGCAGCCTGATTGGCACGGCGTCGCTCACGCTTACACCACCATATGGACACGGCCGGTGGCTTTTAGCGCCTCAAACAGCCCTTTAATGTGCTGCTCTCCGGTCGCTCTAATCACCACACGAACCGATTGGAAACGACCATTACGGCTATCAACTACCTGCATTGTCGTAGCGTCGAAATCAGGCGCATGGCGCACAATGACCTGGCACACACAAGCAGGAAAGTCTTCAGCAGCATCGCCGACGACCTTTAACGAGTAATCACAAGGAAAAGTGATTTTAGGCGGCTCTTGAACCGCTGGTTGGCGCAAATCACGCAGTCCCTGTGGCGTACCTTTTTTCATAGCAACCCCATCATTGCAAAAAAGAAAACCAACGGCTTAAACCTAATCAATATTTAGTCGGTAAAGTTGCTGATTAGGCCACTAAAAAAGCGCTGCACCTGATCAAACAAACGCTTAAAGAGACCGCCCTCTTCAATGTTTTCCAGGGCCACCAGTCGCCGTTCACCGACCACCTCGTCGCCCAGATGAACTTCAAGGGTGCCGACCTCGTCACCAATAGCAATCGGGGCCTGTAGATCTGGATTCAGATTAAGGCGCGCACGCAGCTCTTCATTACGGTTACGCGGCAAGGTCATAAAGACCTCTTCATCGACGCCCACGCGTAATTCGTTAATGTCGCCACCCCACACACGCGGCGTTGCCAGAACAGCACCACGCTCGTAGAGCTTCATGGTTTCAAAAAAGCGAAAACCATAGCTGAGCAGCTTTTGCGTTTCCTGAGCACGCGCTTCATCAGAGGTGGTGCCCATCACAACCGAAATCAAGCGCATATCATCACGCTTAGCCGATGAGACTAGGCAGAAACCCGCCTCCGTTGTCCAGCCGGTTTTTAGGCCATCGACCGAAGGATCGCGCCACAGCAGACGGTTACGGTTAGGCTGGTCGATGCCGCCATAAGAGAAAGTGCGCTGAGAGTAGATTTCATAGTGGTCGGGGTAATCATTAATAATATGCTGGGATAAGCGCGCCATATCGTGGGCAGTTGAGTAGTGATTATCCCCCGGCAACCCCGTGGCATTTTGGAAATTTGTATTATTCATGCCCAGCCGAGTCGCATGTTGGTTCATCAGATCGGCAAAGGGCGTTTCTCCACCCGCTAAATGCTCAGCCATGGCGACACTGGCATCGTTACCCGACACAATAATGATTCCATGAAGAAGGTCATCTACTGAAACTTGATCACCCACTTCGATAAACATTTTAGAGCCGCCGGTACGCCACGCGTTCTCACTAATATTAATCATGTCAGTCAGATTAATAGTGCCGCGATCAAGCTCACGCTCAACCAAATAGGCCGTCATCAGCTTGGTCAAACTCGCTGGTGGAAGGCGTTCATCCGAATTATGCTCCGCCAATATGCGACCGCTGTTGGCATCCATGAGTATCCACGAACTCGCCGCTAACTGAGGGGCCGCAGGAATAATGGTTTGCGGCTGCGGAATAACCGGCTGAGGAACTTGCTGTGCGCTGGCAGGAATAGCAGCCGTCGCCATTGCAGCAAAAAGGCACAGGCGTGCAGAGCGACCAATGGATGTAAACACGTTCATAACGTCAGTCTCACTTACTTGAAAGCTTACTTGTAAAGCTTTTTAAAAACAGGGCGGCGCGTAAAACGCGCCACAAGAAATAAATAGGGTGCTAATTATCGCACAACAAAGACCTGGGGGAACCCTGCTTGACGCAGCGTTTCACGTGCTTGCGTCTCCTGCCCAGGCCTAATGGGGCCTACTTGCACACGGTAGACGTCGGCATCACTCATAATACGTACGTCATGGGGCTGTTCAACCTGCAAACGCTGTTGCAACTGCTGTGCGCCTTCCGGGTTACCGAGAGCAGCAATTTGTAGGTAAACGGCGTCACCTGTTCCGCCTTGGCTTGGCGTTGGCTGAGATATCGATGCTTGTGAGGGCGCAGCAGGCATTGAAGAATTAGATACCGAAACATTAGACGCCATTTGCCGGGCAACAACCGACGGAGCGCTTGAAGCAACTTGCCTCGGCTCCGGAGCGCTTGCCTGCTGGGACGAACCACTCCCCCCTCGACCACGCTCGGCTAGCCACTGTTCAGGGTTGATCGCTTCAACTTTAACGGCGCCGGTGCCATTGTCGAGAAAACCCAATCGTGCCGCTGCCGCATACGAGAGATCTATTTCACGGTCACTATGAAACGGACCGCGATCATTGACCCTGACAATTACTGATTGCCCGTTATCCAAGCTGGTTACCCGAGCAAACGTGGGTAAGGGCAGCGAACGGTGAGCTGCCGACATTTTATACATGTCGTAAATTTCGCCATTTGAGGTCGCATAGCCATGGAATTTTTCACCGTACCAAGAGGCCGTACCACGTTTTTCATAGCCTGTGGCATCGGGCAGCACATGGTAGGTTTTACCCCACACCTCATAGGTTGAGCGGTTGCCGCCTCGAGAGGGCTGCTCAACGCGCGGCTCTGCATCGGGCACTTTGGTAACATCCGGCGGCTCAAGTGGGTAGGCATCTCCACTCATGGCATAACGACCGTCACTCGTAGCGACCGATGAACTGGGGGCAGCGGCTTGATTGGCCGAGCTAGGCACATCAATACGCTGGGTATCGTTGCTAGCACAGCCACTGACCAGCGCCAGCAAGGCGATTACCCCGCCAGCACGCCTGGTTATCGTCAGTTTGCTATTCATACCTCGTCCTCATGCAGCTTATCGTGCAGTGCGGCGATCTCTTCTGCCAACTCGGCTACAGCCATGGCATACAGGTGACTATGGTTATAGCGAGTAATCACATAAAAATTATACTCGCCAAACCGATAGTGAATCTCGCCATCAGCGAACTCAAGTGCCAATGGCACGACCAACAATTCACTATCAAGAGACTCATTAGGCGTCAGTCCATGCACGGCAAGTTGAGCAACACTCACTGCAGGAGGCGACGTTTGGTTAAACGAGAGTTCCTGTAATAGCTCCTTAGGCAATTCGTCTGGCCCAGTGGCCTGGTGATAAATATCAGCCCCTGGTTTCCAGTTATGCTCGGCAAAGTAATTAGCGACACTACCAATCGCATCGACTGGGTTTTCCCACAGATCGCGACGGCCATCGTCATCAAAATCTACTGCATAGGCTTGGTAACTGGTGGGGATAAACTGCGGATAGCCCATGGCACCTGCATAAGAGCCGCGTAGCCCAGTAGGGTCAACCTGCTGCTCATACGCTATACGTAAAAATGCTGCCAGCTCACCCCGAAAAAAAGCGCCTCTCACCGGGTGATGAAACGCCAGCGTGGCTAGCGAATCCAATACACGGTGCTGGCCTTTATGACGGCCGTAGTAAGTTTCAACGCCAATAATAGCGGTAATTATTTCAGCGGGAACACCATAGGTACTTTCGGCTCGCGCCAAGGCGTCAGCATGCGCATCGATAAATTCAACGCCCTCCTCAATGCGCTGCTGGGTCATGAAAATAGCGCGATACTCATGCCACTTTAAACGTCGCTCGGCGGCCCCTTCCATAGCGTCCAATACACTTTGGGTATAATTAGCCTGCCCGAGCGCCTCTTCCAGCCACGTTTGTGGCACCCCTTGCTCAACTAGCTCTTCCATCAGCGCTTGGCTGTCAGCATTTTGCTGAGGTGCAAAGTGCTGTGGTGCAGCTTGCTGGCCACCCTCAGAAGGCTCATCAGCAATTGATATGGGCGTTACCCAGCACATCATGGCTGCCAAACAATAGCGGCTCGTCTTCCCTTGAACCTTGTTCATTAACTCTCCACTCCTGAGCTCTTTATCCCAAAACGATTAATTCCAGAATCATCTATTCCTGAGTTCTCCATTGCCGAGCAACACAGGCGTCTGAACTATATGTTTGGGCTGGGCAACTTTGCTAGCGCGACAGCAGCCGACGATGAGCATGTATGGACATGAGAATACCGAAACCCGCCAACAAGGTCACGCTTGAGGTGCCGCCAAAGCTAACCAACGGTAGCGGCACACCCACGACAGGCAGAATGCCACTCACCATGCCCATATTGACAAATACATAGATAAAAAAGGTGAGGATGATACTGCCTGCGACTAAGCGACCAAAGGTATCCTGGGCAGCGCTTGCCATCCATACTCCACGGCTCACGATTAATAGATACAGACACAACAGCACCAGCATACCCACTAAACCAAACTCTTCGCCTAAAACGGCAATAATGAAATCCGTATGCCGCTCTGGCAAAAACTCTAACTGGGACTGGGTACCCTGCAGCCACCCTTTCCCCCACAATCCACCGCTACCGATGGCGGTGGTTGACTGAATGATATTCCAGCCAGAACCCAGTGGGTCGCTTTCAGGGTTCAAAAAAGTCAACACGCGCTGACGCTGGTAGTTATGCATATTCATCCATAACACCGGCACCCCGGCAGCCCCCAACGCCGTAATAAACCCGATCAACCGCCACGACAAACCTGCCAGCAGAACCACGATAAGAGCAGCACTGGCTACTAGCAATGAGGTTCCCAAGTCAGGCTGAATAGCCGTCAGCACGACGGGTACGCCAATGATAACCCCACACACCAGTATATCGCGCAGACGCGGCGGCAACTCACAGCGATTAAGATAGGCCGCCACCATTAACGGGGCTGCCAGTTTCATCATTTCCGAGGGTTGAAAGCGTATGACGCCAGGAATGACCAACCAGCGTTTAGCGCCCATACCCACATCACCGAATACATCAACGGCAACCAGCATGGCAACCCCGATGCCATAGGCTAGCGGAGCGAAGCGCAAAAAAGTTGAAGGTGAAAACTGGGCAATGATCACCATTACCACCAGAGCGATGCAAAACCGTACGCCCTGAGCAATCACGGCATCAATGGATTGCCCAGAAGCGCTATAAAGAACGATCAAACCACTGCCCATCAATACCATTAGCAAGCCAAGCAGCCAGGGGTCTAGATGGATTCGCTCCCAAATACTTTTACGCCGGGCGATGCCGCTTTCGGGCGGGCGAACAGGGTAACCACGCATAGAACGCGCTAGATAATGCCAAGGCATGGGTTAGTTACCCTCCACGTTGGCGTTATCTTCTTCTAACACTTCGCGTACTTCTTCTACGTCCGGCGCTTCATCCTCAAGTAACCAGGCATCCGTCATAGCACGCGCCAAATGAGCCGCGTGTGTACTGCCGCCGCCTGCGTTTTCAACAATAACGGATACCGCAATCTGAGGGTCTTCCAGCGGTGCAAAGGCCATAAACAGCGCGTGGTCACGGAGCCGCTCCGCTAACTCATCAGCGTTATAGCGTTGGTCCTGGCCCAGCGAAAACACCTGTGCAGTGCCTGACTTGCCGCCCATGCGGTACTCAAGGCCCACGCCAGTTCGACGCGCTGTCCCTTCGGTGCCACTAATCACCTTCTCCATACCGCTGAACACCCGGTTCCACCAGTTATCATTGGCTAACTGAATGTCATCCAAGGTATCGGGCAGGTCACGGGGGACAGGGGAATCGCCAATCTGACGCGCCAAGCGCGGCTTCACCCAGTGGCCGCGATTGGCCAGCGTTGCAGTGGCGCTGGCTAGCTGCAAAGGCGTCACCTGCCAGTAGCCTTGCCCAATCCCCACGGAAAGGGTCTCACCGGGATACCAAGGCTGGTTAAAGCGTCCTCGTTTCCAATCACGCGAGGGCATCAATGCGCTGCTTTCTCCTTGCACGTCATGGGCGACACGCTGACCAAAACCAAAATTACTCATCTGTTCATGGAGATTATCGATACCTAAATCATGTGCCAAGGTGTAGTAGTAAGTGTTATTGGAAACAGCCAGGGAACGCTCCATATCGACACGACCGTGCCCCCAGCGCAACCAGTTGCGGTAACGGCGGGAGTCGTTGGGTAACTGATAATAACCGGGGTCATTAATCGTGCTATCAGGGGTAATGACGCCTTTCACCAACCCGGCCAGCGCTAGAAAGGGCTTAATAGTAGAGCCAGGAGGATAATGGCCACGGATAGCACGGTTAAAGAGCGGTAAATCGAGATCCTCCTGCAAACCACGATAAGAAGCCACATCAATGCCGGTGACAAATTGATTACTGTCAAAACCCGGTGTCGAGACCATAGCAAGAATCTCACCCGTAGCTGGCACAATAGCGACGATAGAACCGCGACGACCATCTAACAATTCATAAGCCAACATTTGGAGGGACTTATCCAGCGTCAATGTTAAATTCTTCCCAGGCACCGGGTCAGTGCGCCCTAGCTCTCGTAGCACTCTTCCGCGGGCGTTCGTTTCCACTTTGCGTAAACCCGCCTCACCGTGAAGTTCTTCTTCGTAAAAACGTTCAATGCCGGTTTTACCGATAAAGTGAGTACCCGCGTAACGGCCTGCATCCAGCGTTTCCATCTCTTCAGCATTAATACGACCAACGTAACCTAGCGCATGGGCCATTATTTCGGCATCCGGATAAAACCGCAGCGGCTGTGCCTCTATCTCCACCCCTGGCAATCGGTGGCGGTTAACTGCCAAACGGGCAATTTGGTCTTCGCTTAGATCACTGGTAAGCAGCGCTGGCTGGAAAGGTCGTTGACGCTGGCGTGAGCGCACGTTAAACGCTTCAATCTCTTCTTCAGGTAGCTCAAGAAGCTCTACTAGCAGCGCCAGCGTTTCATCCAGATTATCGACGCGCTCGCGGACGAGGGTCAGGTTATAGGTTGGACGGTTTTCGGCTAACAGTACGCCATTACGATCGTAAATTAACCCCCGATTAGGCGGCAGCGGTTCGACGCGAACCCGGTTATTTTCAGAGCGCGTGCTATACATGTCGTGCTGGACGATCTGTAAATAAATTAGCCGCCCCGTTAACAAGCTGGCAAGGGTCAACACCACCAACACGGCGAGCAGCGCTCTAACACGAAAAATACGCAGTTCTTGCTCGGAGTTTTTTAGCGTGTTGGGGCGCTTGAGCATGGCAACGAAGACTCTCAAATCAAACAAAAGGCGCAACAGGACACAAACAGTAATGGCTTACCATTCAGCCGTTAACGGTGATAAGGGTGACCCACTAATAGTGTCCAGGCACGGTAGAGCTGCTCGGCCAGCATAATTCGTACCAGTGGATGTGGTAGCGTCAGTGGAGAGATTGACCAGGTTTTGTCGGCCGCGGCTGAGAGCGAAGGCTCAAGCCCGTCTGGCCCACCTACAAGCAAAGCAATATCCCGCCCAGCCATGCGCCAAGCGTCAGCTTCTTGTGCCAACTGCTCGGTGGTCCATGGCTTACCTTTCACTTCCAGTGCTACCACGTATTCGTCGCCACGCAACTTATCGCGAATACGCTGCGCCTCCTGGGCGCGCGCTTTCGCGATATCTGCATTTTTGCCACGTTGGCCGAGGGTAATTTCTTCGATCTCGAGATTGAAATCTCTCGGAAGCCGCTTACGGTAGGTCTCCACGCCCTCTTCTACCCACCCAGGCATTTTGCTTCCCACCGCTAACAGCCGGATTTTCATGACATGCCGGCTCGCTCTTGAAAGCGCTCAAGCGACTCACCAATCGCGCCCGAATCCGTCGGCAGATCGGCCCATAGCCGCTCCAAATCATAGAGCGTGCGCGCCTCAGGCATCATGACGTGAACCACAATGTCACCCAGGTCGACCAGCACCCAGTCGGCGTTATCACCACCTTCCACGCCCAAAGGGCCAAGTCCTGCAGCCTTGGCTTTTTCCACTACGTTTTGCGCCAGAGCAGCGACGTGACGGGTCGACGTACCACTGGCAATCAACATGAGGTCGGTGACCTCGGTTAATTTAGCAACATCTAACTGCGTAATGTCGCGTGCTTTCAGTTCTTCTAGCGCGTCAACCGCTAGAGTTTTCAATGTATCGATGTGCATGACTCCTAAAGACAACCTCATGGGGTAATCGGTCAATAAAGCCGGCCATTGTAACGGCTTATTTGACGACTGCCAGCGCTATTCACACTGCTGGTAAAGTCCGTAGTGCGCAATAGCCTGTTCAACGGGGGGCGGCACCAAATAGCGCACGCTTTTACCCGCTTCTAGCCGCTTTCGAATATAGGTCGCTGAAATGGCCATTAACGATGGCAATTCAAGCGACAAAAAGCCCCCACATGACCGCTGCATTAATTCCTCTACGCTATCGACTACCCGATGCTCTACCAGTTCCATTAATGGTGCTGGCAATGGATCGCCATAGCCTGGACGAGCAATAACCACCAAATGGGCAAACTCAAATATGCGCGCCGGTTGATGCCATTGTGTAAGCCGCAAAAAAGCATCGAAACCAATCGCCATGACCAAGCGCGCATGCTCACCATACTCCGCACGCAGCTCGACAAGCGTATCGGTGCTGTAGGAGGGGCCGTCACGCATCAGCTCGCGATCATCAGCCAACAAGCCAGGCGTGTCACCGATACCTGCCTTTAAGAGCGCCAACCGTTGCCGCGCTGACACCTGGGGCTGATCCCGCAAAGGGGGCTGCTGAGCAGGTATCATATGTAGCTGATCAAGCGACAGCGCCTCATGCAACTCCACAGCACTGCGTAAATGCCCCAAGTGAATGGGGTCAAAAGTGCCCCCCAACATTCCGATACGCTGAAACTTTAGACTCACACCGCCCCCTTATTCACGCACTTGGCCATCACCGAATACGACGTACTTCTGGGTGGTTAAGCCCTCTAACCCTACCGGCCCGCGGGCATGCAGCTTGTCGGTTGAAATCCCAATCTCAGCGCCCAAGCCATACTCAAAACCGTCAGCAAAGCGAGTCGAGGCATTAACGATGACCGAGCTCGAATCCACTTCCGCCATAAAGCGTCGCGCCAGTGAATAATCTTGGGTCACAATCGCGTCGGTGTGGTGTGAGCCGTACTGTTCGATATGGGCGATCGCTTCATCAACCCCATCGACCACTTTAATCGCCAGGACCGGGGCTAAGTACTCAGCGTACCAATCCGCCTCATCGGCTGCGATAGCCTGAGGTAACAGTGCCTGAGTACGCTCACAACCACGCAGTTCCACCTCATGTTCAGCATAGGCACGTGCTAGCTCGGGTAACAGTAAATCAGCAATCGGCGCATCGACCAGCAGTGTCTCCATGGTGTTACAAGTGCCGTAGCGATGGGTTTTCGCATTGACGGCGATGGCTAAGGCCTTGGCAGGGTCAGCGGTGGTATCGATATAAACATGACAAACCCCGTCAAGGTGTTTGATAACCGGTACGCGCGACTCACGGGTAATACGCTCAATCAGCGATTTCCCACCACGGGGAATAATGACATCGACATATTCCGGCATGCTAATCATGGCGCCTACTGCCGCCCGGTCGGTGGTTGCTACCACCTGAACACTACCTGCTGGCAGACCTACATCCGCAAGCCCTGCTTGAATACAGGCACTAATCGCAGCATTTGAGGCGCTGGCTTCTGAACCGCCACGCAAAATACAGGCATTACCCGATTTTAGACACAGGCTAGCGGCTTCCAGCGTCACGTTAGGGCGCGACTCATAAATAATGCCAATAACGCCTAGTGGCACGCGCATTTTGCCAACCTGAATCCCGCTGGGTCGGTAACGCATATCACTAATCTCGCCCACTGGGTCTGGCAAGCTCGCTACTTGCTGAAGCCCTTCAATCATGGCGTCGATTCGAGCATCGTTTAGCGCTAAACGGTCTAACAGCGCGCTCTCTAAGCCGTTCTGGCGGCCACGCTGCAAATCCTCAGCATTGGCATCTAGAATGCGCCCACGCGCTTCTGCCAAACGCTGCGCCATTGCCATCAGGGCACTGTTTTTCAATCCCGTATCCGCCCGGCGTAGCTCACTGGCTGCGCGGCGTGCCGCCTGACCCAACGCCTGCATATAGGCGGGCACGTCTCCAGACGCTAGGTGCTGATGGGCCTCTTCTTGGAACGATGTTGAAACGCTCATAGTGTCTCCATGCGGCATCGTGCGTGCTAAGTTCAAATATGAAATTCCAGTACTCAAGCCATGTATTCAAGCCGAGTGTTCAGAATAACTACCAAGATTAAAATCTAAAGTGAATAATGCCCTAAGCAGGGTCGAGGTACGCTGTTCAGTGGTTATGAAATGATAACCCAATATCTTTGAATGGCATGATTGTGCAGCCGTTTTTACGTTTGTGCTTATGTTACGCCATTTCGACGTTATACTGAGGATGATTAAGGCGCTAATATGTGTCGCGTACGTTGTTCATAATACGCTCACCCACTTGCTCAGATATTTCTGGTTATTCAGGACGAATAGTAAGTCACCATGCAAAGCAAGTACAAAATACGCTTACTACGTGCCAACCTTTTAGCGGCTGCCGTTGCTTTGGCGCTTTGGACGCCCTCTACGCCGCCCGCTGCAGCACTCGTGCTGTGGCTTTCAGTCGGCTGGCTATTTATTACCGCTCTAATGCTCGACTTCAGTCACCGACGCTCGCGAGGGTTGCCATGGCAGCTTGTGCCGGGCGTGCTGCTGGTCGCGTTAATTGCGGCTGCTCCTGAACGGCACAGCATTTTGATTTGGGCCTGGGCCGCCATGCTGATGCTGCCACAAAATAATTGGGTGGCGGCGTTTCACCTCAGCGCCGCATTGGTTAGCTCTGTTCTGGTGGCGCCCCAACTGGAAAAGTCTGAATTTATTCTGCTGCTCTGCTGCCTGTTCGTGCTTGGCTTGCTGGCCCTCTCCAGAGCACAGCAGCTTATTGATATGAACGGCTCTATTCGCCAACGCTTACGCTTGATTCCAGGGCTCAATTTATGGGCCGGTGAACAATTACTGCGCGACATTGCCCGCGAACAAACGCGCTGTGAGCGTGAAGGCATTCATGCAGAAGTATTTATACTGCACGTCAAACGTCATCAACTTTGGCCAACCGCACAAAAACTGTGTGGATTAACGCATGATTTTGAAAACGTGTACCGTTTAAGCAGTACGACGCTGGTCACCCTGCTTCTCGCACGTTCACCGAAAGAAGCCACTCAACGACGCAGCTTGCTGCTCGCCGATTTACCCGACAATATCACGAGTGAATACCTTGAATTGATCGATATCGAACCGGCAACCCTATCGGTATGTGAGATGAGTAAGTTACCGGCTGAGCGAGCACGAGAGACAATATGACCGAGCACCATATTCCCAAGCGGTTGATGACGCTCGCCTACGCCGCCAGCATTGCGCTAATGGCGGGTTATGCGCTTTGGCTATATGCCATGGGTGACTACCGCGACCTGCTGATCCCTACGTTCATGACCCTGCTGCTCATGTCAGCGTTACTCATGCATATCGGGCAAGGGCTGAAAAGTTATCTGCCGCGCATCATATTGCTTTGCAGTACTTACTCGGTGGTACTTAGTGCTTTTTACTACCACCCTGGGGCATCGCCCATTTGGCTTGGCCTGCCCGTTACCGCCACTTTTTTATTGTTACCGTTGTGGGCTGCGTTACTGATCAATGTTGCTATTGGCCCCTTATGGTGGCTGCTTCCCTCCGTCGCCGCTGCGCCACCCGCGATTATTGTCGGCTATGCCGCCTTAACGCTGCTCCTTGCGCTACCTCGCTGGGAACACGCCCGTCGCCGTGCTTTGCTTCGGGCGACTGACCCAAACGATAGCGACTGCAACGCCTATCACATTGATACGCTGAAAGAACGCTTAAATAGCGAATTCCAGCGTGCAGCCATGCTCAATCAACAGCTAGCGGTGCTAGTAGTGCACTTGCCGCAGCTGGATATGGCCGCAGAGCAATTTGGCCATCGCGCCCAGACGGCTCTATTAGGCGCACTATGTAGCGAAGTGAATAGCCGCTGCCGTGACCATGATGTCCTGGGTCGCGCCGATAACGCTACGTTTTGGCTGGTTCTGCCAGACACCAGTGAAAGCGGCGCACTATTGGTTCGCGAGCGCTTACAGCGAGCTCTTTCTGAGCGCGTGCTGGTGGAAACTGGCCAGCTTGAAGCACGTATTGCGGCCTGCTTACCCAGTCGAGCAGAAAGCTTTGAGCGCTATTTAAAGCGCCTGGAAGCACGCGGCGCGTCACTCTCCAACGTTTAATTTATTGTTAGCCCCCCTCATTTGTCGCCGGAGAAGTATGTGCCGCTAGCCGATATGCTCCTCTCATTAACGCCATCGCCCCTACTACTACTTTGCTTGGTGCTGGTCATTGCATTAGTGGAATCGCTTGCACTAGTGGGCTTGCTAGTACCTGGCGTGGTGTTAATCACCTCAACGGCCTCTATGGCAGGACATCAGGATATTACCTTGGCATGGCTGATTGGTGCGGCCTTTATAGGGGCTGTTATAGGTGACGGCATCAGCTTTTTGCTCGGCTATAGACATCGCGATCAAGTTACCCAGCGTTGGCCACTGTCTCAGCATCCCGAGTGGCTGGGAAGAGGGTCACGCTTCTTTGAGCGCTACGGTATATGGTCGGTTTTTATCGGCCGCTTTGTAGGCCCTGTAAGACCTATTATCCCTTTGGTGGCAGGCATGATGCGCATGCCGCCGCACACTTTCATTTGGGCCAATCTAACCTCGGCAGCCCTGTGGGCACCTGCTTATATTCTACCCGGCTACTTACTAGGCCGCACTTGGCAGCACCATTTGAATCTACCACCAGGCCTTGAAGCCGCCTTACTGATACTGGCCGTTATTGTTGTCGCTCTCGCGGTTATTTTTTCATGGGGCCGCCATCAAGCCACACGGCATGGGCGACTTTACCGGATGATCGCCGGTACTGCTCGCCGGCTGCCACTGCTACGGCGTCCCTGGCTAGCAATGAGCCAATCTGGAGATGTCCCATTAGCCTCCCTGCTGCTGTTGGTCATAGCACTTGGTAGCCTCTCGGGCTGGACGTTAATGGTTATCGGCGAAAACGGCCCACTGGATATGGATATTTTTATTCATCGGCTGTTTACAGGGCTGCACGGCGATATTTCTTACAGCGTAGGGAATGTTTTTGCAAAAATTGGCGACACCTTTGGCATTATCGCGTTCGCGCTGCCATGGGCGGTGTGGCTACTGTTAGGCAAACGCTGGGATGCCCTACGGCACTGGGGCAGCGCCTTTGCAGGGGTCGCGCTGCTTAACATTATTGGCAAAGGGTTGTTTGGACGTGCCCGCCCTGACACACCGGACTACCTGATGGGCTCTTTTTCCTACCCAAGCGCGCATACATCCACCGCTGTGGTGCTATTTGGTCTGACAGCAGCGTTTATTGCAGCCGAAATGCCTCGCCATAAGCGCTTTTTGGCCTATTGGTGTGCACTTGCGCTTGCACTGCCTATGGCATTATCGAGACTGGTGGTGGGTGTGCACTGGTTTAGCGACCTGGTGGGAGGCGCGCTGTTAGGCTTAGTTGTCTGCGCACTAACCCTGCTGCATTGGCAGCAGCAGCCTCGGCCAAGCCTACGGCCATGCCCTTGGCCTCTACTCAGCGTGGCATCATTGGTACTTCTCAGCGCCCGCATCGGTTTTTTGCCGCCGGTTTAAAGCACTAACACCGTTTTGTTCAACCAAGGGCAAGCCAGAGCCCAACCCCTATCATCAACGTGCCAGCGATACGGTTAAGTAAGCGCACATTGCCGCTCTTGCCGAGCACATTACGTAGCGTTTTACCCCCAGTGGCGTAGACCAGCATGCTAGCGAACTCGATGGTTAAAATGACCGCAATCAGCAGGCTGAGCTGGCCTGGCAATGGGCGATTACTGTCTAAAAAAGGTGGCAGTAGTACCATAAAAAACGCCCACCCCTTGGGGTTTGCTACCGCGGTCACAAAGCCTTGCGTCGCTAGCTGTAGCCGACTGGCTGGTGGGCCAGCATCCAACTCGCTAGGTATTGCCATTCGTCCGCGGGAACGCCACATCATAATGCCCAAATAGCCTAAATAGGCGCCGCCCACCCATTTGAACAGCACAAACAGTTCTGGCTGGCGTAACATTAGCGCCGCCACCCCAGCACCCGCTGCTGCCGCTACCAAGCCGACGCCGAACAGCTCGCCCATCATCATCCACAGCGTACGCTTAACGCCTTGGGTCATACCCAGCACCATAGCAAGTGTCATGCACATGCCTGGGGTAAGCGAGACAAACAAAAACGTTGGTACAAAAACCGAGAGCGTCGCCCACGACATCATAGATTAGTTATCCTTAGTTGATGAGGGGTTTGCTGTGCTTTCCACCTCACCCCAGCGAGGCATCAGCGAATGCTCGATTCCCAACTGGTTTAGGATACGCGCCACAATAAAATCGATTAGATCCTCAATACCTTGTGGGCGATGATAAAACCCCGGCGCCGCTGGCAAGATGACCACGCCCAGGCGGCTTAATGCCAGCATGTGCTCAAGATGAATGGGGGAAAACGGACTTTCACGAGGCACTAACACCAGCGTACGGCGCTCCTTAATTGCAACATCGGCCGCCCGCTCAATCAGATTATTGCTTGCTCCGGTGGCTACCGCCGACAGTGTTCCCGTTGAGCACGGGCACACCACCATTGCCGATGGCGCACCGGAGCCTGAAGCCACTGGTGCCATCCAATCTTCGCGCCCAAAGCAGCGAATTTGCCCTGGCTGGGCACCGCTACGCTCACTTAACACCTGAGCTAACCGCTGAGGCTGCGCTGGCAGTTCGATATCCGTTTCGGTGGCAATCACCATGTGTGCTGCTTTGGAAATCATCACCCACACTTCATGGCCCGCTGCGACCAGCACATCAATCAGTCGTAGTCCGTACTGTGCCCCAGAGGCACCGGTAAGTGCGACGGTAATTGGCTTTTTGAATAGCGGTTCAATTTGATTGGTCACACATGCCCCTCGTTGGCGGCGGCTTTTTGGGCAGTCGTCAAAGCGGCCAGCAAGCGCTCATGCACACCCTCAAAACCACCATTAGACATCACTACAATACGGTCCAATGGTGACGCTTGCTTGACCACCGCCGCCACCAATTTATCGATGTCATTATGCAGCTGCGCACGCGTCCCCTGAGTGGCTACCAGCTCCTCCATTGACCAATCCAGCCCAACGGGCTGAAACCAAAACACACTATCAGCGTCAGCCACGCTCTCAACCAAACGTTCGCGCAGTGCGCCCAAGCGCATTGTATTGGAGCGCGGCTCAATGACTGCCAGCAACCGCCCCTTGGTGGTCGCCGCGCGCAACCCTTTAAGCGTGGCGGCAATTGCCGTGGGGTGGTGGGCAAAATCATCAATGACCTGAATACCATTGATTTCACCGCGCACTTCCTGCCGCCTTCTGGGGGTTTCAAAACGCGCCAGCGCTGCACAACCACGGACTAAATCAACCCCACACACGTTGGCTGCCGCCAACGCTGCCAACGCATTACGAGCGTTATGCTCACCGGTGAGAGACCATTCAACGACACCATCTTCGTCTTGGCCGCTTTGATCCTGGACGGGCTCGCCACCACAATGAAGCACCTGGAAACGGCTGGCATCGTCACGCTCAAGGGTAAGCTGCCATTCACTCGTGGCTTGGTCACCAAAATGAGCGACCGGAGTCCAAGCGCCCTGGGCAAGCACACGCTCAAGAGCGGGCTGCTCATCAGCCACTAAAAGTTGGCCTTGGCTGGGCACGGTACGCACTAAATGATGGAACTGGCGCTCAATCGCGGCCAGATCAGGGAATATATCCGCGTGATCAAACTCAAGGTTATTGAGTATCGCGATATGCGGGCGGTAATGAACGAACTTGGACCGCTTATCGAAGAAGGCCGTGTCGTACTCGTCAGCTTCCACTACAAACGGTGCCCGCGGATCGCCTAAACGCGCCGATACACCAAAATTACGCGGTACACCACCGATTAGGAACCCTGGCGTTAATCCGCCGCTTTCTAATAACCACGCCAATATACTCGCAGTGGTCGTCTTTCCATGGGTACCTGCTACCGCAATCACTCGTCGACCAGGCAATACGTGCTCTGCCAACCACTGCGCGCCTGAGGTGTATGGCAGGCCACTATTAAGTAGTGCCTCCACCTCTTCATTACCGCGCGACATCGCGTTACCGACTATCACAAGGTCGGGCGTAATGCCCGGTGCTACCGAGAGGTGATCCGCGTGGTAACCCTCTTTCAAAATAATACCCGCTTCAGCAAGCTGGGTACTCATGGGCGGGTATACATGCTGGTCAGAGCCGCTTACCTGATGACCCAACTCACGCGCCAGCAGCGCCAAGCTTCCCATAAAGGTGCCGCAGATACCAATAATATGCAGATGCATGGCTTTCGCCCCGTTATTCGCCAATAAACTATTCGCAAAGACGTTTAATTAAAAAGCCAAAAGATGGCGTAAAAATAGCCAAATAGCCTAGCATGCTGACTCAATTTGCTCATCTACTCATCGCTATAAACTGCTTGGCCGCAGAAACTGAGTGCAACACCTAAGAATTTTAGTAAGGTGTTGGATTTATGTCCTATTCAGAACTCAGCATCGAAGAACGTGCCACCATACAGGTAAGCCTCAGGCAAGGCATGAGGCTCCGCCAGATTGCTCACATGTTGAGGCGTTCTCCGTCTACCCTCAGCCGTGAAGTACGGCGCAACCAAACTCAGTCAGGTGCCTACTGTGCTCATAGTGCGCAGACGCACCGCTGCGCTCGACGCATGGTTTGTCGCCCAAAACGTAAGCTGCTGTTGGGGAGTGAACGCTTTGAGCTGGTCATTCATATGCTTCGCAACCGCTTGTCTCCAGAACAAATAGCAGGCAAGCTCAAACGCATGATGACGCCCAGTTTTGAAGATGCTTACGTCTGCCGTGAGACGGTCTACAACGCCATTTACGCCTTGCCTGTGGGCCAGCTTAAGAAAGAGTTGATTCACTGCCTGCGCCAAGGCAAATCGACCCGTAAGCCTCGCCGTGGTCAGGTCGATCGCCGTGGCCAAATACCCGACATGGTGAGCATTCACCTTCGTCCACCGGAGATAGAGAAGCGCGAAATGCCAGGCCACTGGGAGGGCGATTTAATCAAAGGTAAGAACAATGCCTCTGCCGTCGGCACGTTAGTTGAACTCAGCAGTGGCTACGTCATCCTCGCCAAATTACATGACGCCACAGCGACCTCAGCTGTTGAGGGATTTAGCGCAGCACTCAACCGAATGCCACTAGCCGCACGCAAGAGCATGACGTATGACCAAGGCCGAGAAATGGCTAAGCATGCACAGATTACCCAAGCAACGGGTGTTGCAATCTACTTTTGTGACCCTCACAGCCCATGGCAACGCGGTAGCAATGAAAACATCAATGGCTTGATACGGCAGTATTTACCGAAAGGGACGGATCTGTCGCACCACACCCAAGAGGAACTTGATGCCATTGCATTACAGCTGAATATGCGGCCTCGAAAGCGCTTTGACTTCAGGTGCCCAGTTGAAGTGCTGGGCGAAATATTGGCGAACACCAAGAAAGCCCACCAGCCATTCATTAAGTAGCGTTGCACTCAGAGACTGCATCCACCCTGTGATTAACGGGTTCAAAACACCCGTCAAGTGACAAATCCTTTCAGTTGTTGCAGGATGCGGCCACTGTTTATCAATGTTGACTATCACTCTCTTTCCACTCGGCACGCTGATATTAGCCTAACCATCAGCGAAAGGAGCCTTTTGATGCGCATTTTAATCCGCTATTTTTTTCGTGGCGTTCGCTTAGTGCTTGCCCCGTTTATGCTGATTTCTGAAAAGCTCTCTACGCCTAAGTCAGTTGAACGCTCGCCTGAAGAGCAAGCCACTATTGATCAGACATGCCAGCGGCTGGCCCTGTATCAATTCCGCACCTGCCCGTTTTGCATCAAGGTACGCAAAGAGATAGCGCGGCTGGGATTGAACATTGAACTGCGCGATGTCCAGCTTGACCCTGACCATAAGCAGGCGCTCTTGGAAGGCGGGGGGAAAGTTAAAGTGCCCTGCCTCAAAATTATCCATGACGATGGCCGGGAAGAATGGATGTACGAATCTGACACAATCAATGCCTGGTTACATAAGCAGTTTGACTAACTAACAGCGTCATACCGTCATGTATTACCCGAAATGGGCAGATGTCGGTTTCGGGTATCAAAACTCGATTTTTTGCGCCTCCACATCAAACGCCACATCAATCTCAATGGTTTCTTCCTGGCTCGGAGGCTCATCTAGCTGTATTTGTAGCGCCAGCACGCCCTGTATCGTGCCAACCACGTGAACTCGTTGACTCGTCCGCTCATAGTGCGTCAGCGTTACCTCTACATCGCCCCCTTCAGAGGTGTAGAGCGGCGGTGAGGTCGAGTCCCCCAGCGGGTGTAACACCACGGCGCTGATCAGCTCCCCTTCGCTTATCGCTAGGCTAATAGACAGCGCTTCTTGAGTCTCCCAAGCTTCATCATCAACAAACCCTGTGATATCCATAGTGATATGGTCACCTGACTCAATAAATGACGCATTTGAGTCATTGCCATGGCTCAAAATAAACCATTCGCGTAACTCACCATCTAGCGAGCCTTTGATCTGAGCCGCCATTTCCGAGCTGTGTGGCAAATCATGCTCTGAGCCCTGCTCTGCCTTGGATCCGAACGTTGGTTCAACGGCGGCAGCTACGGTGGGAAGGTACCAAGCCATAGCTGCCACGACGATTTTTTTCCACATACGGCTTCTCCGCCTATTCGGGCTTATCTTTTCTCTTACTACTTTCGTCTAATTATAAGCACGCAATGTGCCGCTACTAGCCACGTCATGTAGCAGATGAATGATGCCTGTCATTATTTCGATTGTATGACGCAACAGGCAGTCTCTATGTTGTTAGCCTATGTTATTAAGGTATCTTTCAAGCTGACCGTGTCTGTTTTACGGGTATTTCCGCTCTTTAGCGAGGGAAAGCATCTGTAAAACGAACAATAAACAATGACCCAAGGGAACAATTATGACGTTCAAGAAAACCCTACTGGCTTCTGTTATTGGTGCAGTGGTTGCAGGTACGACATTGCTGCCGATGACGGCAAGTGCTGAAACCCTTCGTATTGGTTACTCTGCCGACCCTGAAACGCTCGATTTACATGAACAACTCTCTGGTGGCGTGCTGCGTTTCTCTCACCTCGCGTTCGATCCGCTCGTACGCTGGACCAAAGACTTCCAGTTTGAGCCGCGCTTAGCCACCGAATGGGAACAAGTAGACGAAACCACTATGCGCATGACACTGCGCGAAGGCGTTACCTTCCACTCTGGTAACGAATTCACCGCTAAAGATGTGGTATGGACTATTGAACGCCTGAAAGAAAGCCCTGATTACCGCGCTATTTTTGAACCGGTTGCCAGTGCCGAAGCGGTGGACGACTACACCGTTGAGATCGTTACCACTGAACCTTACCCACTGTTGCTCAACCTTGCTACGTACATCTTCCCGATGGATAGCGAGTTCTATACGGGTGAAACCGACGACGGTAGCGACAAAGCTGAAATCGTCAAAGCGGGCAACTCCTTCGCTTCACGCAACGTTTCAGGCACCGGCCCGTTCATTGTGACTGACCGTCGCCAAGGCGTTCGGGTTGATTTCGAACGTTTCGAAGATTACTGGGACACTGAGAGCGAAGGCAACGTATCCAACATCGTCATGACGCCTATCGCTGAAAACGCCTCTCGCGTTGCGGCACTGCTTTCTGGCGGCGTTGACTTTATTGATGCCGTTCCGCCCAACGATTTAGACCGAGTCCGTGAAGCAGATGGCGTCAATCTGATTGAGATAGACGGTACCCGCATCATTGGCTTCCAAATGAATGAAGAGCGCGTAGAAGCCTTCCAAGACGCCCGCGTTCGCCAAGCAGTTGATCTGGCTATTAATCAAGAAGGCATTGCAGACCGTTTGATGCGTGGGTTTGCTAACCCGGCTGGACAGTTCTCGCCAGAGGGTTACTCAGGCCACAACCCTGATTTAACGCCACGCTACGATATCGAACGCGCCAAAGAGCTAATGGCAGAAGCGGGATATGAAGAGGGCTTCAGCGTTGAAATGATCGCCCCCAACAACCGCTACGTGAACGATGCCCAGATTGCCCAAGCAGTGGCCAACATGCTGGCACAAATCAACATCAAAGTTGATCTACGCACCATGCCACTCGCCCAGTACTGGCCTGAGTACGATACCCGCGAATCCGATATGGCAATGATCGGCTGGCACGCCGATACGGAAGACAGCGCTAACTTCTTCCAGTACCTCACCTTCTGTATCGATGAAGAAACCGGCGCGGGTCAGTACAACTACGGCAGTTACTGCAACGAAGAGATTGATGCACTAGTAACCGAAGCGGATGGCGAAACGGATCTGGAAAAACGCAACGAAATGCTGCGTGAAGCCGAAGCTATGCTTTACGAAGACGTCGGTTTCATCATGCTGCACTGGCAGAACCTTGCCTACGCCGCGGCGGATGGTGTTGAGGTCGAGCCGGTGGTGAACGCTATCGACTTCCCTTACCTGGGTGACTTGGTCGTTAAAAGCAGCGACGACTAATCATGTCCATCGCGCATTAATTGCATAGTGCCAAAAGAGTCACTGCAATATTAACTGCCAGTATGCTTCGCTCCCTAAGCGTTTAGGGAGCGAAGCCTTTTATTTGGCGGCACGAACCTGCAAGCACTTTGAATAACCATGCCCCTACTTTCTTTGATGAACCCTTCACATAGGTGGCGTACGCCATGATTGCCTTTTTAATCAAGCGGCTGATGCACGCGATTTTGGTGATGTTTGTCATCAGCGTGTTGGCCTTCGCCATTCAGGACAACCTGGGTGACCCCGTACAGCAGATGGTCGGCCAATCAGTGCCGGAAAGCGAACGCGAAGAGATTCGCGAGCGTTTAGGCCTAAATGACCCCTTCCTGGTGCAATACGCGCGTTTTGCTAAAAATGCCGTTCAAGGTGATTTTGGCTACTCGTATTTTTACCGCGAACCGGCGTTAGAAGTCATTGCTCGCCACTTACCCGCCACCCTGGAGCTGGTATTTGCGGCGACACTGATAATTGTGCTGTTTTCAGTACCTATCGGGGTATACAGCGCGATCAAACCGCGATCGCCAATTTCACGACTATTCATGGGTGTATCGATCATCGGTATTTCAATCCCCGTGTTTCTAACCGCGATCGTGCTTATTCAAATTTTCGCGATTGGCGTTACCGTGACGCTATTCCCAGAAAGTACCGGCTGGGGCGCTTGGTTAAACGCCTTCTTTTCTACCGAAGGAAACATGCCGTCCTTTGGCCGTGGCTATGATCTGGTGAATGTGGTGGGTAACTGGGATACCAATTTAGCCACCTGGAACGGCTTACAGCATCTAGTATTACCGGCCGTCTCACTGGCCTCTATCATGTTGCCGCTATTTATTCGCCTTATCCGCGCCGAAATGATGGAAGTCCTGCAGTCGGAGTACGTTAAGTACGCCCGCGCCAAGGGTATCTCTATGCGCCGCGTATATTTTGTTCACGCGCTTAAAAACACCATGCTACCGGTGATTACCGTCGGCGGCGTACAGATCGGCACCATGGTGGCGTACACCATTCTGACCGAGACCGTTTTCCAATGGCCGGGCATGGGTTTGATGTTTTTGGATGCGATCAACCGCGCTGATATTCCGCTCATCGTCTCCTACCTGATGATTGTCGGCGTTATTTTTGTCGTCACCAATACGATTGTGGATCTGATCTACGGTCTGGTGAACCCCACCGTTAAACTGACTGGGAAGCCCGCATGAGCACCACAAGTAATTCTTCACAAGCGAGTGCTTCACCCGGCCGCTGGGAGCGCGTGCGCGACTCCTATATGTGGTACAGCTTCAAGCGTGACCGCACCGCACAGCTCTGTCTGGCCGTGTTTATTTGCATGGTTATCGCTGCCTTTGCCTCCCCGCTGTTGGCGCCAACCAATCCTTACGACCTTGCTCAGATTGACATCATGTCATCTGAACTGCCGCCCTTCTGGATTGACGGCGCCGATGATCGCTATGCCTTGGGCACCGATGCCCAAGGCCGTGATTTATGGTCAATTGTGCTGTACGGCACACGCGTATCGCTACTGATCGGCTTTGGCGCGGTCATTTTGCAAGCGCTGCTAGGGGTCACTTTCGGCCTGATGGCGGGCTATCTTGGCGGGCGTGTCGATACTATATTGATGCGGCTAGCGGATATTCAGCTCTCCTTCTCGACGCTAATGGTCGCTATCGTGGTAGGCGCTTTGGTCAAAGCGACCATGGGCAGCGCTTTCTATAGCCAATACGCAGTGATGATGCTGATCCTGATTATCGGCCTGGCCGAATGGCCACAGTATGCCCGCACCGTTCGCGCCTCGGTGCTGGCAGAGAAAAACAAAGAGTACGTAGATGCTGCCCGTGTAATGGGGCTGCGCAGTAAGCGCATTATGTTCCGTCACGTGTTGCCCAACACCATGTCGCCGATCTTCGTTATCTCGACCGTACAGATTGCCAACGCGATTATTTCTGAAGCGGCGCTGTCGTTTCTGGGGCTTGGGATGCCAGAAACGCATCCATCTCTGGGCTCGTTGATTAAATCAGGCTTTGACTATATTCAGTCCGGCTCCTGGTGGATCACTCTCATTCCTGGTGCGGTACTGGTCGTGCTGGTGCTGTCGATCAATCTACTTGGTGACTGGCTGCGCGATGTCATGAACCCACGACTCTACAAAGGCTGAGGACACCATGGCACTACTTGAAGTCAATAATCTTGATGTCCGCTTTGCGCTGCGCCAGGGTGAAGTCCACGCCTTGCGGGACATTAGTTTCAGCCTTGAGCGCGGTGAGCGCTTGGGCATTGTCGGTGAATCTGGCGCAGGTAAATCTGTCGCGGCTTTTTCGCTGCTTAACTTAATTTCCAAGCCAGGCTTTATTGCCGGCGGCACCGTCAACTTTGACGGCCAAGTGCTCAACCATATGTCTGAGCGCGGCCTGCGCAAAGTGCGCGGCAATCGTGTTTCGATGATCTTCCAAGATCCGATGATGACGCTCAACCCAGTGCTCTCCATTGGCGCGCAAATGGTTGAGTGTTTGAAAGCACACCGGCGTATTTCCTCCAAAGAAGCCCGCGCGATTGCCTTGGATAAGCTGCAACAGGTGCAAATTCCCTCACCGGAAACGCGTTTGGATCAGTACCCTCACGAGCTATCCGGCGGTATGCGCCAGCGGATTATTATCGCCATTGCGCTGCTGCTCGATCCTGACATCATTATCGCCGACGAGCCCACTACGGCGCTTGATGTAACGATACAGGCCGAGATCATGGCCCTGCTGCTGGATCTTTGTGAGCAGCACAACGTAGGGCTTATTCTGATCACCCACGACCTGGGCGTGGTCAGCCAGGTCACCCAACGCATGCTGGTCATGTACGCGGGCCGGGTGATTGAGCAAGGGCCGACACGGGAAATCATTAATGACCCGCAGCACCCCTATACCCAAGGGCTAATCAACGCCTTGCCACAGATGGCAACGCCAGGCGAAAAGCTCAACCAGATTCGCGGCAGTATGCCATCGCTTTCTAACCTGCCAAGCGGCTGCGCGTTTCATCCACGCTGCGATTTTATCAATCGCGCCGATGGCCAGCCCCGCCCCGCCTGCACCCAGCAAGTGCCTGAGTTTGTCGAGTCCGGCAATTGCCGCGTGGCGTGCCACATGGTGGCTGAAATGCTTGAAGACCGCCGTTTGAAGGAGGAAACCTCATGAGTGCGCACGCTGAGGCCATGACGGAAAACCCTATGCCCACTCCTCGTCAGAATGAAGAGAGTGCTGATTCGTTGCTGCAGATCCGCGATTTGAAAAAGCGCTTCTCTCTCTCGGGTGATTTCCTTGATCAACTGCGCTTCAAGGGCGGCAAGCTGG
This sequence comes from Halomonas sp. HAL1, assembly GCF_030544485.1. NCBI lineage: Bacteria > Pseudomonadati > Pseudomonadota > Gammaproteobacteria > Oceanospirillales > Halomonadaceae > Halomonas > Halomonas sp. HAL1. The sequence continues at coordinate 2,426,989 of NZ_CP130610.1, forward strand.
TGCGGCATCAAGAGCACGTCCATGCTATTAACGGCGTGAATCTGGACATCAAACGCGGTGAAGCACTGTGTGTGGTGGGCGAATCCGGCTGCGGTAAGTCCACTGTAGCGCGTACGGTGATGGGGCTTTTGACACCCTCTGAAGGCGAGATTCGCTACGATGGCCAACGTATCGATAATTTAAGCTCGCGTCAGTTGCTGCCGTATCGCAAGCGTATGCAGATGATTTTCCAGAACCCTTATGCGTCGCTTAACCCACGCATGACCATTCAGCAAACCTTGGAAGAGCCGCTGCGCCTGCACCACCCTGACTGGAAGCGGCCAAAAATCCTCGAAAAGGTTGAAGAAGTGATGCACTCAGTGGGTATTGATCCCGACTGGGGCAAGCGTTTTGGCCACGAGTTCTCGGGTGGTCAACGTCAGCGTATCGCGATTGCCCGTGCCCTGGCCGTGGATCCTGAATTCATCGTCGCCGATGAGCCTATTTCTGCCCTCGACGTCTCGATTCAAGCCCAGGTACTCAACCTGCTGATGGAAGCTCAGCAAGAGCGCAACCTGACCTATCTGTTCATCACTCACGATTTAGCCGTGGTCGAGCATTTTGGCACCCGTGTGGCGGTGATGTACTTGGGTACGGTGTGTGAAATTGCCACGACGGCCACGCTGTTTGAAAAGCCGCGCCACCCTTACACCCAAGCGCTGCTCTCGGCGATCCCGCGCTTAAAGGATGACCGCCCTCAGCATATTCGTCTATCCGGTGAAGTACCGACCCCGGTTAATTTGCCCAGTGGCTGCGTGTTTCATGGCCGCTGCCCGCATGCTAATGCACGCTGTAAGCAAGAGATTCCTCTTTTGCAAACACAGGATGACGGAACCCGTGTCGCATGCCACGCTGTTGAAGAGGGGCGCCTATGAGTAGGGTCCCCTTTACAATACAGCGAGCCAAGTCGCTGAGAGGTAGAGCATGGAAATTCGCTGGCTAGAAGATTTTATCGCCCTGGCCAGAACGCGGCACTTCTCTCGCGCAGCAGATGATCAACACGTTACCCAGCCCACCTTCTCCCGGCGGATTAAATTGCTTGAGGAGGAGATGGGCGTAACGCTGATTAACCGTCAAACGTTACCCCTCTCGCTCACGCCCGCTGGTGAGGAGTTTTTAACCCTGTGTGAACAGGTGACCGAGCGAGTGCGGCTTACGCGAGACCGAGTGCGTGAAATCAATGCTGGCCAGCAGCGGCGTATTATGGTGGCGGCGCCGCAGAGCCTGTTGCCGCATTTTTTGCCTGAATGGCTTGCCTCTACAGGCTGGCAAGACCGCGTACAGCCCTATTTGCGGGCGACTGGCTGGGTCGCTAACGACTATTTTCAAGCGTTAGCGCGGGCCGAGTGCGACCTTGCCATCTGCTACTGGCCGATTGGGCGTTGCGACCTGGATATTGATACCAGTGCCTGCACCTACCGGGTCATCGGTCATGAAAGATTAATACCGGTGACTGGGTTAAATGCAGAGAGAGAACCCTGTGCGTTGCTACCAGGGTCGCGCCATCAACCAGCACCTTGGCTTGCCTACCCAAAGCGCGGCTTGCTTGGCTCAGCCGTTAAAGCCCATTTGGCTAGGTTGCCGCAGAGCACATACTTAACTGCACAGAGTGAAAATCTCTACGCGGCGGGCATTAAAGAGCTGGTGCTGCTTGGCTATGGCATGAGCTGGCTGCCTGAGCGCAACGTGGCCGCAGAGCTTGCTCAAGGTACGCTGGTAAGAGCAGGCGATAGCCGTTGGGATGTGCCGATGGAACTACGGCTCTATCGCCATCAAAGCCACCACCACGCTGAACTCGACGGTTTCTGGAGTGAACTCGCCACTCCACGCACTTGAAGTCGTCTTTGAGAAAGCTTAATTGAGAAAGGACACGGTTTGCATGTCGAGCACTCTTTTTAA